>CAZJJR010000495.1:0-1585 GCA_964546365.1 uncultured bacterium | reverse complement strand
GGCATCGGGTCGAAATTCTTGTGCTTTATTTAGTCCATCTTGACCATCCACAGCCTCTAAAACCTCAAATCCGAGCGGTTCTAACAAATTGACGAGAATGGCGCAGTTTGTTAATTTATCGTCTACAACTAAAATTTTCCGCTTTTTGCCTTTAACTCCTAAAATTGTGCGTTTTGACGAATTCGCAGCATCAGTTGATAAAGAAGTTTCTGGCAGATCTAAATCAAACCAGAAAGTACTACCTTCTCCTAAGATGCTCTTAACCTGAAGAGTTCCGCCCATAATCTCAACAAGTTGACGACTGATCGACAGTCCTAACCCAGTTCCTTCGATCTTGCGGCTATCTTCGCCGACTTGTTGAAATGGCTGAAAAATTTCCTCAAGCCGATCGCAGTCAATACCAATCCCGGAGTCTTCAATTTGAAAGCGAATCTTCTCTTGGTGATAGCCTACTTTAAAAGCGATCGCGCCCGTTTCAGTAAACTTGATGGCATTACCCAGCAGATTCAGCAAAACCTGGCGCAAACGTTTATCATCTGCCCAAACCATTCTAGGCAGTGGGGAGAGGGTTTGATACGCCAGCGAAATTCCTTTTTGTTCTGCTTTAACTTTGCAAATCTCTGCAATGCTTCGTAAAAATTCATCAAGATGAAACTTTCTCGGATATAGTTCCATCTTGCGAGCTTCAATTTTAGAGAGATCTAAAACATCGTTAATCAGCATTAACAAATGTTCCCCGCATTGATGGATGGTGTTGATGCGGTTTTTTTGCTGCTCGGATAGCGATCGATCTTTCTGAAGAATTTGGGTATATCCCAAAATGCCATTCAGCGGTGTACGCAATTCATGGCTCATATTTGCCAAAAATTCGCTCTTAGCCCGGTTAGCAGACTGGGCTATTTCTTCTGCCCGTTGGCGATCGCGCACCTCTTGCCGCAACTGCTCTGTTCGCTCTCCAACTTTTGCTTCTAACGTTTTACTATAATCCTCTAATTGTTCGTGAGATTGTTTCAAGTCAGCATTAGCAGTTGCTAAATCTTGATACAGCCGTGCATTCTCAATCGAGATGGCAGCCTGAGCAGATAAAAGTTGTAAAACTTCAACTCGCTCTGCTGTAAAAGCACCTGTGGTTAAATTATTTTCTAGATAAAGAATACCAATTAGCTTACCTTGATGGACGATCGGTACGCATAAAACGGATTTTGGTTGATGTTTCAGAATGTAACTATCTGTGGCAAAAATCCCCTCATCAGTTGCGTTATTTAAAACTACGTTTTTCTGGGTTTGTCGAACATAATTAATAATTGACAGTGGTAGTTGGCTCTCTTCTAAAGGAATGGATTGTTGCACGATAATTTCATCTTGATTAATCCGCCCAGTTGCTTCAATTAGGAGTTTTCCAGCTTTTTCTAAAATTAATGTCCCTGTTTCTGCCCCCGCATTTTCAAACAGAATTTGCATTAAATTTGTTAGCAGCTTGCTTAAAACAATCTCCCCCGAAAGAGCTTGCGCTGCTTTCATAACAGTAGCTAAATCCAAGTTTTGAGTAACTTCAGGCTGATTTGTATTTCTTTGGGGTATAGTC
>CAZJJR010000494.1:0-1595 GCA_964546365.1 uncultured bacterium | reverse complement strand
CAATAACCGATATTAGCAATAATAGTGGTAATACTATGCAAGCAACTGCATCTCGCTACACCGTATTTCCCGTCCCGCCAAATGCTCAAAATTATAGAGAATCTCCTTCTAAAATTGTTGAGGGCGAAATAGATATACTTTTTGAAACTAATCTCAGTTTTGATGAATTGGTTGCGTTTTATCGTCAAGCTTTTACTGAGAAAGGGTTGACGGAAAATACTACTTTAACTAGTCGCACCGAACAATTTTTTCAAATAGTTTTTGATGGTTCGCCAAATGGTCGTAAAATCGTAATTCAAGGTACTGATTTACGGGCGCAGGGCTTTGCGCCTACGGTATCGGTCAGTTTTCATTGAATTATAATTACTGACAAAAAGCAGATATTTATCAACATTGAAAATTGATAGATATCTGCTTTTTGCTTTTAAATTTGATTGAGCCAGAAAACCCTTTTTTGACCTGCTTGATTAGCTTGCCAAACTTTTCCGCTGATTACATCTAAACAAGTTAACCAACCATTTCCGTAAGCCCAAGTATCAATACCAATAGCGTGACCGAGATTGAGGGGTAAACCATTTTCTTGAGTATGGTGTCCGTAAATCATGGTTTTGCCAGAAAAATGCGGCAATGGTCGATCGCTAAATCCCCAAAACAATATATATTCCGGTTGTTCGGCTAGGGGTAAATCGGGATCTGCTTCGGCGTGTACGAAAAAGTGAGTGTCCGTTTCGTACCAATTTACACATTTATTTTCTAGAAAATCCCAATGGCGATCGGGAATTTCCTTTAAGTTTCCGCCATCTTCGGATCGAGAATAAGAAGCTAGAGTTGCTTTTCCGCCCCAATCTAACCAAGGAGATAATTTGCCATCAGAACGAGAGTTAAGCAAGATTTGTTCGTGATTTCCTCGGAGTGGGATTAATTGACCTCGATCGTATAAACCAATCAATCTATCAATTACACCTTTCGCATCTGGGCCATAATCTACGTAGTCACCAATAGTAATAATTTTATCTTCTACTTTTAGTTCTAGCGCAGCTAAGAGCGTATCGAAAGCGATCGAGCAACCGTGAATATCACCAATGGCAAGAATACGCATTGTTTTAATAAGGAAAGTTGCCGCATTATTTCATTGAAGCCGGGAATGAGTAATGGAAAATAATCCCACTACCCATTACCAAATATCAATTAATAATGCTAATTATGGTTTCTTCTGGTTCGAGTTGAACGATGCGATCGCCAGTTCCATCTTTCCCCCAGAACTTCACTTTATCCACAGCTACTTTGAGAGTTCTTTGGTTACTAGTTACTAACATAACCTCAGACTTCGGAATAGCTAATATCATCCCTGCCAAAGCATCAGACTGACTGGTAAATTGAAGCGCTTGAGTACCAATATTACCCAATTGAGCCAAAGGCATCGCGCTAACTGGTAAGCGTTTAGCATATCCCAACCGAGAAATTATGAAAATATTTTGGTCTCGAAGCGGTGTAGCAGCACCTACCAAATCCTCGGAACGTCGCAATCGAATTCCTTGAATCCCTTGAGCGGTTCTTCCCATCACGGGTAATTGTTCCTCGTTGATTAAAAGACG
>CAZJJR010000493.1:0-1649 GCA_964546365.1 uncultured bacterium | reverse complement strand
GCGATCGCCAATGCCGCCGTCAAAATCAATCCCGGCGTGGTAATAAAATTGTAAAGGCGTCTTTCCATCAACTCATATTGCTGCTTGAGAATGGTAGAAGCTGGTTCTGGTTTGTCTTTTGCTTCAGCGTGGTAAACAAACAAGCGTACTAGGTAAAATAACCCAGAGAACCACACGACAATCCCAACTAAGTGAAATGTTTTATACCAGAAATAAGCCATGATTGTTATGTTTTGCTAAATAGTAGGGTGCGTTAACGCAGTGTAACGCACCACATATTACCAAATTTCTTGCCTCAGATCTTGCACTTGGGCTAGAAATCGGGTTTCTCAAGTTTTGTTGACAATGATGCCGATTGTATTTGTTTGTAGTAAGGACTTTAGTCCTTATTCATCTATCAGAAAGGACTGAATTCATTACTACGAACCAAATTAAATAGTTCTGGAAAGCCTTTTTTCCGTGCGAGTTTCCATGTGAGTATCGAACTCCATTGCAATATTTCTGACTAAAAGCCTACCAATTTCAGTGACGATAATTGTATGGGGAGTTATTTTAATCAATCCATCTTCTTCTAGAGGTTTTAATGCTTCTAGTTCCGGATAAAAATAGTCATCAAAATCGATGTAATACTTTTCTTCGATTTCTTCTTTGTGTAATTCAAAGTGCGACATAATTCTCATGATGACATCTCGCCGAAGAATGTCAGCACGACTTAATTTGACACCTTTACTAATTGGTAAAATACCAGCATTAACAGCTTTGTAATAATCTTTTAAGTGCTTGTGGTTTTGGGCATAAGCATCGTTTAGCATACTGATGGATGTTGCGCCAAAAGCAAACAATTCCGTTTCTGGTTGAGTAGTATAGCCTTGGAAATTGCGTTTGAGGGTGCGATTTCGTTGCGCGATCGCTAATTCATCATTCGGTTTTGCAAAATGATCCATTCCTATATAGACATAACCACGATCGGTAAGTTCTTGAATAGTCATTTTGAGGATTTCTAGCTTTTCTTGAGGCGGCGGCAAAGTTTCCACAGCAATATTTTTTTGCGCTGCTTTCATCCAAGGTACGTAAGCGAAATTGAAAACAGCGATGCGATCGGGATCTAATTCGATCGTCTTTCTTACTGTGTCTTCAAATGTTGACAAATTTTGATAAGGTAAACCATAAATCAAATCGACGTTTACGCTTTCAAAACCCGCTTCCTTAATCCAACTCATTACATCAAACAGCAACTTCTCTGGTTGAACTCGGTTTACCGCTTCTTGCACTCTAGGGTTAAAATCTTGAATGCCAAAACTAATTCGATTAAACCCAAGGGAACGGAGAAAGAAAATATAATTTCTGTCTACATAGCGGGGATTAATTTCGATAGAAACTTCGGCTTGTGAATCTAATGGAAAATTTTCGTTGATGTTTTCCCAAAGTAATTCGACTTGTGGCAAAGTGAGGTAGTTAGGCGTTCCCCCGCCCCAGTGGAGTTGAATTACTTTTTTATCCCGATTAATTAATTGGGATGTCTGCTTAATTTCTTGATATAGATGTTCTAAATAAGGAATGGCAATATTTTTATTGTTAGAAACTACGACATTACAACCACAAAAATAACAAGCGCTTTGGCAGAAAGGAATGTGAAAGTAAAGAGAAAG
>CAZJJR010000492.1:0-1712 GCA_964546365.1 uncultured bacterium | reverse complement strand
TTTCTCTTCGCTCTTGTTGAATTTGCGAAACTCTTGCTACGGATCGGCGATATCTTGGGGCACTAAAGTTTTAAAGAGTAAGAAATGTAATATGTAATGTAATGTAATGTAATTTATTTCCCACAATCAAATCACGTTTAAATAGGTCTATTAGTATATAAATCAAAAAATAGTGGAGGAGTCGAAAAACGGAAAATGAGCTAATTCTCAAGTTCCAAACGTATCGACCCCTTTAAAAACATAGTCAAGTTACATTTAAGCAGTCGTTTTTTAAATATTGCAGTACTTTCGGCAAGCACAACTTCCGTCGGTAATGAATTCCAAATCTTAATTGTACGATTTGACCAAAAGTTTTTAAAAACTTCCTTATCGGTACGCTGCACTAATAAATTTTCGGAGTGCCCATGTCTAACATTTCTAGTTGATCGTTGAAAGAAATTATCAAAACGTAGGCAATCAAGACGATGGAAAACTTTGTAAACTTCCATTAAATCAGCTCTAATTCGGCGAATTTCAAGCATCTCTGCATTCAATAATTTAAGTCTTTTTTGGTAAGAGAAATGTTGCATACCATTGAGATGTTTCGTAAACGAACGTTGAACACTTTCTAACGCGTCAATATCTTTAATTAGGAAAGGATTCCAGACGGGAGAGATATATTCTAGTATTGGGCGTACGTAAACGTTGAACAGGCGCATTTGAAAATTTGGATTTCTATTTGTAAAAAATCGATTTATTAAGAAGCACATTCGACGTGCTTTAGCGCAAGTAATCGAAATATGTTTTGAGAAAGCAAGACCATGTATTGGATGCGTACTTACATAGACACCTAGGTCTCGCTCACAAGATGAATTTTTAATAGTCACTCCGTTGATGTTGTAATCGTATGCGAAATTTTTACTGCATCTTGATCTCATTAGTTTTAATGAGGAGCACTTGTCAATATTAATTTTTAATTGCCAGTCAGTTAAAAATTGAACAACTGTATTCAAATCATTTTGTAAGATATCACAATCTGATCGATATTTAATTTCGCGAAAAATTTTAGCATCATCTGCGTACAATTTGATATGTGTACCAGGGGTAACAACAGAGTCAACTCCATTAATAATTATAAGAAATAAAATTGGGCCCAATAATGTTCCCTGTGGGACACCAGAAAGAACTGCTTTGGCGACACTAACGCTATTGCCAACTCTAACGGATTGATATCGATCCGACAAAAAATTCTGAAACCAGCGAATCAGATTCCCACCTATACCAAATCTTCTCATTTTAAATAAAAGTTTTTTGTGGGAAACCGAGTCAAAAGCTTTTGCTAAATCGGTATAAATAATATCAACTCGTCCATTAGTATTATTCAAAGCTTTAGTCCAAAGGAGAGTAGAATCTAGTAGTTGTGTTTGTGTAGATCGATCAGGTAAGAAACCATGTTGTTCAGAAGATAATAGTGCTTCTGCTGTTAGCGGATCGTTGCTTGTAATACCAAGCAGATAGTCGAGCAATTGAAAACGAACAATATATTCTAATAATTTACAGGCAACATTTGTCAAACTAACCGGACGGTAATTTTTACAGTCCATAGGATCTCCTTTACCTTTAAAAATTGGCGTAATTATTGCTAGTTTCCATTCTTGTGGTAGGCGGCCTAATTTGAAAATAATTTTTAAACATTATCAAACTTTTACTGTTTTTAATTTTCAAATCAGAAC
>CAZJJR010000491.1:0-1734 GCA_964546365.1 uncultured bacterium | reverse complement strand
CATAAACCGTATTGATCCTACAGGTGCATTGGACGAGCCTTGTTGTGGTGATCCTGGTGGGATGCTTTTAACCGAGGCAAAATCACAATGGGATGCAGCAAAAAGTTATGGTAGAGGTTTATTACAAAGAGTTGAAGGGGGCCTTGCCACTATATTAAGTTATACAGATGTTAACGATGCCACTGTCTTAGTTACCACAGTAACCAGGAGAGGAAATGCGATCAATATAGATGGTAGCAAGGCAACAACAGCCGATAAGTGGGCAGCAGCAGGCGGAGCCATTTTGCCAGGGATTAGTGGTAGTGCAGCTAAAAGAGTAGTTGGAGGAGTAGTCGATAAAATTGATGATGCTATTGATGCTTCAAAGGATTTTAACCAAGCAAGAAACAAAGCTGTTAAGTGGTTAGACGAAAAAGGTTTTAAAGCAACTGAACCTAATATTGGAGGGGTTAAAGCAACAGAAGGTAAGGCAGTAGGAATGAAAGGTAAAAATGCTGATGGGAAAAATAGCGGTTTTAGAGTTGAGTACGATAAAAAAAATGGAGCTCATATAAATGTATTTAGTGGGAAAGAGAAAGGTCCTCATTTTACATTTCCTGCATCCGAAAAAACCGTAAATAAAATTCAGAAAAAATATGAGAAGAATTGATTTTAAAGAATATGATGAAGATTTTGAAGATGAAATTTTTCCATTTTTAGAAAATGGAACTTTACATCTTCTTGAAAAATCCCAAGTTGAGAAATACAGTGATTTAATTTTGAATAAATACCCTCATAAATTAGGACGAGTTCAATTTGATATTAATAGTTTAGTGCTTTCAAAATCAGATTTTACAGGTTTTAGCGAACAAGATTGGATTTATTCAATTAAAAAGGAAATAAGTCAAATTGCATTAAGCAATGAACTATTAAAATTAGAGTTTGTTTTGATAGGAGATAATGAAATAGAAAATAGCTATTCTTTTATTTTGAAAGACTTTTTAGAATATTTTTGGAGCTTTTTCTCTATTCCACAACATACTTACCTTATTTCTAAAAATGGGGAATACCTATTTGGTTATACATTTGAAGATGATTTATATTTTACTCAAAGTATTGCAAGATAAATACGAAAAGCCTCGAACTTGGAGTGCCCCCAAAAAGTTAGACACTTATTGGGGGCATTTTTATGAGTAGAAAGAGTAAGTATTCATTTTCATTTAAGCTTCAAGTATTTCCTTTACCTTAGGTGATTCAGCTACCGCCTAGACTACGAAACGGCGGGCCAGTGGGATGGCAATATTAGTAAACAAACATGGTTGAGTAGCGATCAGCCTGTATCTCGTTCATTTACTTTCGCCTATGATCCTAGTAAACGTCTTACTCAAGCTATTTACAATGGTTCTTCAGGAGAAAACTTCACGGTGGATCAACTGACCTACGATGCCAATAGCCAGATCAAAACCCTTCGACGATTTGGTGCACCTGGGGGAGGTGTACTAGATAATCTATCCTACACCCACCAAGGAATGAGATTATCTCAAGTCTCCGATGCACAAACAAACACATTCGGTGGCTTCATTCCCCGTGGTCAAGGGAATTATTCCTATAATTCTTTCGGACAGCTAACTAGCGACCAAAATGAACAAATTCAACAAATCAGTTATAATTCTTATTTAAAACTTCCAACTCAAGTTGTTCTAACCGACGGCCGCCGGATAGAATATTTTTATTCAGGCGCTGGGGAATTAATCA
>CAZJJR010000490.1:0-1773 GCA_964546365.1 uncultured bacterium | reverse complement strand
AGCGTTATGTCGCTAGTAAACATCGGAGTATGTTTTGGAAATAGTTTTTTTCTTTATTTTAGATGTCGTTATTACCGGAGTATTCCTTTGGGCTGCTGGTAAAGTAACTACTGTCCAAGTTGGATACAAGGAAGGAGTAATTTGTGTTGGTGCTTCCTCGCTCCTTGCATTGATCCCAGGGATTGGTTGGATTCTCTCGATCATTGCTTTATTTTACTTACTTAAAGACTTTACCGGTGCTGATATTTGGCCTGATCTCATTTTACTAGTGCTAGTGACCAAACTTTTGAGTTTTATTGCGTTTGTTGCATTGGCTGGATTGTAAAATTGTTGCTTGGCAAATGCGTCGCGTTGAATGGGTTCTGAGCTAGGTTGGGAAGGAATTATACATGCAGTTATTAACAAATTTATTTCAAGACTTAAGAATCACCACGAATTCAGTTAAAAGTAACCAAACTTCTGTACGTGCTATTCAAAATGAATCTCATATTGATACTCTGTCAGAAAAAATCGACCAGTTGTACATAATGAATCTTGCCGCATTAGAACTGCTAACCGAGCTAGGCATAACCCAGTCGCAAATTATGAAGAAAATTGAAGAAATCGACTTAAGGGATGGAAAGTTAGACGGGAAGCTATCGCAACCCACAGAGTGCACAGATTGCGGTCATAGAATTTCTAAACGTCGCACAAACTGCTTTTATTGTGGTTCTAAAATTAACAGTTTTGGTTTTAAGGCGACATAACAATCAAATTTTATCGCCAGCAAAAAGCGCTGGCTGCGACGTCAACCCGCTGCGCGGATTTCCGCGCTAAATTTGGGCGTTATGCTCGGAGTGGTTCTAGTGCCTAGAAATGCCAAATTACATTTTACTATCGGTTTAATCACTTTGTTGGCTGCAGCATTAGTCTTTTTCGTGGATTACGTATCTTACTATGAAATAAAGTATGGTCGGAATCTGGTATTCAAAGGCATGAGTAAGTACCTTTTAGCAGCATCGCTGGTTTCTGCTTCTGCGGGGTTCTTGTTAACTGCAAAGAAGCGAAGTGCTAAGTACGTTTCACTTGATGAAAGCAGCGCTAATATGGTCGCTTTTTTAGTTGCAATGATACTTGCGATATTGGCTTATGTAAGTGAGGCGGGAGTGTTCGGTGAGCATTAAGCATAACAATCGCCACCAAAACGCCACTTCGTGGCTCGACTCGCAACAAGTTGCTCGCGTTTGTGGCGAGCGTTATGCGGCATTAGTAAAAAATGACAAAAGATAAATTAATAGTTTTAGGAATCATCTTCGGTTTCATTTGGTTTTCAGTTTATAGCTGGTTTCCTAGCCCTGAAATTAAAGATTTCGTGCGTACCGCTATCGGCATTATTTTATGTGTATGTCTGTACTTGGGTTACGCCTGGTCAAGGTGGGTTCTAGGTATTCTATTTCTAATGGGATTCGTTGTTGGTGTAATTGCCGTAGCGGCAAAATCAGCTAGTTCAGGGGTTGATGGTGTTGAGGTTTTAGCTTTAATGTTGTGTTTTTATGGATACGCAGCTTTTTACCTGCTTAATTCAAAACTGCTAAAATCCCATTTCAAATAGAGGGCGCATAACAAAGCCCATCAGGCTCAGCCGCGTTGCGGCTTGGACCTCCATTTCGGCGCTCGCTTTGTGCTTAACGCTACGCTAGCACAAAACGCTCGCCTTCATTGCGGCCCCTGTGGGCGGCGTTAGCCTGATAAGGAGATCAATCACATGAAGAAAATTGATACAAAATTTAATGT
>CAZJJR010000489.1:0-1799 GCA_964546365.1 uncultured bacterium | reverse complement strand
ATTGATTTCTCCTCAAGCATCTATTAATAACGAACCAGTACCGGAATTTTTATTAAGTCCTTTGGCTCAAACTCTCAGCGAACAATTGGATCTTCGTAAGTTACAAGATAATGGGATTACCGCTAGATTGCTCAAATTAGACATCAGTCAACAGCAAATGGAAATTGCTGCTTTCGTGAGATTACAACCACCTGTTAAAAATGAGTAATTACGTAAAAGGTTAGTTTTGATGAAGAATGCAGAGTTCAAACAGCAAATAGACAATGTTTTATACCACTACCTAATTTCAGATAGCTAAAAATTTGATTTTGCTAGCGGTATTAAAACCCGGCAATTATTTATGCTGAATTTATCTTGATGAATCCTGAATTCTTTCTTACTCCCATCCCACTAGAAGATTATGTACGAATGGCATTAAGTTAAGCGAGGCGGGAGCCTCTCGATCTCTAGTTCCCAGGCTGAGCCTGGGAACTAGGAAAGGAGGCTCCCGCCTCCTTTCCAGACTAAACTTTGGTAAACGAAGGCGGATTTATGTTTCAAGACATTACCGATCGAATGAATGTTTCTTCTTCCTTTTTTTCATATTTAGCGATAGTGTTAGGAGTTACTAGTTTAGCTTTCGTACTTAGTTGGCGACGGTGGAAACAAAAGAAGGCATACAAATCGCTACGAACGCTTCCTTCACCTCCCAAACACTGGCTGTTAGGAAATCTGCCACAAATATTAGCAGCGGTAAAACAGAAGAAATTATTCCAATTATTATTTGATTGGAGTCAACGGCTAGGCCCGATGTACGTGATGTGGAATGGCAATACTCCAGTTGTTATTTTAAGTAAACCAAAAGCGATCGAAGATACCATCGTCAATGGGATGAGAGATGGTAGCTTAATTAGATCCGAGCGATTACGCAAAGCTTGGAACGATATCAGCGGCCCGATTATGATTGGAGAAACCGGAACTGAATGGCAGTGGAGACGCAAGGTTTGGAACCCGGAATTCAGTTCTAGCAGTCTCTCCAAATATTCGGAAATAATTAACCAAGCCTGCTACCAAGTAATTGAGACACTCAAAGAAGCTGCACCACCTAAAGAAGTTGAGGTAGACCCTCTGTTTGTGGAACTAACCATGAGAGTGATTTCTTGTCTGGTACTAGGTATCCCTGTCCAGAGAAACGGTACTAGTCATGAAGGCCCACCTCTGGAAGTTGGCAAGGTGTACGAAGCGATGTCTGTTGTAGGCTATCGTTTCTTACGGCAAGCTACAGGGGAGAAAATATGGATGAAATATTTGCCAACGCAAAATTCTCGTTCTTATTGGGCAGCAAGGCGATATTTAACGGAATTTCTTACTCCCCGCGTAGACTTAGCTTTACAGGTGAGAGAACAAAACCAGACTGATTTACCATCACTCAGTCCTTTGTTTAGGGAATCGATGTTAGTTAAAATTGCGGTTAAAGAACCAAAATACGATCGCGAAACCTTAATCGCAGAATCTGTTGAGCTATTAATCGCCGGTACTGACACCACCGCCCATACTTTATCCTTTGCAGTCGGAGAATTGAGCTTAAATTCCAGAGTTTTTCAGCAAGCACGGGACATCGTTGACCGAGCTTGGCAGAAACAAGAAGGGATAAATATCGAAAGCCTCAAGGAATTGGCTTATATTAGCGCCATTCTCAAAGAAACTCTGCGCCTTTATTCAGTTGCCTCCGGTTCCACTTCATTGGAAGCGCAACGGGATACTGTAATTGAAGGTAAAGTGATTCCGCGCGGTACGAGAGTATCCTGGTCTATGCTGGC
>CAZJJR010000488.1:0-1820 GCA_964546365.1 uncultured bacterium | reverse complement strand
GTTGCTCCGGCTAGCATTCGCATGGTTTGTTCCATATGTGCTAAATCTTGTTGGCTTTCATTCGCTCCTACTGCGGTGATTTGGGAAGTTTTACCAACTTCATCCATTGTTTTGAGTAGTTGATTGGCAGTAGCAGCGATTTCTTTGGCGGTGGCGGCCACTTGGTTGGTGGAGGCGGCTTGTTCGGTGACTGTCGCTTCTAGTTGTTTTCCCGATGCGGCGATTTGGGTGGCTGATGTGGTGATTTGGATGCCTGATTTTTGCACGTTTTGGATTAATACATTCAGGTTTTTGCTCATGTTCCGAAATGCCACTAGCAATTTTTCCAACTCAGTACCATCTCTGGTTACTTCAACAGTTTGCCGCAAGTCTCCCTCGGCAATTTTATCTGCTGCATCGATGATCGTTGGCATCTTTCTACTTAAGGGTAAAACCACCCACCAAGCTACTAACACCGTTACCGCGATCGTTAATAATGTACCCAGAATAGTTAGCAGCAAGATCGAACTCTGACCTTGTGCAATTTCTTTTTTGTTTTTTTCCAGTCGCTGTTCTAGTAATTCAATTACCTCTTTTCGCAAATCTTCTACTCTTAATAAGTTTGATTGAAGGACTATTCGTTTGGCTTCTTCTCCCTGGTTGGCATTCACTAAAGGAAAAACTCCCGTGCTAATTCGATCGTACTCTTCAGATAATTTAATGATTTCGTCTATTGTATTTCGAGCTTGCGGATCTTTGATATCTTGTAAACTTCGCTTGCTATTGAGCATGATTTCCCGGGTAGAATTGTAAGAACTAATGTAGAGCGGATCTCCCGGATCGAGAACGTAAGCTCTAATAATTCCCAGTATTCTAGCCAAAGCGTAAGTCAACTCATTTGTATTTTTTATTTGGGTTGACGTTTGATTCATATCTTTTTCCAATTCAATTACTTTCTTATCGATTGCGGCGATACTCGTACCCAAAATAATTAAGAAAATAATGGGAACGGAAAATCCGAGTAAAATGCGATTACTAATTTTATTTAGCACTGCTTAATCCCCAAAACTAAATATAAAACACTCTTAAAAGAGTACAGCATAACTTATTTCCTTAAGTTAACCATAAAATGAAATATTTTTTATTTATTTTCATTTACTTTTGTTACTTAATACTCATAAAGTTATAAATTACTTATACCAGTTCGATAAATATTTTTAGTAAGTAGGGTAGTAGGGTGCTTTACTAACTATCGAATTAGTGATTATTTCCTAAATTATGGGAATTGATGCACCCTACTACCTGAAAAATCCGCCAAAACTAATAACTAGCAACTTGCAGCGAGTAAATTCTCGATCTGGTGAGTATTAATTGAACTCCTTCCTAAATTAGCAGCTTCATACATATTTTGCTGCCTGTATTCTAAACAACTTTAAAGCGAGAAACTTCCTGGCGAAGGGATTGTGCCACATCATTCAATTGAGAGATTGCCCCGTTTACCTCTCGCAAAGACTGAACGGTTTGCCCAGAAGCCTCCGTCAATTGCAGCATCGCCTGGGAAATTTGCTGCGCTCCTTGCGACTGCGCTTCCATACTGCCACTAACTTGTTGGAATCGCGGTGTCAAAGTTTGCACTTGTTCGATAATCGACTCTAATTTATTGCTGATATTGCTGACATCTTCCACTCCTCTTTCCACTTCTTTGGTGAATTTGTCCATTTCCATCACTCCGGTGGTGACCGCACCTTGCATTTCTTTGACCATGTTTTCGATGTCGAGCGTCGCGACGGCGGTTTGGTCGGCTAGTCGGCGGATTTCTCTGGCGACTACCGCAAATCCAG
>CAZJJR010000487.1:0-1884 GCA_964546365.1 uncultured bacterium | reverse complement strand
ACTCTTTCCCTACACGACGCTCTTCCGCGTTTGCCAGTTGGTCGTTAATGTCGATTGCTTTGAGTACGGCGTGATATCTGTCTACATCATCTAACAAACTGACTAGTAATTGCGGAACGTGCTGTTTTAACCAAAATAATCGGCCAAAGGTGACTAAAATTGGCACGATGACGATTAATAAAATAATCCACTTCAACGATAGCAAACCTAGCGGTCTAATGATAAATATATAGATGATTCCGACAACGATCGGAGTAAGCGCTACCCCAATCAATAAAAAAGTTAATCGCTTCCCGGAGTTTCGCAGCAAGGAGGGTCTAAATACATCTTCTGTATCTACACCGCTGAGGTGCTTTAATTCTCCTTTGGTAATTTCTAAATTTTGTAAATCTGGGTTCACGAGTAATCCTTATTATTCAGGGAGATGGCGGCTTTGTTTTAATTGTCTCATTTCATCTTGAATACTCAAGCCAATTTGAAATGCTTCATTTAATATCCGTCCGTATTGACTAGCTTCTTCATCCACTTGCAAAGCTGCCAATGTGGTTAAGTTATTGGCAAATAATTCGGGATTGAATTTGATAAATTTTTCATTTTCTCTCAAGACTCTTTCTGTCTTTAAAGCCCGAATAATATCCTCTCGCGTTAATTTCAATGCTTCGATTACTCGTTCCCTATCTTTTAAGGCAACTCCCGGATTTCCGGCAGCTTCGATTTGGTCGTTAATATCAATACCTTTTACGGTGATGTTAAATCGTTCTACATCTTCCAGAAGATTGATAAAATGACGATTATTCTGGGTGATCAGTATTTTTCTAATATCTTGAATGAGGAGAATAGCTGCTAGCGATAGATGCACGCCTATTAAAAGTAAACGGTGGTAGGGAAAAACAAAATATAAAATAAAACCACTAACAGAAAGTAAGCCGATTAACAATAGGGTGTGCATTACTTCTGAGAAGTATTTTCGCAGTTTTGGGGGTCTGATTATATTACGTACACTGACACCGCTGAGGTGTTTTAGTTCCCCTTTAGTAATTTCTAAGCCTTGTAAATCTGGTCGCACGGCTGTATATTTTTTAACTGGGACTAGGAAAAGAAGAATTAGTAGAAGCACCAACGAAATCTTTGCTGGACAAGATTTTTGGCTAACACCCGGTCTCTGCTGGAATGCGATCGCGTTTGGTACTACAATCCAATGTTAATTCACCATCGAGCTTTTGCCCATTCGATCCCCCTGGTTAGACAAATTGCGGTTAAGGTAGAATACAGAATAGAGAATCCAGAATCCAGAATTTAGAATTGAGAATCAGTTAATTCTCTTGTGTCAGTATTTTTTATCTCCTGAATTCTGACTCCTGACTCCTGAATTCTGACTCCTTACTTCAATTTTCGTAAATCGCAACAATTATGCAATTTAATCATTTCTGCTTGTACTCTAACTGCTAATTCCACTGTTTGACCGAGAAATAGTTCGTATTCGCTACTGGTATCGATTACTCGCAGTTGTTGTAAAGTAGACAAATTACTGGCTAATAATTCATTTTCCGCATCGACAAAACTTTTATCTTCTCTAAATTTTTTCTCTAATGTCAAAGCTCTCACCAGGTCGTATTTCGCCAGTTCGATCGCTTCCACTACTTTTTCTCTATCCATTAATAGAGTTGACTTTTTTTTCATTTCTTCTTCAGGCTTTTCATTCAAACGCAAGTCTTCAACCAGTAGATTGAAATTATTTACTTCTTTTACTAAGTTTCCGACAAATGGAGTGATATATTTTTTAAGCACAAGCAATCTAACTTGTAAAGTACATCCCACCGCAGCCAAAAAAATTACGGTATTTCCAATCAAAGCTGGAAAATTTGGTAAAAATCGGTAAAAAAT
>CAZJJR010000486.1:0-1898 GCA_964546365.1 uncultured bacterium | reverse complement strand
GATCGATCCCCTAAATAATTTATTACCAGAATTACGAAAAGTTAACATTCCCGTCATTTGGTAATAAATTATTTAGGGGATCGATCGGACTTCTGGCAGGGGTAACATCTACACCGATGTGGGATAACCAGCCGTCGGGATGGCAGAAATCATTCTGCATATCAATCACTAAAATGGCTGATTTTGCTAAATCTAGGTGTAGCTTTTTAGTTGCTGTCGGTAGGATAATCGGATGGGGTTTGATGGGAGGGCGGGTGATGTCGGCAATTTCCGCATCCACTGCCCAAGCATTGGGGGCTACGCCCAAAGTACGCAAGGGTCGATTCATGAGTGAGATCTTAAATCAGTTAAATTCGACTGTTGTGTTGCATACTACTATTTACTGCCAATCCGCAAAAATTTTTGTAATTCTTAACTAAAA
This sequence comes from uncultured bacterium, assembly GCA_964546365.1. Lineage (GTDB taxonomy): Bacteria > Cyanobacteriota > Cyanobacteriia > Cyanobacteriales > Aerosakkonemataceae > DATNQN01. Next base: position 1,477 of record CAZJJR010000486.1, on the reverse strand, counting down.
GGTTAGATTTGTGAGTTTTACTCTTCAACAAGCTTTAATTCCGATCGATCGCGGTTATGCTACCGTGGACGTGCAGATTGAGGGCGATCGCATTTCTGCCATTTCCCCCCATTTGGAAGTCCGAGGAACCGCCATCAATTGCCAAAATAAATTGCTGCTTCCCGGTTTTGTGAACGCCCACACTCACTCATCAGAAATGTGGCAAAGGGGTGCAATTCCGCCGTTTCCTTTAGAATTGTGGTTGGCAGAATTATATGATTTTATTCCACTGGAACTAGAGCAAATTTATTGGACGGCTTTAGGTACGGCAGTAGAAACTTTACTGTCGGGAGGTACTAGCGTTGTCGATCATTTAGTTTTAATTCCCGGTAAAGAAATAGAAACGATCGCAGCTGCCGTTCGCGCTTACAAAGAAGTAGGTATTCGCGCTTTTGTTGCCCCGTTAATTCAAGATGAATCTCTCACGGCTGGCGTTCCCAGTGGCGGAAACGAACAGGAACACGCACCTTACATTCGTTCTACTCAAGCAACTTTAGATTTAATTGAAGAAGCAGTCAAACAATTTCATAACCCAGCAGAAGGAATTTATATTGCAGTAGCGCCAACGGGCATTCAATTATGTTCGGATGCGTTGTTTACCGGGTGTGCTGAATTAAGCGATCGCTATAATCTATGTCGCCATTCTCATTTATTAGAAACGAAAGCCCAACAACTATTAGCCCAAGAAAAATACGGTTGTAGCGCCGTCGAACATTTAAAGGAAATCGGTTATCTCAGTCCTCTCACTTCTTTAGCCCACTGCGTACATTTAACAGATAACGATATTGAAATTCTGGCAGAAACTCAATCTACTGTCGTTCACAATCCCCTTAGTAACTTGCGTCTGGGTAGCGGAATCGCACCGATTTTGAAATATCGAGAAGCCGGAGTCAATGTTTCTTTTGGTTGCGATGGTGCGTCTAGTAACGATTCCCAAGATTTACTGGAAGCAATCAAAATTGGTTCGATTCTACATAATGTCACCGATTTAGATTATCGCCACTGGATTACACCCCGCCAAGCAGTAGAAATGGCTTCATTGGGAGGTGCTAAAGGATTAAACTTAGCAGATGAACTCGGTTCTTTAGCTATTGGAAAAAAAGCCGATTTGGTACTTTACGATCTTACTAATTTATCATTACTGCCTCGTACAGACCCGATCGGTTTACTAATCTTAGGTCGTCCTACTCAAGTAGTTGATAGCATTTGGATAAACGGGCAAAGAATTGTTAGTAATGGGGAAGTGAAAACGATTAATGTAGATAATTTGAAACAGGAATTGTTTGCCCGCAGTCAGTGGGTGAATAACCGCCAATCTCAAACTGTTAGTGAAATTGAAGCTCATTATCGTAACGTGATGGGATTAGCGGAGATGTCTAAATTTATATAGCGATCCTAAATGAATTGCGAACAACTAAACCCCTCCCAACCCTCCCCT
>CAZJJR010000485.1:0-1912 GCA_964546365.1 uncultured bacterium | reverse complement strand
TGACCATTTTTTGAATTCAAAATTCAAAATTCAAAATTAAGAAGAAGATTAATTTTGAATTAAACAATTCAGAGTACAGGCTCCCGCCAAAATTAAACATTTGGCGGTTTTCAATCAGTGGTGGGTTCAAGCCCCCACTGATTGTAATTTTGAATTAATAATGCAAGAATTTTGAATTGATTTGACCAATGACTAAATAAAATTAGCTAACTGAACCTACTTTATCCATAAAATCATCTCGATTAGCAAATATTTGAAAAACCCGATCCATGCTGGTCAATTCAAACAGCATTCTTACTTGTTCGTTAATCGAGCAAATAAAGAGTTTTCCCCCAGGAGCCCGGACTGGTTTGAGAGATAAAACTAAAGCACCTAAACCAGAACTATCCATAAAGGTTATATCCTGGAAATCCACTAAGACTATTTTTGCTCCTTCATTTACTAGGTCGCTAACGTCTTGGCGGAATTGGCTACCTTTTGTACTGTCTAAAATTCCGACTGGTTGAACAATTTTAATTGCCTGATCCATGATTCCTAAAATAATTTAGAACACTAGTACGCTTTTTAGAACAACAGCACGGAATAACGATTAATTGCCGTACTTCGGTATATTATTGAATATTTTTGGGTAGGTTTAATGATAGTAGCATTAAGTCTAATGCAATACGCATCTGAATTTAGCACGGAGGAGCATTTTTTTAGCATTATTCTGTTGCTTGTAACGGACTGACTTTCGCTCGGTAGAGGAGTCGATCGCCTTGGCGATAGCCAGTGTAGCGCACCTTGACGCGATCGCCTGCTTGCGCCGTTCCCTCCATCAATTGATGGAGGTGCGGATCGTAAGGTAACTCAGCACCAACAGGTGCTAGAGCTTCCACTCCCCATTGTTGCACTAAATTTTCCACCGATCGCACCAAAGGTAACAATTTGACTGCTGGTAACTGAGGATTTTGTTGGGCAGCATGGGCAGCTGTTGGCCATTGTAGCAGCCAAGATTCTAAAACCTGAAGACTGCTTTGCTGAAATTGCTGCACCAAAACTTCTTGTTGCTTCTCCATCTCTGCTTGCAGTCTTTGGTACTCTTGTTTTAAGGTTGCCAAATTTTCTACCGATTCAGCGTTCGTCGCGATCGCGCGAGTAGAAAAAGTTGTCAATAAGCGATCGAGAGTTATTTGCAAAGCTTCACAAAGTTTGAGCAGTTTTTCTAGCTGCATTTGCATGATCTCTCCTCGCCGCAGTCGCATCAGCTGTCGTTCCGAAATACCTGCCTGACGACTGAGTTCTTTAAAACTGGAAACACCCACTAGCTGCATCAAGTGTTGCAGCTGGTGAGTGTAGTCTTGAAGCGGAGACTGGTTCATTGCGATCGATGCTGCACGACAAGAGGTAACTGGCAAAACATAAACTCGAATAGTAAAAGGCTACCTCTTGCAGCAAATAAAAGTCTAGTTCTTACTATCTTTCGATAATACTACGCAACATCCAAGCATTTTTTTCGTGTACGCGCAGGCGTTGGGTTACCATATCCATCGTTGATTGGTCATCTCCCTTTTCCGCAGCTGGAAAGACGGAACGAGCGGTTTTTGCTACGGCTTCGTTGCCTTCTACCAGCAAGCTTACCATTTCTTCAGCACTTGGCACATCCTTCGTTTCTGAAATCGAGCCTAATTCAGTAAATTGGCTGTAAGAACCGGGAGCAAATACGCCCAATGCTCTGATCCGCTCTGCCACTTCGTCAACAGCTAGTGCTAGCTCAGTATATTGTTGCTCGAATAACAAATGCAAGGAAGTGAACATCGGACCAGTGACGTTCCAGTGAAAATAGTGGGTTTTCAGATACAGGGTGTAAGTATCTGCTAGCAGGCGAGATAGTCCTTGGGCTATTTCTTGCCGTGCTTGTTCGTCAATTCCA
>CAZJJR010000484.1:0-1913 GCA_964546365.1 uncultured bacterium | reverse complement strand
CCTTTTTTAACCGAAAGATCGAACCCGAATGACAACTTTAATGCAGTCGTATCCTAATAACTATATAACGTAAGTTGCTAGTTATTAGGTTTGGGCTGGTAGTAAGATGAAAAGATGATTCAAAATTGAAACATTTTTCAGATGACTTACTTCTATAGCGATCCTCAATGAATTCCCAACAACTAAACCCCACCCTAGCCCTCCTCTTGCTAAGGGGAGGGCTAGGTTGGGGTTGATTATTTGAATAAGCTCGCTATAGTCCCTTCTTTCCCTCACCCCTACCTTCCTAAGTTTTGATAACTAGCAAATTGAGTTATATATATCAATTTCCGCCGTTCGATTTTTCTCGCAAAGCCTAACTACATCTGTCGTGAGAAAGGTTTCCTTTTCTTCATTACCCTAAAAAGTCTCTGCCTTCTTGTAGGGGTACGTACCCGACTATCTACTTCATTATGGAAATGTAAACGTTCCTTAACAAATGAATTGGATTTCTATGACAGCAGCAAATGTAAGTGCTTACGACCAAGGTAAAAAAGCGTTGAAAAGCTTGAGTATAGACGACCAACTTGCCTTATTATGGTTCGTTTATACCAAAATGGGTAAATCGATCACTCCAGCTGCTCCAGGCGCTTCAGGTTCGGAAATTGCTCGAGGATTATTCGAGCAAGTGAAAGCACTTCCCCATCAAGAACAACTGAAAGTTCAGCGAGAAATTGCATCAAGAGCAAATACTCAAATTTGTCGGGAATACGGCGGATTAAGCCCGGAAACAAAGTTAGCTTTTTGGTACTTTTTAGCCCAAGGTATGGAAAACGGCACGATTATTCCCATGCCTCCTAATTATCAACTTCCCCAAGCCGGACAAGAATTATTGGCGAAGATTGAAGGATTGAGTTTTCAAGAACAAATCGATTTCTTACGCGGCGCAGTGTTAGAAATGGGTGCAGAACCCGCCAGCAGTTCTATTTAATTAGATGCGATCGAATCGGAGGAAGAGAAGGGAAGAAAAGAAAGGAAAGAAAATTATCAATAGACTTCTCAAAAAAACTTTGTAGAGACGTTTCATGAAACGTCTCTACAAGAGTTCTAGGCGACACACCTTTAATTTATGGAGAAATCTAATATAATTCTCCTGTAGCATCCCATCCCTCCATCCCCCATCTACACTTTCTTTCACCAAAATGTCTCGATCCTAATTTTGTTGTTGCTGCCAAGATTTATATTTTTCCGTTTCTGCCAAAGCAGGATTGACTCCAAACCAGCGCCCTACAGAATCTCGATATTCATATACAAACATACTTCGCAGCAAAGTTTGGTATTGCACTTCACCTCTGACGCTTGACAACTGTACTACTTGAAACAATAAATCCCACTCTTTTTCATCGATCGCCAACACTAAATCATCTCGATTCCTGGCAATCACCGTTTCCAGACATTCGCGGGAAATTGGCGGGTCTTCTCGCTGAAGACAGCTATAAAGCAATCCCAGCAAGTTTCTCACATGACCGCCACTGAACCGACACAGGCGATCTAAAGTTGTTACGCTATCAAAAATTTGCGCGATCGAACTAACGCGAGTCTTGGGATCGATCCCCGGAAAAGCTCTCGCCAGCACCAGTTGCCTTAACAAAGCCATTCCTTCCGGACAGTCCCGACCATCTCTTAATTTTACCTGCACCATCGGCAAAACTTTCGGAGCCAAACCACCCCCCAAGCGATTCTTTAGAGTTTCATAATCATTAGAAAAAATTAATGACAGAGGAATGGTGTAAACTACGTGGCAGTTGAGTTTCTGTAATTGCTCACCCCGATCGATAAACAGATACTCTGGTTGACTTCGCCCGTTGGCAGTCACCGGGCGCATATCCACCCGATCCAGATTATCGATGATCACTACTAGCCCTTCTTTTCCA
>CAZJJR010000483.1:0-1919 GCA_964546365.1 uncultured bacterium | reverse complement strand
GTTAGTGCAAACTACTGCAGATCAGCTATCACTTGCCATCGCGCAATCCGAACTCCTCAGTCAAACTCGCGAACAAGTCCGTCGAGAATCCATCATCAATCAAATCACCACCCTACTGCACTCACCCCGCAACATCGAAGAAATTTTGCAACTTGCGATCGAAAGAGCCGTCAGAGCAGTACATAGTTCTGGTGGCAGACTATATCTTACTTGTATAGGCAAAAACTCACCCGCTCTCTACACCTGCGGTATTCAGCCAACATTATTAAATAATCGAGAACAAAACTTACTAGAAGATCATCCTTTCTGGCAAAAATTAATCCACCACCAAAACCAGCCTTTCCCATCAACTAATTTTCGCAACGTACACACTGTTAGTGACATTTACCAAGAACCACAGCTAGAATCTTTGATTTGGGCTTTTCAATCAACCCCTATTCGAGGCATATTAGTCATGCCTCTCCAATACAGCCAACAATCCCTTGGTTATTTAACTATCTTCCGAAATGCTAACGATATTGAAACCAAATGGGCAGGATATTGGGATAAAGACGAACGCCAACAGCGCCCTCGCGAATCCTTCCAAATGTGGCGAGAATTGAAACGTAATCAACCCCCCGAATGGTCGCGCGAAGATACCGAATTAATTCAATCACTGGCAATTCATTTAGCTATGGGTTTAATGCAAAATCAGCTTTACCAACTCCAAATGAATAACCTGGAATTAAGTGCTGCCCGTGCAGTTGCCGAAGAAGCCAGTCGCTTGAAATCAAACTTTCTTGCCTCCACCAGCCATGAATTGCGAACTCCACTAGCCTCTACATTAAATTATTTAAAACTACTCAAAGAAGGTTTTTACAGCAATGAAGAAGAATTAAAAAAATATATCAATGTCGCACATCAATCCGCTGAAAATTTAGTTGCGATCGTCAACGACGTACTAGACATTGCTAAAATTGAAGCAGGTGGAGTAACCTTGAATTTGCAGACAGTTAATCTTACCCCCCTTCTCGAACAACTAAGAGACTTATTTATTCTGGAAAGCCAGCGTAAAGGAGTAGAGTTAATTGTTGAATGCGAAGTTGATTCGGTTTTTGCAGATAAAGGCAAGCTCAGACAAATTCTCACTAATTTGCTTTCTAATTCCTTAAAATTTACTGCCAGCGGATCGGTTTGCATCAAAGCGATCGCGCAACTAGATCGGCCTATGGTTGAAATTGCCGTAACTGACACTGGTATTGGCATTGATATAAAGCAAAAAGAAATTTTGTTTGAACCTTTCGTGCAAGAAGATGGCTCGATTAAAAGGCATTACGGCGGCACGGGTCTTGGTTTAGCTATTTGCAAACGTTTGGTAGAACTCATGGGAGGTGCTATCCATTTACATAGTGCAGGCAGAAATCAAGGCACGACAGTAACTTTCACTCTCCCTTCTACAGAAGCCGTCAAAGTTGAAGAAAATTCTCAAAAATAAACTATGAATCTCGATATATTTTATCCTAAATACTGCCAATTTATTAGCATAGTTTTTACATAGAAATCGCCAAGGCGATATTTTGTTCTATCAAAAACTTTCAATCAATATTAAGAGGTGTAACTTGAAAATTCTTCTAGTAGATGACGATTCCCTTCTAGCCGAAGCAACTGCCAAGCTGATCCAGTGCCTTGGCGGTCACGACGTTTCTATTACGGATGAACCAGTCGAAGTTTTTCAAAAATGCGAATCCGGAAATATAGACTTAGTAATTATGGATATCAATCTGCCCGGTGCAAAGTGGAAAGGTCAGTTAGTTAGCGGTGCAGATTTATCTCGATTGTTGAAAACCCAAACTACAACCGCCAATCTTCCCATCGTTTTAGTTACGGCTTATGCTATGTTAAACGAACAACAAGAATTTATGAAAATATCCTTAGCAGAT
>CAZJJR010000482.1:0-1964 GCA_964546365.1 uncultured bacterium | reverse complement strand
TGGGTTCCCTCCGCAAAACACAATGTTACCAATAGGTAAAAACCGAAACGTTTAGATCTTACTTTAGATACAAAATACCGTGGTTATAGGTGTTACATAAAATAGCATTACTTTACAAATATCTTGTAATCCAGAGAACTTTCATCTCCGTGCGGCAAAAACTGCTAAGATTTCTACAGCTAATTTCACGTATTTAATTTAGGAGCTTAAAGATGCCAGTAGCGGTCGGTATGGTTGAAGTAAAAGGCCTTCCTCCCGCTTTAGCAGTGGCAGACGCGATGGTTAAAGCCGCCCGCGTGACACTGGTCTATGTAGAAAAGGTGAGTAGTGCTCGCTACACGGTCATCGTGCGGGGGGATGTTTCTGAGGTGCAAACCTCTGTGGCAGCTGGAGTAGATTCTGTATCGCGAGTGAATACGCAAGAGGACTTATTGCTCTCGTATCACGTGATTCCTCGTCCTCATGCAAATGTGGAGACTGTTTTGCCAATCCGTTACAGAAGCGCGGTCGAACAGTTTCGAGTTTGATTGGCATAGGCGAGGTAATCGCAAGCACCGATTGGACTTTTGATTCTGAAATTTGGTTTTTTTATTTGCCCCGATCGATCTTTTTAGATCTGACGGGGCTGTTTATTATAGCATTCTCTTTATTATAAATATGATTGTTGTTGAAATCGTAGCTTTAAAATTACTTGAGCGTAAATAGTTGTTTATCGCGCTCAGCAGTAAATCATAAGTTAACGTTAAAAAACGTATAATTATTAACGCTTTATTAATACTTAAATAATAATTAATCCTTAAAATTTGCATATTTCCTATTAGTATATGATAAAGAAAAGTAAAAAATGTATAAAAAAATACTTGCATTGAGCAATTTACTTATTAAACTAGTATTTCGTAGGGTGCTTAATTAAGCATAAAAAGCCGAATTACTTAACCAAATGCTTAAACAAACGAAAGCAAAAAAAATAGCACCGAAAGCAAAGCTGCAAACTGAAGATGGCCTACATGACTATCTGACAGGTAATTCTCTTTCAAAAGAGATGCAGATGCAAAAAGAAATAGAGAAGCTCAAAGAGGAGTTGGCGGCGAGCGAAGCCAGATTTCATAATGTAATAGCTAAAAGTGCTGATGGTATAGTGATAGTCAATCAAAAAGGAACTGTCAGTTTTGTCAATCGGTGCGCCGAATCTCTCTTTAACTGCGAGGCTGAAGAACTATTGGGAAAAGATTTCTTCGGTTGTCTGGTAGTTGAGGGAACCAGTTGCCAAATGGATACAGAAATTATTGCAGGAGTGGGAGAAACAGCTACCGAAGATAAAATTTGCGTAGTCCAAACTCATGTAGCGGTGATCCGTCAGGATCGCCAAGAGCTTTTAGCAGAAATGCGGGTGGTAGAAACAGAATGGGAAGGGGAAGGAGCTTATCTGGTTTCTTTACGAGACATTACGGAACGGAAACAAACAGAAGCAGCGCTACGTCGCTCCGAAGCGCGATTTAGAGAACAGGCAAACCAATTAAAAGAAACTTTAAACGAATTACAACGCACCCACGAACAGCTAGTACAAAGCGAAAAAATGTCTAGCCTGGGCTTACTAATTGCCGGAATTGCTCACGAAATTAATAATCCCGTTAACTTCATTAACGGTAACTTGGAACACATCAATCAATATACGCGAGAATTGTTGGGATTACTCAAACTGTATCAGCACCATTATCCTTATCCAATAAGAGAAATCCAAACGGAAAAAGAGTCTGTAGACTTGGATTTTATTATTGATGATTTACCGAAAATTTTATCTTCGATGAAATTGGGAGTGGAGCGAATTTGTCAAATTGTAGTGTCATTAAGAAAATTTACCCGCATTGACGAAGCGGAAATGAAACCGCTCGATATTCATGAAGGAATTGATAGTACGCTGCTAATGTTGCAGAATCGCTTAACTTGCCAGGTAGGAGCCAAAG
>CAZJJR010000481.1:0-2034 GCA_964546365.1 uncultured bacterium | reverse complement strand
CAAGGCAGACCGGAATTTGTGAAAGAGCAAAATTCTTAAATCAAGCTGGTAAATTGCTAGCAATTTACCACTTTTCTATTTTATGCCGATGAGTTCTGATTGGGCAATTCTTAGGAAGTTCCGTAAATTATCACGGTTATTGCTATGTCGGTAAGCGGCATACCTATGCTAAGATGAAGTATGAAAACTTGACCTAAAACCAAGAAAACCAGTATGACTGGGTATGCTCAAGAGACTAGTGGATTATTGCACATTCCCTATGCCGATATAGAAAAGCGTATTTTTCAACACCAGTTGTTTGGATTAGATTCCCTTCAGGAGCAACTATTTAGATTCTGCAAGGCTGTGATAGCAGCAGATACATCGAGAATACAAGATTTTATTTTTTATGATCTAGTCCCTTCGATACTACTTTATGGGCCACCAAATACAGGTAAGACAACCCTATGTCATTTGCTCTTTGATCGGCTTAAAAAGGAAGTAACCAACGAAGTTAATTTTTATACTATTGACATTGGGAAAATGCTTGATCCCGCTTTAGGGCAATCCTCTCGTAATTTGGAGCAAGCATTTGAAGATCTACGAAAAGTTTGTTCAAATGGTTCATCTGCATTCCTAGTGTTAGATGAATTGGATTCCTTTTGTATGAGCCGTAGTCGTACTCAGGAACATGATGCTATACGTCGAGCGATGACAACTTTGATATTAGGACTTGACAGATTGCATCCTTCTTCTACAAGGAAGTTAATTTTATTTGGTATTACAAATGTTCACAACTTAATTGACACCGCAGTAGTACGTCGTTTTTCATTAAAATACTCTGTTGATGCTAGTCTTTCTTGGCATGATTTCTGTGCTTATATTGATTATCTAAGTAAGCCAATTAGCTACTTTCCCGAAGAGCATGATTTGAAACAGCTATATGATGCTTATAAACAGCGTGATTTTAAATCAGGAGATATAAAAGCTTTTTATAAAGAGTTACTAATTGATGTTATTTGTGAAAATAAAGAAGCTTCTATTAGAGACAAGTTGTTTAGCCTCTTTAGTGAAGGCTTTTCAACTAGCGAACACTTAGTTAAAACATATGGAGAATTTGCAGATGACCGATAAAGAGTGGCAAACAGATGAAGACAAAATGATTAATCGATTGGAAGCTCATAGGGACTTCATTAGTTGGGTAATGAAGAGGTTGCAAGCAGAAGGAATTCGTTGTAAAAGAACAACAGGTAATGATTCTGGAGGCGACATCCTTTACTACAATGCTGAAGATGAACCAAAAGTAAAGGAGATTGTTCGCAGAATCAATTCAGAATATAACCAGCAGTAGAGCTTTCAAATGCCATACATTGAGATCAAAACCCGTAAGCAGATCGATTCGACTTTAGCACAGAAAATTATCGATAAGGGATGCGTATCGGCTGTCCTAACTACAGGGAAAATTACGGCACCAGCAAAGAAACTGTTTGATAAGTATGATATAGCATATGCAGAAAATGTCCCAGAAAATAAGTTTATGGAATCTGAAGCTCAGGAGGAAGGCTGATGTTAGACTTTTCATTCTATTCCCACGACAAAAAAGCAGTTGAAACAATTGAAATTTCGGAAGATTTTTATAACTGGCTAACTCAGTCAGAGTTTTCCAAAATAGGAAAATCTGAAGAAAAAGAAATGCAGGGGGACGGAGAAGCTGTAAAAGTTTCTGTGGTTTTTTTAGAAGGCGAGAATCGTAGAAAGTTTAGTGATTTCTTTCGTGATGCGATTGTCTATGAAAGCGAAAATGTGGTAAATAAATTAGGCAATTCGCCTTCAAAAGAAGAATATATTAATGCTTTTTCTCGACTTAAAGATTTGCAAAAATTACGTAAGGTTATTGAGGATGAAAAATTTAAGTATTTTAGTCGAAATTAACGTGAATTAAACAAAAATTAAGCCCAAATCATTTAGAAAATGGTCGGAATTTTTACTTTTGTCGTCCCCAAGAACACGATCGCGCAGTCAGCTGGATTTCTCATTTACCGGTTATGGTAAGCG
>CAZJJR010000480.1:0-2044 GCA_964546365.1 uncultured bacterium | reverse complement strand
TCGCCACTAGCTAATTTAGTAACTTCTTTACTTATTGTGGCATCACCTTCACTCACTGTAATAGAAACTGCTATGGTTCCATCGAGGAGAATATACAGGTATTCCACAGTTTCCCCTTGTTTAATTAGAGTGGTATTGGGGGGAGAGTTGACGCGCTTTCCATTGTCAGTCATCCAATCGATATCGCTATCGTTTAAAATGCCAAACACGAATAAAACTTTTCTTAACGGTGGTTCGTTCAGCGTTTGTTTCTGTACTAACAAACTTGATATGCGACGTAACTTGCTAGAAATTTGGGCAGCGATCGTTTGATAAAAACGAGCCGCAAAACCTTCATCTTGTTTTAATTTAGCGGTAAGTTTTTCATCCGATAAAATCCAGAGAGTAGACTCTTCAATTGCTTTCACAGTTGACCAAGAGGGTAGACGATCGATAAAGGATATTACTCCTATTATTGCGCCACTCTGGATGGTCGTAATTTCTCGCTCATCTTTCCGATCTTCTCGCCCTGAAGCAGACACGAATATTGCTAATTCTCCTTCTATTAAAATAGATAATTCTTTGCTGGGTTGTGCTTGGCAAATCAGCAATTCGCCCTTCGCTACGGTTTTGCTAGTTGCTGTAGCCTTGAGCCATTCGATATCGCTTACGCTTAAGTCACCGAGTTTAAAAATTGATGAGTTCATGGAAAGGGAAAGAGAGGGAAAGGGGAAAGAGAGGGAAAGGCAAAGGAAAAGAGAGGGAAAGGGAAACTGAGAATTAGCTTATTTTCACAACGGTTCGATCTTAAATTAATAACCTTTCCTTCTCCCTTCTCCTTTTCTTGTTATAACCAATTTCCAACTAGGATAAAAGCTGCCCAAAAATAAGGATGGGAAAATTCTTTATCTTGTAACATCAACTGTTGGGCGTAGCGTAAAGCTCCTGCTTTTGTCAAATTTTCTCCTGACTTTGCTCGCAAATTGGCTAACTTTTCATAAAATCGAATCATTAAAGAAGCAGTAGCTTCATCGTTAACGCTCCACAGAGATGCTAAGGTACTACGCGCCCCTGCTCGGATCGCCATTCCCGTTAAGCCTAAAACTGCTCGATTGTCTCCCGATGCTGTTTGACAAGCACTCAAAACGAGTAATTCGAGCGATTGATTTTCTCTAGCATCAGTACGCAAAAGAGTATCTAAATCTTTGGCATTAATGCGATCGTCCCATGTGAGAATAAATGTTTGCTCTATTTGGGAACTGAATTGTCCGTGGGTGGCTAAATGAATTATGGGAAACGAAGATAATTTCACCTTGTTTTGAAATTCAAGGTAAGTAAAAGTTCGATCGATTAATTTTTTACTAGGTACTTCTTCGGCAATCTTTTCTAATTCAATTTTGACACCAGGTAGAGGTGAAAAGCCCTGACGAGCTTCACTTAATCCAGCAGTAAGAACTTCCAGTTTAGTTAATTCTAAAGGTTTAGCATCTACTAATTTTAAACTAGGAGCAACTGCGACGCTATATTTTTCAATTAAATAGTTTTTTCCATCGTAAAGAGCGCTCATCGGTATATTTCGCAGGCTGCCGTCTAAAACAAAGACTAGTGTTTCTATGCCCTGATTTTTCAACTCTGTTTCGAGCGGGCGAACTAACCAATCGTAAATCTTTTGGGATGGATTCAGGAAGTTATTAATGGAAAGTTGTAATCTGGGAACAGTTAAACCGTTACGAGCTTGTTTAATGGTGGCTTCGATTTCTTTTCGCTCTAAAACAGTTGTATAGCGGCGCAGAGGTTGTCCGGGTAAAGCAGCGATTACTTCTAGGCGATCGCTTAAAATAATGGTCGAAAAAACGGCGGCTTTTGGATCGACTTCATCAATAGCCACTGGCTGTATTTTCAAACAAGCATCTTTAAAAAAGTTATCTAGTTCGGCGATTTGAAGGGAATCGATTAAATCCCGTGCTTGTTTGAGAGTAGATTGCTCGACTTGTTCTCCTGCTGGTAATAGTAGTTCTACTAATTCGCGGTAAACTGGCTCGATGCTTTCTTGGAATGAAAACTG
>CAZJJR010000479.1:0-2052 GCA_964546365.1 uncultured bacterium | reverse complement strand
TGACCGTAATTTTTTTCTTTTTTTGCGACTTTTTCCTTGGCTCCCCAGCGTTTATAACAATAGTGAGCATCGATCGTATATACTTGTGCAATTTTCCGTTTTCCCGTTTGCAGGTAAAATTTAGCCGCTAGTTCGTTGGCGATCGCTTCTTCTTGGATATACTCGTTTGCTTCTGCTCCTGCAATAGCGCGATCGTACAAATCCATCGCCAGCCAATTATTACCTAAAATTTTCGCTCTTTCTGCTTCTACTAAATCAAATTTATGCCGAGAATTACTTGGCGAATGATGCGCCCATTTTTCCATTTTGACTTGATTAGCTGCCACTTTTTCAAGAATTACTTGTTGCTCATCAGGTAAAACATTAGGATATAAAGCTAATCGCGCCAAAGAATCGTAAAAATGAAATACGGTAACAGCTACCATCGCTGTAATGCCATCTAGATATTGCTCTGCTAGGTTAGCATTTTCTACTGCTTGTCGGTAATCTTCAAATAAATAACAAAGAATTAGTTTGTGTAAATATATATAATGAGTACCCGATCGGTCATTAACTTGGATATGCTTTACCAGTAATTCTTCTCCGTTATACGCTTCACCTTGTAAATAACAAGTATTCACGGAATGACCCAGCAAATTAAGTATTGCCTGCCGATAAATTTCAATATGGCTCAAATTAGTTTTTTGCTTAAGTTGAGCGATCGCCTTACTATAATTAGCAATTTCTCGTTCTGATTCTGTTAGCTCATTGCCCACAAAATATAAATGGTGGCATAGTAACATCGTGCAATAGCCAGCAAATTCTAAATCCCCATTTTCCAGTCCGCTATGATATCCCACCTGCAAAGGCTGTAAGGTTAATTTGAGAGGCTCTTTCCAATGTCTGATATGTACTTCAAATATCTCGAATACTTTCGCTTTTAGGTTTTCCGCTTTAAACTTAGATAGTAAATTTAAAGCTAATTTACCAAATTGATAACCAGTATCTAAGTCCTGCACTACTCCACATAAAACTAAACCATAAAGAGCATAACCAAAAGCAGACAAAGGAGCGTTTCCATATTCAATAGATAGATTAACTAGTTCGCAAATTATCAAAGGCAATAGTTGCGGCGCTGCTTGAAAACAAGGCGAGTAGATAGTTGCCAGAATATGTACTGCTGCTAACTTCTCTCTGTCAGTCATTTCCGGTAAATTAACTAAATCTTCGATCCGCTTATCAGTTAGTTTAGATTTAGTTTCTGACAACTTACTATCAATATCAAATTGATTGATTTGAGAAGGAAACTTTACTCCTAATTGGGAAACAATCTCTAATCCCATTTGCACTGCTTCTTTAATTTTGGTTTGTACCATCCGAGCGAGAATTTGGTACTCAAATACTTTGAGTTTGTCTAGTAAAATTTTTCCTTGTTGATGTACTACTTGAGCTAATCGATCGGTTTCTTCAAAATCACAACTCAAGAATGCTGTCTCTACTGCCGATTCATACAAATTAAGGGTAATTTCATACTGAGTCAACCAACTATTTCCTGCTAACAAACTGATGCCAATTTGTAAGTAATTTAAAGCAGCTTGATAAGCAGCGGCTGCCTTGGCTTTTTTACCAGCTATTAAATTTAGTAAAGCCAGTTCATTTCTTTGAGAGTCTTCAGTAATTAATGAAATACCAAAATTTAATTGGTTGATAATGTCGAAAATATTATCTTCTTGCTTGTCTGGGGGAACGCTATTTAATAACAGTTGACCTATTTTAAAATGGATTGCTTGCTTGTCTTGTTCGGGAATCAAACAATAAGCAGCTTGTTGAATGCGATCGTGTAAAAATTTATAATGACTAATTAGCAGTTCTTCGTTCAATTCCGAAGTAGTTAAAATCAATCCAGATTTAATTGCCGCCTGCAAATCATCGAAAACTGCATAAGTGGATTCTTCACATATAATCGCCAGAGTGTCTAAGTCAAAATTACCGCCTACACAAGCAGCTTTCATTAAAACTTGCTGAGTGCGATCGGGCAATTTTTTCAATTTACCAATCATCAATTCTACCACA
>CAZJJR010000478.1:0-2068 GCA_964546365.1 uncultured bacterium | reverse complement strand
TATGCTAACTGTCCGGTATTGTTAGCCCGCACCGTTGGTTAAGTTAATTTAAGCTAATTTTCACAAAAAAATACCCCTGCTGCCATTTTAAGTGGAAGCAGGGGTTTTTTTGTCGGATATACTAATCAGCTTTCTTACCGCCTTCGCGGGTAGCTGTTTGAATGTACAAAATTAATAAAAACACACTGGGAACCAGCACGAATAAGATGCTGGCCAGAAAACCTAAATCATTAACTTGCATGACGCCCAGCCTCTAAGCGAGAAAAAATCAACATCACTAGGATATCACCAGAAACACCATAACCTATTCAAACGGTTCTACCTTAGATGAATTTAGATCGCGGAAATTTCTAAGGCTTCGTAATGACGCTCACTGGCCCATTTACCAGAGTTTGACAGGCAAGACGATAGTTAGCTGGCTTTTTCTTGAGTTTCCGGTTTTCTACTTCAGTCCGAGGGGAAAGATTTTCCATTCCTTCCGCAATTTCTACAACACAAGTACCGCATTGACCGTAGCCGCCACAATTCATCGCTTTACCAAAAAGCGTGTACAGATCGATGCGATTTTCCAGCATTTTCTGTCTTAAATTTGCACCATCTGCCGCCACTATTTCAGAACTTTCTTTCACAAATTTGATGTTGGCCATTTCTAATCCTTTCCTCAGCAAACATAAAAGCGTTGGCAAAGTCGCTATCGGTCTGTTGCTGATAATTATCTTACTTTTTTTTAAGAAATATTACAAATTTTTCACGAAAAAATCTTTATTTTAAGGACTAATTTTAGTGTATCGCCATTTACCCATAAAAATAAAACATTCAGGTTAAGTAATTTCACTTAGTTTAACCTGAATGCCGCTCGCTTCGCTTTGAAAGCTTGGCAAAACCTAGCGTTTAACTGTCCTTACCGAACCCCGCATCTGAGTTAATTCAAAAGCCATCGCGCGATTAGTTCGGCCTCACCATCTGGATCTGTTATACCTGCCGTTTCGATCGCGACGATCGCGACGATCGTATCTATCATTACGATCGTATCTATCATTACGATCGTACCGACCCCCCCGATCGTACCGATCGTTACTGCGGCTACCAACTAAGAACTCGGCTCGACAACCATTTCTAACCCAAATCCGATTTCTGTCATAACCCCAATTTCCACCATTACATCTGGTGTCGGATAGCTGTCTGAGCAACCTTACTCCATATCTCGTATCTGCCCGACAACTACTGCGCTGGCGATTATTACTTTCGCAAGTTATGACTTGCTCGGCACTGACTGGGGGGGTAGCCACCGTAAAAACCGCGCCGAGCGTCAAGCCAAGAGCAGCCGCAGCGAAAACCAATGGAAAACGGTTAGCCATATGAAAATCCTCCGTTAGGATTGAGGATGGGGTAAATGCCGATCGAATGCTTTGATTAAAACCGACAAAAATTACATTTTGCCCCTAATTTCGATGACAGATTTGTAATCTAAGTCGGCTTAACTTTTTCCCCTGGCTAGCGAGCAGCTGCATTAGTGGGTGAAAGATTACTAATAGACCTCTGCAAAGTAGCCAGCGCCCGATTATAGTCGAGAATCGCCCGCACCCGGTTACCTTCGGCTCTAGTCAACTCGTTTTCTGCATCGATCACTTCTGTTTGCGTTCCCACACCAGCTTGGAAGCGCAACCGTGCCAAGCGTAAAGCTTCGGTGGCTTGTTCTAAAGCAACAGAAGCAGTTTGGATATTTTGTAAGTTGGCGAGTAAGTTGTTATAAGCTTGTTCCACCTGGAAACGAATTTGATTGCGAAGGTTAGCAAAACGAGTTTCTGCGATCTCGGCTTCCGTTTCTTGTTGGGCTGCTTTGGCTCTTGCTGCTTCTTCATCAAATTGCTTCCAGCTGACCCGCGCTCCCACAGAATAAACATCACTCAGCCCAACACCATCGTTAAACACATCTTCTAAAGTGTAATTGGCAAACAAACTTACTTGCGGTCTTTGTTCCCCCAACGCGAATCTTCTTTGCTGCTGGCTAATATTCCTTTGCGCTAACTGCTGTTGCAACTCCGCCCGATTTTGGAAAGCTTGAACG
>CAZJJR010000477.1:0-2088 GCA_964546365.1 uncultured bacterium | reverse complement strand
CGTTTACCAAAAAGCTAAAAAGCTAATTATGTAGGTTGCGTTAACTGACCCAGAAGTTTTTATGAGTAGTTCATTTAGACTGATTAGAAAACTTGCTAGAAAATTAAAATATTTGCCACTAGAGCTATTGTGGAACTACCCCATTACAATTAACAGTATTGCAACTTTAGAAACTGATATTCGTGCCGAACTAGGTAAAATTGTTCCAGCCGGATGTAGTTTGTTAACAGAAACTGAAAGAATACACGGAATGCTCGCAAAATATGATTTTATAGATTTGACATTTCGCGTTCCCGATTATTTGTTACTGCAATCCTATTACCAATCAGGTATCTCGCTCTTAAGAGAACTGCTACCCGTAAAAGAACCATCAAACGAAGAAGAGGATTACCAAGAAATTGATGATGAATTTTTCAAGGATTTATTCATCTTGGAGATGTTGGCCGAAGAGGTTGACGCAGGTTTAACGCTGTGCCGAATGGTACTTCACAGGCAATCGCCTCGACCTTATGAAGAACGAGCGAAAATAAATTCCCGCACCTTGCCAAGATTGATATTACCTAATAACTATTTTCCACATCGCTTCGTTATAGGAGATGCCTGCCTTACCAATGCTCAGGCTGTCTGGTTTTTTAAACATTTCTACTTATAGAGTTGAATTGCCTAGTTTTGCTCCAGAAGTGCCAAAATAATTCAGCATTGGTTTAGTAAAAGAGTAGAATAGTTTAGAGCGTTAATTTATCAATTGAATGAACTAGGTGTATGAGGTAGGCAAGAGAATCAATTATCCTCTGCCTACCTCTGCTATAAAACAAATTAAGCGATCGTCACTTCTTTCGACAAATAAACATCCTGAATCGCGTTAAACAATTTAACTCCTTCTTCCATCGGGCGTTGGAAGGCTTTGCGACCGGAAATTAACCCAGTACCACCAGCGCGTTTGTTAATCACTGCCGTGCGAACTGCTTCGGCAAAATCATTTTTTCCAGAAGCACCACCGGAGTTAATTAAACCAGCACGACCGCAATAACAATTCAACACTTGATAGCGAGTTAGATCGATGGGATGGTCGGTAGTTAAATCGGTATAAACTCGCTCGTTTGTCATGCCATATTTCTGGCCGGTTGCTTTGGCAACTGCACTGTAACCACCGTTATTTTCAGGCAATTTTTGTTTGATGATATCTGCTTCGATGGTCACTCCCAGATGATTTGCCTGTCCGGTTAAATCTGCTGAAATATGATAATCTTTATCTTGTTTGAAAGCGCTATTTCGCAAATAACACCACAAAATTGTTGCCATTCCATATTCGTGGGCGAGGGCAAAAGCTTGGCTGACTTCTTGAATTTGACGAGTTGATTGTTCGGAACCAAAATAAATTGTCGCGCCAACTGCTACCGCGCCCAAATTCCATGCTTGTTCAATAGAAGCAAACATGATTTGGTCGTATTGATTCGGATAGGTAAGCAGTTCGTTATGGTTTAGTTTGACAATGAAGGGAATTTTATGGGCGTATTTGCGTGAAACTATGCCCAGAACGCCTAAAGTTGTCGCAACTGCATTGCAACCACCCTCAATTGCCAATTTCACGATGTTTTCCGGGTCAAAATAAATCGGGTTGGGAGAAAAGGAAGCGCCCGCCGAGTGTTCGATTCCTTGGTCTACTGGCAAGATAGAAAGATAACCCGTATTTGCCAAACGTCCGCTAGAATACAGTTGTTGCAAGCTACGCAAAACTTGCGGATTGCGATCGCTTTGTGCAAAAATTCGATCGATCCAATCTGGCCCTGGTAAATGCAATAAATCTTGAGAAACTTTAGCTTTATAAGTGAGGAGGTCTTCAGCTTCTTGACCCAGCAAAGACTCCAGAGAACTGGGTGTAGATAGCGTTGTAGTCATAACGATTTTCCTCAAAATTTGATTAAAAAAGTTGCTTACAAGACAACACCTTTGCAGTAATGAAATTCAACACGCGCTATTAGCTAGGGTAACGCTTCGTTGTCAAAGCATCCAGTTGCAATTGGTTTGCGATCGCTATCCCTGTTTTGACGCTCTTCAGCAGCTTAATTTTCCCTATCTCACCTTCAT
>CAZJJR010000476.1:0-2122 GCA_964546365.1 uncultured bacterium | reverse complement strand
GGTCGGACGATACCGAAACAGCTGGCCGGACAAACCGAAATACGCACTTGCAAAACATATTTAAATCTAAAAAACAATTGGCGGATCTATCGGCGGCCTCGCAAATGTCCTTCCAACAAGGCTTGCTCACATAGCAAGGATCTACAATTTCAACTACCCACTCTATCTCTATGCTGCTCTTCTCTTTCCAAACGCTTGATTCGTAGCCGAATTCTCGTAACCACGACACACGCATTTCTAAATTTTCATCGTCAAAGTAATGATTTAGACTTTTTCTGGTCATGAGCTTTCATTTTCAAAATGGATTCGGAACTAGATTTTGCGGACTCATAACACATTAGTTAATATGCAGAATCCAAGCTTTTAAACGAACGCCACACCCATGAATTTTTTACATTAGTTAACGCTATCGAAAACAGAGCTTTAATTAATCTAGCAAATGAGTACATACTTATTGAATATTCTGAGTAAACTCACCCGAAATTTTCATCGATTAGTTTTTGAATCGAAGACTCACATCTTTGAAAAAATTCAGAAAGAACTGATATATTTTTACACTTTGAATAACGCCGCAAAATCTCACTTATTTCCTCATCAAATATCGGCATCCCATGGTTTAGCATCCGTCCAGCTTTAATGTTGGCTAAACGCTTATCTCTAAGCTTTTCACGAGTCATATTCCTATGATTAAGAACATGGCCTTGGATTATATATTCTTCGACCTTGAAAAAGCTGCCATCTATATTGTCTAAAACATCTTCGGCACTGTCTTTATTCAGAGCACTATCTTCAACCCAGTGAGCAGAAGCAGATATATAATTACTCTCAGCGTGCTTGAGAATCACTTCAGGAGTGTCCTCTAAAGTGTCTTCTCTCAAGAAGTAGGTTCCACCAAAATCAATTGAAGCATTAGTAAGTGGAGACCCTGATTTCATCATGGTCTCTATCCAAAAGACTTCACGACAAAAAGCCTCTTTTTCGGTCGAGATACCCCCCTCCAATTCAATTACCAATGCTTGAAGTTTTGAGGTAGATGCTATCTCAACAATCCTTTTTTGCTTTAATGTGGTGAAGTCAGTTTCACTTAAATGCTCGTTCAAGCGAGTTTTTAGAGGTTTGCGGGTTCTTCCAACATAAAATACCTTGTGGTTCCTTGGGTCTACCAGACCGTATATAGCAAACATAAATTACTCTACCTTCATTTACTTAGTATAAAGACTTCCGATAAACATATATCATCTTGATTTACTGACTTAAAGTGTTTGCCCAGAGAAATTGAGTCATAACGCTTAATGTTCAATTCCGTCCCTTCGAAATATCGTTAAACTTGTTGTACTGAACCTCGCTCATGAAAGGTCAGGTGAATTTCAGAACAATCCTGATGATGAATAAATACAAGCTATCGCGTAATATCAGTTAACAAACTTCTAATTCGATAATGTCTGCCTTGGCGGAGCCGTATCGCCCCCGTATCCATAAAAATGGTAAGCGTTGAGCGAATTACATGTGACTTAGACAGCAAATTCTGCTGTGACTCTTCAAGAAACTTCGTGCTCATCAGATTATTGAGAGCAACATAATCAGCATGTAATGGAAACTCACGCGACAAGGCTGAGAACACATCTAAGTGATCAATCAATGTGTTGAGGGGTATGTTATCAACGATTTTTGCTAACTTAGTGATAACCAGTACAGCCCAAGTGTCGAACATCCAAAGATTAGGATGTGTTCGATACATCTTAAGTAAATTTGGTATGGAAGGATTTTTCTTACTGGGTGTCGGCGTGAAAAACTTATTCTCAATGAGCCAATTCTTCCAGACGCCATATCCTTGGCGGAAGTAGTTATCTTGATTGCCAGAATAGTTTGAAGCGAGAGCTGTCAGCATTTTGGAGTACTGAAGCGTTGATTCTCTTAGTGCAAGATCTTGGTGGCACTTAAGAATAAACTCCTGCATTTTTTCAGCCCGGAGCTGTTCTAACCGAGGGTTATTGAGCCAAACCCATGTTGATTTACTTTTGTTTCCTAGCGTCGGATAGCGAACAACAACAGCATCAGTTATGGCCTTTGACCTTTCCCCGGAATTAATACCAATCCGGTGATGAGATTTCCCAGCTTATGC
>CAZJJR010000475.1:0-2144 GCA_964546365.1 uncultured bacterium | reverse complement strand
AAATAGTTGCAAAGCTCGATCGAAGAGCGGTTCTCCAGCGCGAGTTTCTAAAATAGCTCGGACAATTTCTATAAATTCAATATCTATTTTGCGATCGGAAAGAATTAATTTACTAGCCGGATAAAACGTCACTTCATCAGGCTTTAATTCATTAGTTGTACCAGTTTGAAATTGAGCGCTTCTCTTATCCCACGATAAAGTTTTTCCTCGCAAAGTAAACTGAAACCACACGATTTCATTGTGTTTCAATTCAAAGAAAATATCGAAATAAGATTCTTCACCTTGATACCAAATGCGTTTTACGCTATTATCTTTCCCCGGTTTCAATAAACTTTGATCGATCGGTCGTAAAGAAGCTCCTAGTGCATTAATTTGATCCTGATTCATAGAATTGTCCATACATAATATATACTGTCGGCAATTGTTAACTAAAAAGAAAATACTATTTAGCCAGCTAATAGTGGTGTATTTACTTAAGTATATTCTATGTTAGATTTACTGCTAAATAATAAAAATTCGTACTAGATTGGTCGGGCAATAGGTGTTCCCAGCGCGATCGCTTGCTGTATTGTTGAGTAAACTTATAATTTTTGGCAAATAAAAATTAGGTTAGTGGCTGATGGTAAATTTGTCCAGCTTTCACGGAAAGAATTTGAGAAGCATTCAGCCATCCGCGATCGAAAGCATTTAAATGAGTAGTGGTAATCAAAGTTTGAAAGCGGTCTTGAATTGCTTCGAGCAGTTGATTTTGACGGTTGGGATCTAACTCGGCTAACACGTCATCCAGCAACAGCAGCGGCGGTTCGCCAACGACATCTTCAATTAATTTTAACTCTGCTAGTTTAAGAGCTAACACCAAAGTACGCTGCTGACCTTGAGAACCATATTGACGAGCGGGAGTTCGATCGATCGACAATTCTATCTCATCCCGATGAGGGCCAACCAAAGTAGTACCCTGGAGTTGTTCGGCGATGCTACGCTGCTCTATTTTTTCAAAAAAAGCTTGTTGAATCGATTCTGAATTATCTTGTGCAAAACCGATATGAGGAACGTATCTCACTTCCAGTTCCTCAGTACTACCCGCGATCGCTTGATGCCATAGTTTAGCAATGGGAGCCAACCGCTGCAAAGCTCTAGCTCGGCGTCTGATCACCCGACAACCAGCTGCTACTAACTGTGCATCCCACAAAGCTAGCTGTGAGGGTGAAACTGCACTATCTCCCCTGCTTTCTCGTTCCCCTATTTGTTTGAGCAGGGCGTTGCGCTGGCGTAAAATTTTATTGTATTGGTGCAGAATGTGAGCGTAATATGGTTCCAGTTGAATCACCAAGGTATCCAACCAATTGCGGCGCTGTTCTGGCCCACCTCGCACCAAATCTAAGTCCATGCTGGAAAATTGCACCGCATTCAGCGTTCCCAAAAATTCCAACTGACGCCGCAGATGTTCTCCTCTGAGTGCAACGGTACGGCGTCCGTTACGACGCAGAGTTAAAGCCAAGTCGATCGCTCCTGTTTGGCGTTCGATGGTAGCATTGACTTGACTTAATTCCGAGCCTTCGCGAACTAAATCGCGATCGCGCGTTACGCGATGACTTTTGAGAGTAGAAAGTAACTCTACCGCTTCCAATAAATTAGATTTACCCTGAGCGTTGTTCCCCAACAAAATTGTTTTGGGAGCCTCAAATTCCACTTGCTGGTCTAGGTAATTGCGAAAACTCAGCAAGTGTAAGCTTTTCAAATACATTGCTAATAGTAATTAGTCATTGGTCATTGGTGATTTGTCATTAGTCATTTAAATCGGAGGGTTCTCACAAAATTTGCGATCGGTCATCAGCCATTGAGGAATTACTAATGACTGATGACCGATGACTAATGACTAAAAAGTAACATCAGCCTCTACTATCAACTTCTTCTGTGATAGAAGCGAAGGAACAATTTTTCCATTTCGATCCTACCAAACATCAACATACTAAAGCCCAGACAGATCAGTAATTGTGGCAAACTCAGTATTTCAGTACCGAAGAAAGCTCGCAGCGGTGGTACGTAAATCAGCATTAGCTGCAATAAAGTGGTTAAAATTACCGCGCCCCAAACGAAAAGGTTAGTGAAGGGATTTAACTCGATCGTCAATCGAGTATTGGAAC
>CAZJJR010000474.1:0-2167 GCA_964546365.1 uncultured bacterium | reverse complement strand
TAACCATAATTCTGGATATTCCCTTGAAAACTCGTTCTAGTTATTGGCAACTTCTTCCCTATATCCGTCCGGAGTGGAAAACGATCGCGCAAGCATTAACCTGCACTCTGGCATTTACGGTATTTTGGCCTATTTTGGCGTGGTTGGCGGGTCGAATTGCCGGGTATATCGGACAGGGAAACGTGGATGCGATCGCAAAACTGGCTGGCGTCGGCGCGATCGTATTTCTGATCCGGGGAACGGTGCAATACTCCCAAGATGCGCTGATGGCAAAAGCTGCCTTAAAAATTGCTCTCGATCTCCGCCAAAGAGTTTACGCACATTTGCAGCGGTTGGATCTCACCTATTTTGAAACTGCCAAAACCGGAGATTTATCTTATCGTCTGACGGAAGATATCGACAGAATTGGCGAAGTGATTAACAAGTTATTTCACCAATTCGTTCCCTGCGTTTTGCAATTAATTGTTGTATTGGGATACATGGTTTATCTCAACTGGCAATTAACCCTAGCCACGTTTATTTTAGCTCCTTTAATGGCAGTATTAATCGGTTGGTTTGGCGAACAATTACTCAAATTTTCCCGCCGCAGCCAAAATCGCATTTCTAATTTATCTGCTTTATTAACAGAAGTATTCAGCGGCATTCGCTTGGTAAAAGCTTTCGCTGCTGAGGAATATCAAGTAAAACAATTCACGCAAGAAGCCGAACACAACCGACAAGCCAAATATCTAGCGGAACGGGTAAAAGCACTTCAGTTCGTCGTGGTTGGTTTCTTAGAAGCGATGTGCGTACTGCTATTGTTTTTCTTGGGAGGATGGCAAATTTCTCAAAATAATTTAACTGGGGCGGAATTCGTTAGTTACGTAGCCGCAGTTGCTTTGTTAATCGATCCGATTTCCTTATTAACTAGTAATTATAATGAGTTTAAACAAGGTCAAGCTTCTTGCGATCGCATTTTTGAATTATTAGAAATTCAACCCTCAGTACTGGAAAAATCTGATGCAATAATACTGCCTACAGTGACGGGAAAAGTAGAATATCGCGATGTTTCATTCGCTTACGACCCTGCTAAACCGGTACTGGAAAATATGAATTTATTAGTTGCACCGGGAGAGATGATCGCTTTGGTAGGGCCATCCGGTGCGGGAAAAACTACTTTAGTGAATTTGTTACCCCGATTTTATGAACCCCAATTCGGACAAATTTTAATTGATGGAATTGATATCAAAAACGTTACTTTACAAAGTTTGCGACGACAAATAGGTATCGTTCCCCAAGAAACTATTTTATTTTCTGGCAGTATTGCTCAAAATATCGCTTTCGGTCAAACTGAATTCGATCTGGCAGCAGTAGAAGCAGCAGCGAAAATTGCCAACGCACATCAATTTATTACTCAGTTGACTCAAGGCTATCAAACTTGGGTAGGAGAAAGGGGCGTTAATTTATCGGGAGGACAAAGACAGCGAATCGCGATCGCCCGTGCTGTACTACTAAATCCGCGCATTCTCATTCTCGATGAAGCTACCTCTGCCTTAGATTCCGAATCAGAAGCATTAGTGCAAGAAGCACTAGAACGGATCATGAAAAATCGCACCGTGTTTATTATCGCGCACCGATTAGCTACCGTGCGTCGGGCCGATCGAATTTTAGTATTAGAACAGGGAAAAATTGTCGAATCGGGTACTCATCAGGAATTGTTAGAAGCAGGGTTGCGTTATGCGCGTTTTTATGCTCAACAGTTTAGTTAGGGAATTGGTAATTGGCGATCGGTAAAACGACCGATTAGCGATCGTCGATCGCCAAAACCGATCGCTTAAATTTTCTCCAAATAACTCAACAAATCGGCCATTTCTTGAGGCTTAGGTTGAAACTGCGGCATCGGCGGCGTATCTCCGCTAACCACTTGGTGAATTAGACCGATCGAAGATTTACGCTTCGACACACCTTGCAAACTAGGCCCAACTCGACCATCTGCTTGCAACCCGTGACACCCAGCACAGTTCATTTGAAAAATCGCATGACCCCGAATCGGATCGCCAGAGATGGACAGAACCTTTTTCACGTAGGGATCGGACATTTGCCACTGGTGAAAGGCCACCATCACTAAAAGAACGGCCAGCACCAATGCTAAAGCCAACAAGGTTAGCTGCCCAATCAAGTTTTCTAT
>CAZJJR010000473.1:0-2213 GCA_964546365.1 uncultured bacterium | reverse complement strand
TTCGCTTAATTGGATTGGGTGAGTATGTGTTGCTAGGCTTGCTGACGGGCTTATTCGCCAGCAGTCTGGCAAGCCTAACCAGCGCCTTAATAAGCGTTTATTGGTTGAAAATTCCCGTTTCGCTCAGTCCCAGCCTGTGGTTGGTTGGTTTAGTGGTCAGCAGTAGCAGTTTATTACTCATGGCTTGGCTGACGCAATCAAGTTATCTCAAATTGCATCCAAGACAACTTGCGCAAGCGATTGAGGATTGAAAGGTAAAACCCCCTATTTTGGTTTAGGGGGTTTCTTGCTTAGTAGCAAGGTAACGAACGTTTATGTTTGCAAACATGCTCCAATCGTCCAAAGCGACGGCGGAGATATGAGCGAACAGAAACTACTTTTCTGCGATCGCAAGCCATATCATTGACTCCTTTTCTCAAGAAGCAATCGACAACTAGCTCGGTTTACCCTAAAATACGAGTTCCTACACAGGTACTTAGGTACTTCGCTAGAGATAAACATGCCTCTGGTTATGCTTATCTTTTGCTGTCTGACCAGCCTAGGCTGGTCATATTCTCTTTATTTATTCAAATAAATACTTCACTTTCTTTAAGTTACGACGAAACAATGTGTAGTTTTTCTGCACACGATGCACTTGCCCGATTACGATACTGGGAGAAATGCCCTGTTGCTTCGCCAAAGCAACAACTTGCGCATATTGGGTAATGCTCATTAGCGTATCATCAGATAGCGCAATGATTTCTTGTGCTAATTGATTGGCTTCTTGTTCAATCTTATCGCTGCTATTCGGGTTCAAATCACTATCGATAATCGTTGTGCGTTCTTTGTTTAGATGCAAGTGAACGTGAGCTAACTCATGTAATAAGGTAAACCAAAAGTTATCCAAACGGTCATGACGTAGCGTTAGTGCAACAACAGGATTCCCTTGCGGCGTCAAGAATGCCGCACCGTCTAGATAGGTTTGTTCTAAATGCGGTTCGATAACGAAATGAATGCCATATTTGGCTAAAAAATCTTTTGCCAGCAAAGCGCCATTGTCTAAGAAAGAATACTTAACGAGTTGTTGCATTGCTGCTTCATTAAAAGCACTATCACGGTATTTTTCGACGGGCTGTTGTTCGCATTGCTGTAACACTTTTACTTGCCATGCCCAGAGCGCATAGTAGTTCACATCTTTGTTAATGCTATTATGGGCGGTTGTTTTCATTAAGGCTGGTTTTAGTGCAAAACCTTGTTGTACGCTTGATATGAAAGAACGCAACTCTTCCTCTGCTCGCTCTTTCAGCTCGGCGAAGCTGCCAGTAAAGTGAGCAAAATAGCCTTTTTTGAGCATATCTTTAAGCGGAAAAGCAAACCAATCAATGGTATCGACGGCTAGGTCCACTTTTTCATCCTGTAAGAAAATACAGGCAGGCATACCCAAGCCATTGACCAGTTTACGCATCATACCCAGGCTAAGTGGACGCTTACGATTAAGCACTTCGGAGGTTTTTGCTTTAGAACCAAAGTATTCAACCATGTCGCTTTGTGTTAAGTTTTTTTGATCCATAAAAAACTTAATCGCTTCGATTGGGTCGGGCAAGTCTTGCGGGTAGTGAATGGCTTCGTATTGTTCAACTAGTGTTGCTAACACTTCAAGCTCGTCTAACGCTTCTGAACCTTCCTTAGCATCCATTAATTCGCTAATGCGCTGCAAAGCCAGCTCGTAATCTTGCTCTGTTTTAATGGGTTTAATGTTCATAGCTAAATTGTCTCTGCATTAATTTTATCGTAATCGGCATGTGTGCCAATAAAGCGGACATAAACGATTTGTGCAGGATAGTTAATCCTGACAACCAAACGGTATTTGTTACCACAAATGTTAAAAACCACACGGCAATCTGCTAGGAAACTCGCCGAACTGTAAATTTTTTTAATGTCTTGGGTTGTTGTCCAGTTAGCTTTTGATGTACTTGCATGCCAAGTATCTAAAGCATTTTTTGCTTCTGGATAGGTTGTCCAAAAATCAGTTAGTGTACGCTTACTAATAACTCTCATAAAAACACAATGCTATTATTGAGCATCCATTATAGCGTTACCCAAAAAAAAATCAATATAAAGTTACCAAAATTGGTAACTTTATCCCTCAACCATCCCCACCTCTTCCTCGCTCAACCCAAACAGCGCATACACTGCCTGATTCATAGCAGCTTCTTTTTCGCTGATGTGCTGGT
>CAZJJR010000472.1:0-2260 GCA_964546365.1 uncultured bacterium | reverse complement strand
GGCGGCTGAGTGTCGTTTTTGGATAGCGGCACTAAGCGATAGCGACGACAAATATCAATGGGAATTAAGTTATCGATTAGTTCCCCAAGCTGATTGGTTTGGATTTGGGTAATTTCCGGGTCCAAACATTCAACGCCAAAGAGGATTTTAAGTTCAAATAGCTGTTGTTTTTTGTATTGACGCAACAAATCTGGCGGAAGTTGTCTACCTGTAATAGACTCGAGTACTTCCGTCAGCGGCCTTCCCGAAGAGCGACTTTCGATCATCGCTTTTTTCATATCTTCAGGGTTAATATAGCCGGACTGAATTAGCTTGTTGCCGAAAGGAGAGAAATTAAGGGCAATTAGGCTGGTGCTGCGCCGCGATGATGAGGAGTTAGTCATAACCGATCCAGGAGCTTCTCCTTATAGAGTATTCCCAAAATTTTTTGGTGAAATTGCACAGATGTTAAATATCTGGCACTGAATTGAGGCGAGCAGACTTTTCTTTTTTAAGTTTCCCCTTGAAAGTCTTCGCCTGATACCTTCGAGTTGAAACCGGAGCCATTAATAAAAAAAGCTAATATTTCAACTGTACCCAAGCTACTAGTACTGGCATCTGGGTAAAATTTTTTGGGGATAGGTAAAAGGGAAAATGTGGAAGGTAGAAAGAGAGAAGCACTGATTTTTCAATGATTTTTCTTTTCCTGTTGCCTTGCTCGCTTTACCTTTTGCCAAACTGTCCCGCTTGATTTTTGATAGGCCGATGGTAACAGACAAGTTTGTCCGATCGTCTCGATAATCTGGAAGGATGCCGACGCCTTGCGCCAGCGGCAGAAATTACCAGCGGGTACTTGGTTTGATTACCCAATCAGAGAAAGGTTGGTTTTACTCTGTATCCAGATGATAGCCTTTACACAAATAAGCTGGGAAGTCATCAGCTAGAAAGCCTTTTCCGTTTTCCTCTACGTTTCCCTATTTTTTTGTGACATCTTGCTGTAGTTCCGGTTCTGGAAGCGAACGAATGAATTCCCTAAGTACTTCGCTTTGAGAGCGTTGAGTTTGCTGGCAGTAAGAGCGAAGTCTTTCTTTTTCTTCTGGGGTGGCTTGAAAGTTGAGCCAAACACCGTTTTTTCTTGGCATCGATAATAGCTACTAAGTTGCTACTGATGATTCTATCAGGATTCAGAAGCTATGCAAATATGGGCTACTTAAAGAGGGAGTACCGCTTTAGCTACGTAGACAAGGGAGGGAAGCGGGAAAACCTTGGTGACGATCGCCCGGGCGGGTGCTTTGAAAAAAACTTAATATTTAGTTAATCAGGGATGGACTGACAAGCTACAACAACCCCACAAGCAATGTTCTAGCAATATTTAGTGAGGTGCCGTTGCTCGAAAAGAAGTAGAAAGATTTTGATAAGCTACCTAGAGCCTAGAAAAGATAAAGTAAAGTTAAGGGGAGAGCTAGCGCAAAATTGAAACGAATAGAATCGCGATCGCTAGCAGTCTCTAAATTGGGATGAGTGGACGATGATAGACGAAGCTAAGCAGACAGAAAACACTACGAACCAAACTACTCAAGATGCGCCAGAAACCATTTCCAGCAACAATGCTACGGCATCTGAGATGGACTTACAGGCACCAAGTGAGTTAAACTCGGAAGAAGTTCCTGTTGACCGAAATCTCACCCTAGAGGAGGAAGCGATCGCCGACGCCTCGGAGTGGGAGGAAATGGAAGCTACCATAGCTGCACTCGAACAAGAAGTTAATACCCTGAAAGCTCAGCTAGAAGAGCGCACCAACCAATATATGCGGATTGCGGCAGATTTTGAAAACTTCCGCAAACGCACCCAAAAAGAAAAAGAAGAGTTGGAACAGCAAATAAAATGCGCCACTATTAGCGAGTTACTACCAGTAGTTGATAACTTCGAGCGGGCGCGAATGCAGATCAATACTCAAACCGAGCAGGAAAAGAGCATTCAGGAAAGTTATCAGAGCGTTTACAAGCAATTGGTAAGCAGTCTGAAACGGCTTGGGGTTTCTCCCATGCGTCCTAAGGGTAAGGAATTCGATCCGAATCTTCACGATGCAGTGATGCGGGAACCAACTACCGAGTATCCCGAAGGAACTGTCATCGAAGAGTTAATGCCAGGGTACTATCTGGGAGAACGTGTTTTACGCCATGCAATGGTAAAAGTTGCTGCGGCTCCTGACCCCGTGGTAACCTCAGAGGAAAATCAGCCTCAGTCACGAGAAAGTTGACGGTGGCAAATGATTTTAGAT
>CAZJJR010000471.1:361-2266 GCA_964546365.1 uncultured bacterium | reverse complement strand
CAAGGAAGCGTGGAAGTAACTTGTACGCCAAAAATCAAACACATTCCCAAATTTAAAAACTCCCCGACCGACAAACATTCCAAATTTGCCACTTACGAATTACAATTTGAAAATCGCAGTAATTTACCCCAAAACGTCAATATCCAAATTTCCGAACCGCAGAAAAAGCTATGCAACCTACAAATTCCTGAAGAATTATCGATGTCACCAGGAGATATCAAGCACGCTTACTTAATATCTAAAAAGCGGCGACCTTGGTTAGGATTAAAGCGGCGATTTTTATTTGAAATATTTCCGATTTTAACTAATCCCGACCCGGCAGCACGCACTACTCCCATTAGCGCCAATCCCAGCAGCCAAATTTTAGAACTGCACGTTCTCCCGATAATTCCATTTTGGTTGCAATTGTTCGGCGGATTGTTAATCCTATTAATTCTGTGGCTGCTTCGATATAATAACCCACCGATTTATCACACCCGTCCCGTCAATTCCGTGCGTTTGATCGGTATTGCCGGTACGGTAATTAGCGGTTCCAACGACCAAACCATTCGCCGTTGGCAAGTCGATACCAGTCCTTTGCAAGATAGCAGCAAACTTAAATATCAAGGCATAATTAACAAACGAGAAGAAACTAACAAAGGGGTGCGGGTCATCCAACAAAGACCGAAACCAGATCATATAATTGCAGCGGGATTAGAAACGGGAGAAATTCAGCTTTGGGATGCTTTATCGGGGAAACTCGAACAAACAATCAGTAAAAACCAACATCAAACCGATCGCGTTCTCGATTTAGATTTTACGTTTGATTCTTATTACTTATTTAGCGCTCACGGCAGTGGATATATTCGTCGTTGGAACGTAGAAAAGAAAAGCGTCAGCAGCGAAGCATACCTCAAATTAGCGATCTACAGTTTGGCGATCGCGCAAAGTAATAACCCACCGACTAATCTGGTAATAGTAGCAGGACAGAGAAACAAATTTTACTTTTGGGATTGGCAGTATAGCAGTATTTATGAAATGCGATACCAGTGGAGAGACGGCGCGAAAACACTCGGTTATCAGCCAATTATGGGAGGTTCGGGACAGTATATCGAAAGTTTGTCTACAGCCGATCGCAAAAATTTGTTAGCATCCGCCGATAACGAAGGATATATTACTTTATGGAACATGAACCGCATCCGTCAATGTATCAGAAATAAGCAAATCGAATTAAAAGAAAAACCCGATCGCAATTTAAAAGAAGACGGTCTGGGTAATAAATTTATTCCCTTAGAATGTAACGGTGCGATTCTCGATCAATGGCGTAACGTGCGCGACGGCAAACCTTTCCCCGTGCGATCGGCTGTTCTCTCCCAAAATGGTTGTTATTTAGCGAGTGCGGGTGATGACGGTAGGGTGATGCTTTGGCCATTAGAAAAGAATTTGCGATCGCCAGAATATCAAAATGGCAAAATCATTGCAGAATTTGACGACATCAGGCTCAATACTATTGACATCAAAGCAATCGATAACCACCTCTTGATTGCCACAGGTGATGATTTTAATCGAGTCAGACTTTATCGCGAGGAAGATAACCATGCAAATTGCCAATAACCCTTTATTCATAGAAGATCTTTCCGCAGAAGCCAACCAAGTAATGCGCGGTTCCACCACCAAACGCCGCATTAAAGTAAAAAACCTTGGCGATAAAAAAGCCGATATTGATATTTGGATCGTCGCTACCGATGAAAAATCCGATCCTTTATTGCGATGGTGTAGTTTCAGCGAACAAAATCCTCTCAAACTAGAACCGAGAGAAAGCCGAGAAGTGACCTTATACTTTGACGTACCTCACCAAGCAACACCAGGCTTTTACAATTATGAAATTTTAATCCAAGCAGAATTTGCCTATCCAGACAAAACCTT
>CAZJJR010000471.1:0-324 GCA_964546365.1 uncultured bacterium | reverse complement strand
CGATGCCGAATTCGGCAACGAACCGGGATTTATCATACAGCCATTCACCAGTTCTGCTAACCCCTATCCTTTAGCAGCCGGCGAAAACCTAGAACTAAAAGTGAAAGTAGAAAACAGGTCTAAAAGAGTCGATCGATTTTATTTAGCTTGTCCCGAATTAACCCCCGATTGGTATACCATCCACTATCCAGAAAGCTCATTACAAATCCCCGGCTTAGTTAGAGAAACCGATGGTTTAGAACTCAACCCCGAACGAACTGGTGAAATTAAACTAATCTTACATCCCCCCAACCAGACTCTAGCAGGTGATTATTTTCGCACGAT
>CAZJJR010000470.1:0-2268 GCA_964546365.1 uncultured bacterium | reverse complement strand
TTGCCTTACTTACAAGGTTATTTGATCGGAGCAAACCAAGGCGTTTTGATGGTACTTAATGCCGAAGCAATTGCAAGAACTCCTCTTTGGCAGGTGCATCGACAGTAATTATTATTGACAAGCTAAAACGGCTAATTACTGCCATAGGAGCTAGTTAAGATAGCTCCTCAAGAGGGTCTTTATTCCTAAATTCACTTAATTAATTTATTGAGGTTTTTTAAATGACTGCTCACTACGAACCAAAGCAAACCGAACAGCAAAACAATGGTAATGGTGCTACATTCGATCGCAATTTAGGAAACGGTAATTCTCCGATCAGAATAATTGCTTCTGGGCTAAATAGTATAAAATCTGATATTCAGAGAACTCCTCTATGGGATAAAACAGAAATCTCCGAAAAATTCTTAAGATTAGAAAAATTAGTAGTAACTGCCGAGCAAAAATTTAAAGCTTCTTGGGATGCTTCCCTGCAAGGACAATTTAAAAGCGAACGAGAAAAATTATTCGCGATTTCCGCTGCCATACGCCAAGCAACAGATTTAGAGCGAAAACTAAAAATTGCGGTCAGCGAAATTCGCAAAGTTTTGAGATGCGATCGCGTACTCGTTTATCGCTTCAACGGAGAAAGTTTCGGTGTAGTCGTCGCCGAATCTATCGAACGGGAGTTAACACCCGCGCTCAACCAAAATTTAAGTAGTAGCTGCTTCGGAGCAAACACAGCCGCCGATTATTTAGCCGAAAAAATAGTAGCAATTGATGACATTTCCGCTCACGAAATTACCTTGCCGCAAATTCAGCTACTGCAAAACTTACAAGTAAAAGCCACCTTAAGCGTACCCTTGGTCGTAGGCGAACAAGTATGGGGTTTACTAGTAGCACAACAATGTAATGCTCCCCGTAATTGGTTAGAAACAGAAATCAACTTAACCTATCAAATCTCTACCGAATTAGCTGTTTTCTTACAACCATTTGAATTACGCCAGCAAGTACAAAGACAAGTAGAACAAGAACAAACTTTCAACAAAGTAATCAGTCGGATTCGCCAATCTCAAGAGCTAGAAACCCTCTTTAAATCAACCAGTCGCGAAGTCCGACAACTACTAAATGCCGATCGCGTAGCCGTATTTCGCTTATTCCCCGAATCAGGATTTAACGAAGGAATATTTATCTCCGAAGACGTTTTACCAAGCTACTCTTCCACCGTCGGATTAAAAGTTTACGACCACTACTTTGGAGAAAGATTTGCTCATCAATATCGGGAAGGACGCATTCAAGCCGTCGCCGATATTCACAACGCCGGAATGTCCGAGTGTCACGTTGAACTGCTAGCACAATTCCAAATCCGTGCTAACTTAATCGTTCCCTTAATTAACGGTGAAGACCTTTGGGGATTACTTTGCATCCATCAATGTAATGGCCCTCGCGAATGGCAAAGTTATGAAATTGATTTTGTCAAGAAAATTGCCGGACAATTTGGGATTGCTTTGGGACAAGCCAGATACTTAGAAGAACTCAAAGAAAAATCAAATCAATTAGCATTGGTAGCCGAACGGGAAAAGAACTTTATTCAAATTATCGGTAAAGTCGGACAATCCATTGCTGATAAAATTCAGCATTCTCTAGATATCGACACGATTTTCAAAACCACTACCCAACAAGTTCGGCGGTTGCTAAATGTAGACAGAATAACAGTTTATCGTTTCAATCCTGATTGGAGCGGTAATTTTGTCGCCGAATCCGTCGCTAGCGGTTGGACTCAATTACTCAATCAACAATCAGTTGATAACCACTTTGTAGATGACATTGTTGATTATGGTAGCTCATTAAGAAAAAGCGGCGCTAATTTCCGAGTCGCAGATACTTATTTACTACCAACGAGAGGAGGTCGCCGTCACGAACGTCATAACTTTATAGTTGATGATGTTTCCCAAGCAGGTTTTCCAGAATGCTATCTAGAACTTTTAGAGCAATTTGAAGCAAAAGCTTACGTGCTAGTGCCGATTATTGCCGGAGAAAAACTTTGGGGATTACTAGGTGCATATCAAAACACAGGCGCTCGTCATTGGGAAGATTCAGAAATTAACTTACTAACTCAAATCGCTACTCAGTTAGGCGTAGCATTGCGGCAAAGCGAATATCTCGCACAATTGCAAGCCAAAACTGAAAAACTAGCAGAAGTAGCACAACGGCAAGAAACCCTCACCAAAGTAATCGATAAAATTCGCCAAACTTTAGATGTAAATAACATCTTTAAAACTACTACCCAAG
>CAZJJR010000469.1:0-2280 GCA_964546365.1 uncultured bacterium | reverse complement strand
ACCTTTGAAATTGCCGTGGAAATGCTAGAACGGCAGCGTTGGGTAGTACACGAAAGCAGTGCGGATACGGTCGATAGCTTGTTAAGAGGGCGACAGCCTACTCTGCAAGTACGCACGGTTACGGATACAGGGGAAGTGAAGATTACGCGAGAATTTCCTCCCGCTCCCGCCACAACTCAACCAGCAGCTTCTTGGCGGCCTACTGGTTGGCGTGCTTCGGGCCAAATGACCCCGATTAATGGGAAAGCTGCCGAAACAGAGCGTTTTAGCGAGGCTAAATCTTTTGAACAAATGCTGGACGCTTCTTTCCCGCAAGCAGATTTTTTTGAGGACGATCGCAAAAACGCAGGCCCGAATGGGGAAGATTTGCCCCTGCATATCTATCCCTATGGTGTCAGCCGCCATCAACTAGAGCAAGTAGTGCGGGTCATGAATTTGCCAGTGGTGCTGACGAAAGATTTGGATAGCGCAGATGCGGTGTTGGCTTTGCGGGCGCACGTCAAAAACCATTCTAAATTGCGTCACGTTGCAAAAGCACACCACGTTCCGATCCATACGATTAAAGATAGTACGGTGGCTCAGATTACCCATGCCCTGCAACGTATGTTGAACATGGATGACACTGTAGAGCAGGAAGTGCAGGATTTGAGGCTGTTTACTAAAAATGGCTCGGAAGACGAGTTAGAAGCGCTGGAAGAAGCCAGACTAGCCGTAGAACAAATAGTGATTCCCAAAGGGCAACCAGTGGAGTTGCTGCCGCGATCGGCTACTGTACGGAAAATGCAACACGAATTAGTCGAGCATTACCGTTTGCGATCGACCAGTTTCGGCGATGAACCTAACCGACGGCTGAGAATTTATCCAGCTTAGTTGGTGAGCGGGCTAGGGAAGTCTAAAGGATAAAGGCTGAAAATTAAGTTACTGTATACATCTGCCCCTTTCCCTTTCCTAGTCCAAAAAAAATTTTCGTTTTTTCTGTAAAAAGGCTTGACAAAATCCCTTAAGGAACTGTTAAGATAATTAAGGCAAACGCGATGGGGTGTCGCCAAGTGGTAAGGCAGCTGGTTTTGGTCCAGCCATTCCGAGGTTCGAATCCTTGCACCCCAGTTAAATAAACATGAAATTTAAAAATAACCCAACTATTTTAGCCCTTGACTTTGATGGTGTAATTTGCGATGGGCTGATCGAATATTTTGAAACAGCTTGGCGTACCTACTGCCAGATTTGGTCACCACCGAGCCTAATTCCTCCACAGGATTTGGCATCGCGATTTTATCGCTTACGCCCGGTGATTGAGGTAGGTTGGGAAATGCCCGTTTTGTTGCAAGCACTCATGCTGGAAGTCCCCCAGGAAAAAATCTGGTTGGACTGGACGGGTATTTCTCAACAAATCATTCAGCAGGAAGGTTTAAAGGCAGCAGAGATTGGCGCAAAACTAGATAATATCAGGGACGAATGGATTGCTACCGATTTAAAAGGGTGGCTGAGTTTGCATCGCTTTTATCCCGGAGTCATCGAAAAGCTACAACGAGTACTCGCTAGCAAAGTAAAATTGGTAATTATTACGACGAAAGAAGGGCGATTCGTTCAGCAACTTTTACAAGAACAAAATATCGAAATATTAGCAGAATCGATATTTGGGAAAGAATGTCAGCGCCCGAAACATCAACTTTTACGAGAACTAATTGCTACATCAACTGATAATTCTATTAAGATTTGGTTTGTCGAGGATAGATTAAAAACTTTACAGTCAGTCGAAAAGCAACCAGATTTAGAAACAGTGCAATTATTCTTTGCTGACTGGGGATACAATACGCCAGCACAACACGAATCAATACGTAGTAGCCAACGCATTAAGCTGTTGTCTCTTTCTCAGTTTAAAGATGATTTTGGCGCGTGGCTTTAGTTTAATATTTTTTTAACGCAGAGTGACCCCAAGAAAAATATAAAATCGGCTGTAAACATTTTAGAGTTTACAGTTTTTTTTGTATGGCTGAGCATTAATACTCAAGGCCAATTAGAAAATTCGCTGTTATGGTGAATTATTCTGTTGAATTAAACATCCGTTTCACTTTTTACTACTGAATGAGGTACTTTTTTGGTGCAAACTCCTGCTAATCAGTTAAAACTTGAATCTACCGCTGCTAAAGCTGCTGCTGGTTTTCATACACCAGAAGTCGAACCGAAAGAACGGGGCGCTAGTGGTCGTCAACTGCGGCGCAATTCCTGAGAATTTGCTCGAAAGCGAGCTTTTCGGCCATAAAAAGGGGGCGTTTACCG
>CAZJJR010000468.1:0-2332 GCA_964546365.1 uncultured bacterium | reverse complement strand
GTTTAATTATGGAATTGAAATTAACGGTTAAAGCATTCATATCAAAATTACTACGGTAAGATAAAAAATGAGAAGATTAGTTAATCAAATTCAAGGTTTCTAGACATCGATCGCTCGATCTGCCGCCACCACCAAGACTTCATCCATCCAGGCGTTAATGCTTTTGCCAGCTTTTTTAGCAGCCAGAAATATTTTGCGGTGACGATCGGGAGTTGTACGGAAAGGAAGCTTTCCAGAGAAAGGTTTATCAGGTTCCTCTCCTAATTTTTCGCAAAAAGCTAGATAATCATCTACAGAATTGTGGAATTCTACGCGAACTTCTTCCACAGTTTTTCCTTTGAATGTCACCACATCTTTAATATCAATCACTCGCCCAAATAAAATTCCAGCTTCTATATCTACTTCAATTTCAGCCGTGTAGCCTTTGTAAGTCATCATAGCTCTAATACCTCCTCCTTTACTCTGGTTTAATTCCTGCTTCTATCAAAAATTCTCTCACCGATTTAACTGCTCCTTTATCGGTTTCATTTTGAGGATGTGGTTCGTGAAAAACTGCTCTCACATCATTTAATTTAACTCTCACCCGCGAACCTTTTCCTTGACTAACAGTAGCACCTAACGCTATAAAATCTTTCCAGAGAATATTTGAAGGAATAGGATTTGTAAAGATTAACTCCAAAACCTTACGCTGTTTATTATTGAGATCCATAATTTAAAAGATATGAATTCAATCTGTGGCAATATGGCTCACAGCTTGTAACTATTCCTCCTAGACTTCTGTTTAGTCTAAATAAAGATATCATATTTTGATATCATTGTCAATTCGATCGCACTTTGCCAAAAATGAGAGTGCGAATGCCTACGGCAGGCTACGCCAACGCACTTTGCCAAAAATGAAAGTGCGATCGGCCTTCAGCAGGCTACGCCAACGCACTTTTCAACTAAGCAAACATCAAACGACCTTTCGCCTTGACTTTTCAAGCCACAGATAGCGGCTGCTGCGGAATAGTTTTCGGTTGTGGCAGTGGTTTTCCTTCTACTTCAAACCACTCAATTAAAGAAGCAATCGCCTCTTGTCCATGCTTTGCAGCTTCCTCATAAGTCTGTCCATCTGTGCAAGGCTGCATCACCAATCCAACAAACTCTGGCAGAAATACTACAAAACAACCATCTTCATCCGACCATTGAATCACCATACTGTAAAGTGAGTTCATTCCTCAGAATCCTCCATTTCTTCTAGTTCTTTTCTTGCCGCATTCACTTGTTTTTCTAAATATAATGGGGCATCATCCCCATCTTTCCGTGCAATGACAATTGGCTGACTTAATAAGGGATGACTCCACACCTGATGACTACCCTTCCCTTGTCGATAAGTAAATCCTGCATCCAAAAGTAACTTTTTCAGTTCTCTAATTTTTTTCGGCATCTATTTTCATTTGCACTGCCACTACTAAAGCGATTTTTAAATGCTTGTTAACCAAGGTAACATAGAAAGTGAGGATAGAGTGCGATCGCCTACGGCAGGCTGAGCGCATCCGGGCCGCTACGCGAACGCCAACGCACTTTTGGAGAAGATGGAAATGCGCGATCGCACTTTGCCAAATCAGCGATCGGGAATCTAGTTTTAATTGAGGACAAAATTAAAGATGGAGTAATTTTTAAGAATTCTTAAATCAATTATTTTTTAGTGGGTGTTAGAGAAGACTTATGTCAAAAAATATTAGAGGCTGGTGTCAAGGGTATTGAGTTTAAAGACCTTAGTCAAGTTCTTAGGTAAAAACTAAAGGACAAATTATAGCTCAAGAGTTTTTTCTCCGCCTATTTGAAAAGCATTCTATTCTAACATCCTAAAAATTGTTACCAAATTGATTGAAGATTTAGCACAAATTCCGGTAAGACATTCTCTCCAGACAAAGTAGTAGGAGATTCCAGAACTTCAACTTCTTGACCTTGGCGATAAATTTCTACTCGCCGCGACGATCGAACAATCAACCACCCCAAACGAGTACCATTATTCATATACTCCTGCATTTTTTGTTGAGTTGCAGTTAAACTGTCACTTGGCGAAAGTAATTCAACGACAAAATCAGGACAAAGGGGAAGAAATTTCTTCTGTTGTTCGTTATTTAAAGCATTCCAACGTTCTAAAGGTATCCAAGCTGCATCGGGAGAACGGTCTGCACCATTTGGTAATGTAAAACCTGTGGAAGAGTCAAAGGCAATACCAGTACCATCAACATCTGTCCAGTTAAATAACTGTTGAGTCAATCTACCATTACGGTTTCCCGTTTCTCCTCCTGTCGGTGGCATAATAATTAATTCTCCATTAGCA
>CAZJJR010000467.1:0-2342 GCA_964546365.1 uncultured bacterium | reverse complement strand
ACTAACTGTAACAACACTCGGTCTTTCCTACAATCGCGAAAACTTAGACAAGATTCTCCCCAAGCTAACACAAGAACTCTTTGCCTTAGACCGACAAGTAAAATTTTACAGTTCCGATACTTACTTACAGCCCCTAATTTTGGGAGATACCTATGTAGCTGTCGGTTGGTCTAGTGACATCTTACCAGTCATGCAGCGTTATCACGACCTCGCTGCCGTAGTTCCCCAATCCGGTACCGCACTTTGGGCTGACTTGTGGGTACGCCCTAATCAAACCAATACCAATCAAAATTTACTGCAAACTTGGATTGATTTTTGTTGGCAACCAGACATTGCTCGTTTGCTTTCTCGCTTCGGTTCGGGTGCTTCGCCTATTTTAGCCGGTAACCAGCGAGCAGAATCACCTAATAGCCCGAAAAATCAGGTACTTTTGCCAAAACAAGAAATTATCCAAAAAAGCGAATTTTTGCAGCCTCTTTCGCCAGCAACTCTCAAAATTTACCAAAATTTGTGGAATCAGATTCGTTAGAAAGGTCTATTAGAAAAGGTAGAAAGAGAAAAAGGTTGATTGATTATACAACCTTTTTTCTTTTCTCATTCACGCTGACAATGAAACTTAAATTATCGATAGGTTATAACAATTTTCCCTAAAAATTATCTTAATATTCCGTAAATATTTTGCCTGAAGTCCTTGCAAAATATAGTAAGTTGCCCTAGAAATATTAAGCGTCAGTTTACAGAAAGTTAGCATTATCTACTATTTGCGCCAAATAATATGAGTAGTTACATTGCAAACCGTAAAGTTTAATTTCATACTCTTGTATCTCTGAAAAAGGGTGCTAAATTAAAAACATGAAGCAAACAAGCTTCTTCGACAGATACAACAGCGAAGTACACGTTAGTAAATAAATAAAGAGGTAAAAACCGCTGGTAAATCTAACATCTGTCTCATCCAACAACAGTAACACCCAACTAACAGTCTGATATTTCCTCAGTTAGTAACTAAGGGAGCAAGGCAAATAAACGTTAATCGTTATTGCAACTCCAAGTTGAAGTGAAATGAGAGGAGATCGCTCGGATAGTAAAGCTTGGGTGTTATTGTTGTTTTGAAGGTTCACAACATTTTCAGGATATAGCTAGGGACTCTCTTGCTAGGGGAAGAAGGGTTTAGAATCAAGGCTTTCAGCAATTAAAAATGCCTTAATCGACGAGATCGGTTGCTATAATTTGCGAGCGCGAACGCATAAAAAACCGGGTTCTCGCATTAATTTTTCATAACCCTCTGGATTAGATGACATAAATTGCTCAGTAGGTTGTGGTTCGAGAATTTCATCCAAAATAAAACCTGCTTTTGCTAGGGGATTGAGTATAGTTTGAAGCGGGCGGCGATAGGAAGTGATGATTGGGTAAGGTTCGCCAAAACCGTGCCATTCCATTGCAAATTTTTCCACATCAAAGTAGTTACCTGGTGTCAATTGTTGATTTTGAGTAATTAGAAAATCTGCCATTGGATGACCGCAGGAAAAAACAAATATTCCACCCGATCGCAATATGCGATAGAATTCGCGAAAAACTGGTTGCCAATCTTCAATGTAATCGAGTACTAGCGGGCATAATACTAAATCGAAACTTTCATCGAGAGCAAATGTAAGTGGTTGGGTGAGGTCTGCGCGATGAATTTCCGCGAGATTCCCCACTCGTTTTTTGGTAATCTCGATCATTTGCGGCGTCACATCACACGCAACGACTTTTGCACTTTGTTTGAGTAACCATTCCGCGTAAATTCCTGGCCCGCATCCGGCATCCAGTACCCGCCACCCTCGTACATCAGGTACGAGAGATAGAGTGCCGGGGCGTTCGTAGTGGGCGTTGTGGGATTTGGTTTCGACGGCATCTGCATAGCGGTGGGCAAACTGCTCGTAATTTTGTTCTCCTAATGATTTTGGTTGATTAGTCATGGCAATTTGCACGCTAGGAAATTAACTTAAAAATCTTCGGTCTATAGAG
Organism: uncultured bacterium; assembly: GCA_964546365.1. GTDB lineage: Bacteria > Cyanobacteriota > Cyanobacteriia > Cyanobacteriales > Aerosakkonemataceae > DATNQN01. The sequence goes on along the minus strand of CAZJJR010000467.1, from coordinate 335 downwards.
AGATTCTCGTTCAAGAGTAGCTGAGATTGAATAGTAGTTGCCGCGTATATAAACGGATAGCTTTTCAATGAAGCGCGATCGCAAAGGTAAATTCGTGAATACTTGGGATTCGGAAACGAAACAACGGGTTAGCGTTTCGTTAACTCCTACGGCATGGCGGCTGTTAGATGAAGAAGCCCAAAAGCGAGGCATTTCACGTTCTGAATTGATCGAACAAGTTGCTCGCAGTTTCGATCGCAATAGCCAAGAGATCGCTTTCTCAAACAATAACAATATTTCAGGCACGGTAGCTGAGGAACAAATCGCTTGTAACTGTAAAGATTCAGCTTTACAGG
>CAZJJR010000466.1:0-2374 GCA_964546365.1 uncultured bacterium | reverse complement strand
AGTACCCAAATTCTGATTCGCGGTGTCGCAGAAGTGCTGCGTCAACCAGAATTTACCGAATTGCAACAAGTAAAAACTTTAATTCACTTGCTAGAAGAAGAACAAGACCAATTATGGCCGTTAATCTTTGAAGGCCCGGAATTTAACATCGCAAAGGGTACGCTCGGTCAAAATAATAAACGGGTGACAGTGCGAATTGGTGCGGAAAATCCTTTAGAACCGCTCCGCACTTGTACTCTCATTTCTGCTACTTATCGACAAGGTGCCATGCCAGTGGGAAGTGTTGGTGTTTTGGGGCCAACGCGGATGGTCTATGAAAATGCGATCGCAGTTGTAGAAGCCGCCGCCGACTACCTTACTGAAGCTTTGAGTTAACTACCCGTCACCTAATCCCTTCCGGCAAGGAAGCAGTACAAAAACAAAGGAAATGATCAAAATCAGCCGACTTGAGCGGAAACGAGGTCGAGTTCCTCTTGAAGGTAGGGCAAACCCTGAGTTTCAATGTAGATATTTCCCAACTTCAGAAAACTCTCCATGTGAAAAACATCGCGGTTTTCAGTTGGAACTACAACAGAAAGGTGCCTTACCAATGTTACAAGTGGTAGCTTTATTAACAACAGGCTTCTGGTTATTCATGATTTACGATTGCGTTCAAAACGAGCGAGAAAAGAATACCTGGCTTTGGATTTTAATTCTCCTCAATTTTCCCGGTGCCGTTATATACTTTTTGACCCGAAAGTTGCCCCGTATGGATGTCGCCGTTCCCAAATATTTTACTCGCTGGACGCGCAGCCGCGAACTGTGGATTGCAGAAGCAGATGCCAGGAATATTGGTAAAGCACATCAGTTTATCGTATTGGGAAATCTTCTTTGCGATATGGGAATGCTCGAACGAGCAGAAAATGCCTATCAAACTGCATTAGAAAAAGAACCAAACAATACCCAGGCTCTTTGGGGTGCTTCTTTCGTTGATATAGAGAATAAAAAATTTGACACTGCTAAACAATATTTAGAAAAACTCTTAAAATTAGAACCGGATTTTAAGTATGGTGATGGTTCTTTAGCTTATGCCAAAACCCTAGTTGCTTTGCAAAATTGGGAAACAGCTAAAACCCATTTGGATCAACACATCAAACGATGGAGCCATCCAGAAGCATCTATTATGATGGCAACAATTCAATCTCAAGAAGGTAACTCTCAAGAAGCTCGTCAATATCTTGAAAATATGCTAACAAGAGTTAGAGGAGCTTCTTATTTTCACTACAAACGCAATCGCCATTGGGTGAATAAGGCAGAAAAATTATTAAAAACTTTGCCGAAATAAACAAAAATTGAAGTATTAGCTATAACGGTCTGGATTATGGGCAGAAAATTGGCATTTTGGTTAATATGGATTGGTCTGGCTAGCTATGCTTTTCTGCTAGCACCCCCTAACCAACCCGATACTTTGACCTTAATTAAAAATCTTTCCATTGGCAATATTGAAGGAATTAATCCCATCATCGTTTCTCTGTTCTACGTTATGGGTATTTGGCCGATAATTTACAGTTGTTTGCTCTTTATCGATGGCAAAGCACAAAAAATTCCGGCATGGCCGTTTGCAGTTGGCTCTTTTGGTGTAGGAGCATTTGCTATATTACCTTATCTAGCCTTGCGGGAAACAAATCAAGAATTTACTGGTGATAAAAATATCTTTCTTAAGATACTAGATTCTCGTTGGACTGGTATTTTAACTGCTTTAGCTACTATTGCTATAGCGAGCTATGGTTTGCTAGCGGGAGACTGGAATGATTTTATTCAACAGTGGCAAACTAATCAGTTTATTAACGTGATGAGTTTGGATTTCTGTATGCTTTTTTTGTTGTTTCCCACCCTACTGGGAGATGATATGGCACGGCGAGAAGTTAAAAATCCGCAAATTTTTCGGTTATTATCGCTAATTCCTTTATTTGGCGCTCTTATTTACCTTTGTTTGCGCCCCAACTTACTAGAAAGTAATCAGAAAGTCGCGAAACAACCTGTTGCCGCTAATACGCCCTAAGAAATACGCTTGTAGTTCACATTCACACTTTACTTAAGGCAGAAGAACGCGATCGCATCTCTCATCTACCCTAAATAAGACTACCAGTATAATTAAAACCTTCAGCCAAAATGATGAGCAGAAAAACTGCCATATGGTCTTTATGGGTAGGATTTTTAGTATATATTCTTTTCTTAGCTCCCCCTGCTCAACCAAGTACCGTTAAATTACTGAAAAACTTATTCACGGGTAACTGGGCAGATATTAACCCCACGGCGCCCACCCAGATCTCCCCACTTGCCCTACGCGTCCCTCTTCCGATCCGCCTCTGCTCATCGACCCCGGCGGCGCTTC
>CAZJJR010000465.1:0-2375 GCA_964546365.1 uncultured bacterium | reverse complement strand
ATTTAGAGCGAAAGCGCAATCAAGTACTTGAAAGTAGTATTTATTCGTCCGATCGCATCGCCCATAAGTGCTGGTATTGACTCACCTCTTGTACAATTCTCAACAAGACCTGAGAAACCGGGGTTCTTCACGAAAAATATAGGCTTTCAAGTTTAGCTATTTGCAAGAAACTAAGGTGATATGCCCGGTGCAAGACCTGAAATTAAGAAAAAGCGACCCAGCTACAGCCAGATCGCCCAGTCGCCCTTTGTCACGAATCAACTATGGTGTGGGAAAATTTAGGATCGCCGATTACTCAACCATTTGGCTGCCATGATTCCTACTACGGCAGCTACTATGGGATTGCTGAGAAACTTCATAATGGCGGGTTTTTCAGCGAGTACGTCTTGGAAAATATCGGGATGGGAGTGATAGGTAAAGGAAGCTAATTTGGTAACGTCATCTGCACTCATGCGGCTAGCATGGTGGGTAGAAAGCCCCAATTGTTGTTCTAGTTGGCGTTCGTTTAATCCGCGTTCTTTTAAGCGCTTAAAGAATTCTCGCGCTACGTCGTCCCGTTCGCTGGGTTGAATTTTCGCGATCGCATTTTTTAGTTCGGGTTCCATTTCGGTAGGAGGAATGCGATCGGGATGTAGCGATCGACCAAACAGTTGGCGACGTTCATCATAACTAGATCTTTGCGCGAAATCATCAAAATTTTCGTATTCTCTGCTCGGATCGGCGGAAACGTCACCCATAGATTCCACATTACCGCCAGCCAAATCGTTCATAATTTCCCGTTTATATTGTTCGCTGCTAGTCATCTATTCATCTCCTTTTTTGGTAAAAAAATGTGCTAAATTATCAACAAAATTATTGATAGCGAATCTGGTTTGATTGCTCGTCATATTGAGCAGTCAAAATCAGTTTTTTATCAGGTGCGTAAACCAGAACTTTTAAATCCTGACTGGGGAAGTTTTTGTGAAAGCCTTGTAGAAGTGACTTTGCTAAATTTTTGACTTCATTTGGCTTTACTTGCGGCGTGATTACTACGCCTAATTTGTTGTTATCGCGAACGTAAGCGTCTTGCACTAATCCTTTGGCAGTGCTAACCACCCAATCGCCAAACTTTTGACCTGCTGCTGTCGAACCCCTTTCTAATTGTACGTAAGGACTGCTAATCCCCGGTAACTGAGGGCTTTGGGAAGCCTGAGAAACACCACCACAAGCAGTTGCGATCGTCATTACGAAGATTAAAGTCAAAGCCAACAAGATTTGGCGGGTTTGCCGTAAAAATTTCACCTTGATTTCCTCCTATGCCACAGCGCATGAGTTAAGATAAAAAATCTAGATATAATATGGATATATATCTAGATTTTTTAGGACAAGTTTTTAAGCTCGATCGACTATTTTCTTCGCTTGATCTTTTACATCTTCTTTGGTATGACGAGCTTCGGCTTCCGCTTGTTTAACTCTTCCTTCAGCCCGATCTTTCGGATCGCCAGTCACATTACCGATTGCTTCTTGAGCTTGACCTTCTAAATTTTTAGCAGTAGCTTTTGCTCTTTCTTCTAAACTCATTTTATTCCTCCTATTCTAGTTGATAACTTCCCACAACTAACTCGGTTAACTGTTGTGAAGTAAAGTTGTTTTTTTGAATACATATTTAGTTTATTAATTTGTTTTACTATTGAACGTCAGTCTAACGATATATTATTTATGCAATCGCGTGCTTCTACTGATATAGGCTTTAAGAGGTATTAATAATAAATAAAATCAACAATTGAATAGGATGGCTAAGCAAATCTTTAAAGTGGATTAGTAAAAATATTTTGTTATAATAAGTATTAGGTAAAAAACAGAAATTTGAGTGGTCGGCAATCCACCAAAAAGGTATAATAAAAAATGGTGATAATTCAATGATGGTAATTAATGATTATTATAAATAAGTTACTAGTTTGATTTGGTGGCAATAAATAGTAAGCCAAGCTCGAACATGGTTATCATAAAATAGCGCTCTCACAAAGATATTTATGACCCCATTTAATTTACAAGCAAAGTTTCAAGCCACGGGCGATCAACCGCAAGCGATCGCAGAACTCACCAAATATATCCAAGCTGGTCATCGCTTCCAAACTCTGCTGGGGGCAACGGGTACGGGCAAAACATTTACTGTAGCGTCCGTAATTGAAAAAGTGGGCAAACCTACATTAGTTTTAGCTCACAATAAAACTTTAGCTGCCCAATTATGTAACGAATTACGGGAATTTTTTCCTCATAATGCAGTTGAATACTTTATCAGTTATTACGATTACTATCAACCGGAAGCTTATTTGCCACTAACCGATACAAACAAAGAAAAAAGTGCGGCAATTAATGATGAAATTGATATGTTG
>CAZJJR010000464.1:0-2413 GCA_964546365.1 uncultured bacterium | reverse complement strand
TTACGAAACAGATTTGATTTTCCCGATTATCAAAACTGCTGCGGAAATTGCCCAAATTGATTACAACCAAGCTGATGAGAAAACGAAAGTTTCTCTGAAGGTAATTGGCGATCACGTCCGTTCGGTAGTTCACATGATTGCTGATGGGATTCGCGCTTCTAATGTGGGTCGCGGTTACGTTTTGCGGCGGTTAATTCGGCGGGTTGTTCGTCATGGTAGGTTGATTGGTATTCAAGGGGAATTTACGACAAAAGTGGCGGAAACTGCGATCGCACTGTCGGAATCGAATTATCCGAATGTGCGACAAAAGGAAGCGCAAATTAAAGCAGAATTGCAAAGAGAAGAAACGGGATTTCTCAAGACTTTGGAACGAGGGGAAAAACTGCTGGCAGAAATTCTCGATCGCGTAAAGCAGTCTGGAGAAAATCAAATCAACGGAAGAGATGCTTTCACTCTTTACGATACTTATGGTTTTCCTTTAGAATTAACCCAAGAAGTGGCTGCTGAAGAGGGATTAACTGTTGATATCCCAGGTTACGAAGCGGCGATGGAAGAACAAACCCAACGGGCTAGGGACGCACACCAAACGATCGATCTAACCGTGCAAGGTTCCCTGGATAAATTAGCAGAAAATATCCACACTACTGAATTTTTGGGTTATCACGAATTTGCCAGTCAAAGCAGAGTAGAAGTTATCTTAGTGAATGGGGAAGCGGTAGAAGCAGCAGAAGCGGGGACAAACGTGCAAATCGTCCTCAACAAAACCCCTTTTTATGCGGAATCGGGCGGACAAGTTGGCGATCGCGGTTACATCACCGGCGACGATATCGTAATTCGAGTTGAAGATGTGAAGAAAGAATCGGATTTCTTCGTTCACTTCGGACGCATCGAACGGGGTACTTTGCGAGTAGGAGATAACGTAACTGCCCAGATCGATCGCGCTTGTCGTCGTCGGGTGCAAGCTAATCATACGGCAACTCATTTGTTGCAAGCGGCGTTGAAAAAGTTAGTGGATGATTCCATCTCGCAAGCAGGTTCTTTAGTGGCGTTCGATCGCTTGCGATTCGATTTCAATTGTCCGCGTGCTTTGACACCAGAAGAAGTGCAACAAGTAGAAGAACAAGTTAATACTTGGATTGCCGAAGCACACTCTGCTTCCATAGCGGTAATGCCGATCGCAGAAGCGAAAGCCAAAGGTGCGATCGCCATGTTTGGAGAGAAGTACGGCGAAGAAGTGCGAGTGCTAGATTTCCCAGGCGTTTCAATGGAGTTGTGCGGCGGAACTCACGTTAGCAATACCGCTGAAATTGGCGCGTTCAAAATTATATCCGAATCGGGCATATCTTCGGGAGTAAGAAGAATTGAAGGGGTAGCGGGGCCATCTATTTTAGATTACTTGAACGTGCGGGATAAAGTAGTCAAAGAATTGAGCGATCGCTTCAAAGCTAAACCGGAAGAATTGCCCGATCGCATCAACAATTTGCAAAACGAATTGAAGTCAACTCAAAAACAATTAGAAGCAGCTAAATCCGAATTAGCCATTGCCAAATCCGACCAATTACTTACCCAAGCCGAGACAGTTGGCGATTACCAAATCCTCGTTTCCCAACTAGGAGAAGTTGACGCCGAATCTCTCAAAACAGCCGCTGAAAGATTACAGCAAAAACTCGGTAATGCTGCGGTATTTTTAGCATCGACTCCCGAATCGCAAAAAGTTAATTTCATCGCAGTTTTTAGCCCAGAAGTCAATAAAAAAGGACTGCAAGCTGGCAAATTCATTGGTGGAATTGCCAAAATCTGCGGTGGCGGTGGCGGCGGACGCCCCAACTTAGCCCAAGCAGGTGGCAGAGATGCTAGTAAATTAAAGGAAGCCTTAGAAACTGCCCTTACTCAATTGCGAGAAGGTTTGCAGTAGATTTCGATCGCTTCACTCAAGTGCTGTGATGTCATATTGATTATTTCGGCAGGAGCAAACATTTTTGTAGGGACACGGCATCATAAATTTATTGGTATAGAGCAAAATTTTAATCATGCCGTGTCCCTACCTGCATTATTAAAATTGGTATCGTGTCAACCACCAATTTTAGGAGATTAGGTGTAGGCTAATGGATAATAAATAACTTTAGATAGCCAAAAAAATTTGCAATTATCTTTGGGAATTACCATTAGCAATACCTAATTAGCATCTACCAATTCCATGAAACTACGTGAAAAGACACTCCTTGTTATTGGTTTAACTTTGGTTGGATTAGTAGGCGTTTTATATGCCACTGCATCTACCATCCTCATGAACCAAGTCCGGAATTTAGAAGTAGATTATACAAAAAGAGGAGTACAACGTGCTTTAGATGCTTTAGCAGAAGATATCAATAATTTAACCGTACCAGTTCGCCAATTAGCTGTTTGGGATGAT
>CAZJJR010000463.1:0-2501 GCA_964546365.1 uncultured bacterium | reverse complement strand
TCATTACCAGCTTTAAACCCATATTTTTGGTAAATCTTAGGAGTTTCCAATTGACAATTTATGGATGGAAAAGCATTGTCAATTGTCAATTGGAGACACCTGGCTGTTAAAAAACGCTTTTTTGTTTCATTTTAGCTAGGCAGCTTCTTTTAAATCAGAAGCATTTCCGATCGCTAATTTTTGCTATTTTTAATCTCCACGATTTTAGCGGGCGTCAATGTTACCTAAAGTCATCTCAACCCATGATAGGTAAGTATGGTCTGGATTGAATCCTGCTGGCAGTCGATTGGTTTTGATGGCACTCTCAACGAGATCGCTGGCATCAATATCTCCTGCTTTAAAAGCAGTCGTCAAAGCCTCACCACCAGGAATACCTTGTGCCTCGAAATAACCTTGATAAGCCATCCAAGCAAGATTAAAAGGCTCGACCATGTAGGTACTGGTTGTCGCTCTATCTGTTGTAGTGGAAGGAGCGGTAGTTGGGGTCTGAGCAAATGCGGCGGATGTGGCAAAAGCAGACATGAAAAGAACGGATACAGTACCAAAAATTACTTTTTTCATGATGTTACTCCTAAATTTAGCAATCGATCGCTTAATTACTAGGATGATTTTTTTGTTGGCTGTTATACATCTGCTGAATGAGAGATATGATATAGAAGCTCTAAAATATTTTTGAATCGATAAAATTACCCGGTTAACGCTTTAGCTTTTATTTCTGCTGCTTACTACCTCTGGAGATGTAAATAAAGATCGACTTTTTCTGTCTGAGGGATAGTGTTTGCCAATCAACTACATACAGCACTTTCCAAGTGAATGAGTTTATACATACCTGCTAACAGAAACCGGGTTTCTATTCCATGCTTCACGTAACGGAAATCTGCTGTAATAGTAATCGCAGTTTCAGCAATTAAAATCTTGACAGTTGCTATATCATTCATGAGAAAATAGTAGTTCTTAAAAAAGAAGCTTTAAAGAGATTTTTAATCAAAAAGATATATTTTATAAAATTAAATCAATGCTTATAAAATAAATTATTTGGGCGCTCTTTGTGGAAAAAATAAATCAAATCAGCTATTGGAATATTTTTAGGCATTTACAATCTAAAATAATTTAATTATTAGATTTGCAGGCATAAAAATATGGATATTGTAGATATTTTGCTTGTCTTGCCCAGCGCTCTTTTCGTACTAATCGTGGGAGCCTGTGTTGGTAGTTTCTTAAATGTGGTGGTTTACCGCTTGCCAGCTGGATTATCAGTGATTTTTCCTTCTTCTCGCTGTCCTGCGTGCCTCAACAAGTTAAAGGCTTACGACAATGTACCAGTATTCGGCTGGCTGTGGTTGCGGGGACGCTGTAGGTACTGTCGAAGCCAAATTTCTATCCGTTATCCTTTAGTAGAAGCCGTCACTAGCATCCTATTTTTGTTGGTGTTTTGCAAGTTCGGGTGGTCGGGAGAAAATGTAGCTTATTGGCAAACACTAGGATACTGTGCTTTTTTAAGCTGGTTATTGGCACTCTCTTTGATTGATATCGATACGATGACTTTACCGAATGCCCTTACTCAGTCAGGATTGGTAGCTGGGTTGGTGTTTAAAACCGGATTGGGTTTTTTAACGGCATTCAGTTTAGCTGGTTCGGTCAATCAGTTAATGTCAGGTGTTGTTGGTGCCGTACTGGGTATTTGGCTGTTTGATTTGATTATTGTGGTGGGATCTGTAGCGTTTGGGCAAGCGGCAATGGGTGGCGGAGATGCCAAATTAGCTGGGATGATGGGTGCCTGGTTGGGATGGAAATATTTGCTGCTAGCGGGTTTTTTGGCTTGTACCGTGGGAGCTTTTGCAGGTGGTAGCGCGATCGCGTTAGGAAAACTCGATCGCCGTCAGCCGATGCCTTTTGGCCCTTTTCTAGCTTTAGGTGCTGGCCTAACGATTTTCTTCGGTCAGGATATATTGGCTACTTATCTAAAATTATTTTTCCCGCTTTTTTAGTTAGGGAACCCGCTACACCGCTTTGCAGTTAGCGGTGAGAGTGTCAACTAAGATAAAATCATCCTGTGTCTTGGATTACGGTGAAAACCACTAGTACCCGCTGGGAAGCGGAGTTAATGCAGCAAATCTTGGCTGCACATCAGATCCCAACTCGCGTCATCGACTTGGGAATAGGTTCTTATTTAGGAACGGGTAGCCCCGCTGCTTTACAGGTACGGTTGGAAGACCAGTGGACAGCCCTGCTTTTGCTCAGTCCGCTGGAAGAAGAGCAAGCAGGAGAATAAGAGTAGTGAAAAATGATTTAATCATCTATTTTCAAGATAAGGCCGGACATTCGGACATCAAAGGTAACTGGGTAAGCCACCTGCAGATCGAAAGCAGCCGACTGCCTTGGATGAAGCGGGAAGTCAACCTCAAACCCAAAACAGCCCCGTCTTGTCTAAGTTTTACGGAGCAGCTATTGTAGATGGGTTCAAATAAAACAGGAAGAGCGTCGTGTAGGGAAAGAGTGTA
>CAZJJR010000462.1:0-2625 GCA_964546365.1 uncultured bacterium | reverse complement strand
CACGCTTTGGCTCGAAATTCATTGGGAGTTGCTTTAGCTAAGCAAGGTCAATTGCAAGAAGCGATTACTGAATGGCAGCAAGCATTAGAAATTAATGCTGGTTATGCTGATGCTTTAACTAATATGGGTTTGGCTTTATTCCAACAAGGAAAGCAATCAGAAGCTGTGGATGCTTTGAAAAAAGCGAAAGAATTATATCTCAAACAAAATGAGTTTCAAAAAGCGAAAAGGATTGATGATATTTTGTTAGAAATAAATTCTCAATCCACCTAAGATGGAAGCACTTTTTACGGTAGAGACGTTAGATAAAATTAATGTCACTAAGTTTAGTCCAAAAAGGAGGCTGGAGCCTCCTATTCTAGTTCCCAGGCTCAGCCTGGGAACTAGAGTGAAGAGGTTCTGCCTCGCTTAATTTAGTACTTTTTTATATAAAACGTCTTTACATTTTTGTGCTTGATTTACTACTTATTTAAACTTTTAGTAATACATTGAGTATCCAAAACAAATAAACCCTGTTCTTGCCAAACCGAACATTTTTGCATAACTTGAGAAATTGCAGGTAAATTGCCTTGCTGTAGCCTATTGATTGCTTCGTTAGCGGCAGGCTGATACTGCACAATCCAAGAGTTTTTGGCAATGTGTTCTGGGGTAAAAGCCGACTGATTAATCAACCAAAAGTCTACGCCGTATTTTTGAATAAAGTTTTTTACTTCGCTCATTTGAGTACTGTATTGAGCATTAATTAAGTCAGTTGCTCGCTGCCGGATTTGCTCGTAATACTTGGTATGATAAGGCAAAGCATATTCGGAACCCACTAAAATCGATCGCTTGCTGAAAGTGGGGAGTAGATTGGCTTCTCCTTCGAGAGATGCAATTACAATATTTTTGGGTTGAGCTTCAAAAAATTGGTAAAGTGATGGTAATGCACCGATTTTATATGCTGTTCTGGGAAATTCTTTAACTAGGTTGGGATAGATCAGCAATGCTACCGCTACTAAGCCTGTTAGCCATAGTTTCCAGGATAGCTTAGTTGATTCGGTGGCGATATGCGATCGCAAAACGGCATCTAGCATGATAGTAAACGCTAAACCGCCTGCGATCGCCAACACAATTCGCAAAGTATGTTCGGTATAACGACTCGGACAATACAATTTAAACAGCAGTGTATGAGAAATCAAAAACATCATCACCGATGCTAACAAAGTCTCTAGTAAAATCTTGCTGTTCTTGAATTCATTAATTAACGGAAAGCGCGATCTAAATACCATTAAAATTGGCAATGCAAATCCCACTAAAATTGCCTGCACTTTCAACCAAGGTAGTAAACTGCTATCTTTACCATTTATCCAATAGAGAAAAACGTCTTTATGAAAAAACTTTGCTCTTCCTTTAGGTGAAAATTCCGGTAAAGTTTTCGCTACGCTGCCAGCAATTGTTGGGCCATATTTAGCTGATGAAAGTGCTGATGGCAATACTGAGAAAAAAGCTAATCCAAATGCCAGAACGCAAAATATCTGATATTGTCTGTCTTTAGATAAATTAGGTAACCCATTTTCCCAAATCCACAAACGCAGAAATAATATAGTAAGTGAAACTAATACAACTAAAGGATAAAATAAACCTTGCAGTACGATAGTTACCAAACAAGGCAACCAAGAACGACGCAATAAATAATATATAAAAGCGGTAAATATTGGATATAAAAATGCTCTAGGTGTAGCAGAAACTAAATCATCTTTAAACCAGAGACTTTGATTTAATAGCAACGTGGAAAGAAAAGCCGTTAATGGTAGAGGTAAAATTTCCATAGATACGCCAAAGGCGTAAACAGTAGTGATTATCCCCAATACCATCGGCAAAAGTTTGCTTAATAGTAACGGAGTAATGCCAACCTTTGCCATCACATAATAAATAGCGACATATCCCAAAGGTGATACTGATTTGTAATAATCAGCAATCAAATCATTTGGTAATAATTCCGAATCGCTAAACCGCTGCATCCAAAACACATACTGTCGCGCATCATCCTGCACCATATACTCGCTACTAAAACCTTTCTGCATTCCCAAAATTGCATAAAATATAGCAAAAGTGAGACTGAGAGATAGCCATAAAAAAAATTGTCCTTTAGAAGGTTTAGTCAGCGGAGATATTAAAAATTGATAAATTCCTTTTACCATCATAAAAACTAAATCACTGATTCCATAACAATTTATTCATCTGCGTACTCTGCGGGAAGGCTGCGCCTATATCTGCGTCTATCTGTCTTCATCTGCGGTTTAAAATACACTCAGCTTCCATCATCACCAATTTACCCCCTCGCCAAACAGTACAACTATCTACTAACTTTGCCAAAGCCGGAACTTGACCATTTTCTAAATTAGATCTGGCTTGTTTAGTTGCTGGCTGATATAACTCCATCCAACGCCGATTAGCACTATCAATAGTATCAAAATAATCTGAAGTAAAAGCTGTTTCATCCAATAACCAAAAGTCTACGCCATACTTAGCAATAAACTGTTGAACTTGTTGAATATACGGACTATATTGAGCGCTAATTAGATCGATCGCTCTCTCGCGAATTGGAATATTATATTTAGTATGAAAAGGTAAAGAATACTCTCT
>CAZJJR010000461.1:229-2663 GCA_964546365.1 uncultured bacterium | reverse complement strand
CTTCTTGATAATCCTGCTCATTTAGTAAGCTTAGATTGTCAAAAAGCGATCGCACTTCCCTCCATCGATTCACCCGAAAGTATGATGCTATTGACGATAGTGCTATGCAGCTAATGATTCGTTAATTCTATCTAGTGGTTGATGGTAGTTCTCTCTGACGGAAGAACTTATTTAAAGTAGGGGTTGGTTAATCTATTGAATGAAAGTAAACAAGACTGTATAAGATTCTTACCGCAGTGGCTCATGACCGGATGATGCCAAAAACTAACGGCTAGATCTAAACTGTACTTGTTTTGCGATCGCATAGGCGGTGTGGAGTTTTTTTTCTTACTCCACTTTGTTATCAACTCGGGGAAGCACGATATTTGTTCAAAGCGGTCTTGACTGATAAACGTCAAATTTTATAATAACGTGGTTATAGCACCCAGACCGTCTTGGCTCATGATTTAATTTGACCCGAGGCGGTTTGGCTGCATATTAGAATAAGAATTCAGGCGTCAGGAGTCAGAATTCAGGAGTTAAGAGTCAGTAAAGATTTAGAATATAGAAAAACTTTAAATTGAGATTGAGGGAGAAAGATATTCAATGGCGGAATCAACTTTACAAGTACCGTCTGACATCACTTTTGAAAAAGCAATAGCTTTTTCTAATTCTTTGCTGGATCGGATGGAAAAAGGAGAATTATCGCCTTTAGAGATAGAAGAAACAGTTTCAGAGTTAGTGAAGACTAGTAATGGTGCGAGGGGTTTTTTCGTTACCTATCTCGCATCTGAAAAAACTTTGGCAGATAGTCCTGCTTCGGAGATCGTGCAAGCGTTGCGGGAACATCCAGAGACGGTGGCGGAACTGCTGGCGAAAAACGTGGCGATGTCGGCGGCGATGTCTCTTACCCATCGCCGCAACGGTAACGAAGAGATGGCGCTTTCATCCGAGAGAGTACGCGATCGCACATCTAATTTGATCCGATCGATCGACCTTCCCGCCGTCTACTCGACTTGCCGAGAATTATTGCACAGTATCACCACGGGTGAGGGAAACTACAAAGCTTTTCTAGAACGTTGGGGTTACGATCGCGAACAGAAGCAGTTAATGTCTCAAGCGTTGCAAAAAGTAATCCCTGAATAGAAAAAAATGAGTAACAATAGATTTAACTCAACTAGACATTTGCAAATTGTCTATTACCCGGATTCATCTGTAGAGTGAATCTAAAATGTAAAATCTACTTACCTATGAATAACCAATTAAATTGTCTCAATTATATCGATGGAGAGTGGTTACCATCTCAATCTGGTGCAACTTTAGAAAGTCGAAACCCAGCAGATTGGCGGCAAATTGTCGCTACATTTCCCCGTTCCGATGTTGCTGATGTTAAAGCAGCAGTAGAAGCAGCGAGAAAAGCATATTCCACTTGGCGTCTCGTTCCCGCACCAACTCGTGCAGATTACATTCATCGGGTAGCCGAAATATTAATCGAACGCAAAGAAGAACTCGCTCAATTGATGACTAATGAAATGGGCAAACCAATTGCCGAAGCGCGAGGAGACGTACAAGAAGGAATTGATTGCGCTCTTTATTATGCAGGAGAAGGAAGGAGATTATTCGGGCAAACCACACCTTCCGAAATGCCTAATAAATTTGCGATGACAGTGCGGATGCCAGTTGGAGTTTGCGCCTTAATTACTCCTTGGAATTTCCCCGTTGCCATCCCCTGCTGGAAAGCATTACCAGCCTTAGTTTGCGGCAATACTATTATTCTCAAACCCGCTGGAGATACCCCTGCTTGCGCTACTTTTTTGGTGCAAATATTCCACGATGCAGGTTTACCAGCCGGAGTAGTAAATTTAGTACATGGAGTCGGTGCGGAAGTCGGAAAAACTTTAGTCGAACATCCCGATATCGATTTAGTATCTTTTACGGGTTCTTCCAAAACTGGTGCAGAAATCGGCTCGATTTGCGGGCGCACTCACAAGCGAGTTTGCTTGGAATTAGGGGGGAAAAATGCCCAAATCGTAATGGAAGATGCGGATTTAGAATTAGCATTAGAAGGTGCGGTTTGGGGTGCTTTCGGTACAGCCGGACAGCGTTGTACGGCAACCAGTCGCTTAATCTTACATCGCGATATTAAAGATAAGTTTACCGATCTGTTTCTAGAGCGAACTAAAAAATTGCGTCTCGGTGTTGGTAGCGACCCGAATACCGATGTCGGGCCATTAGTTAATATGTCGCAACTTCAGCGAGTTAGCGGTTATTTAGAATTAGCTAATCTGGAAGGGGCAAAAGTATTAACTGGCGGAAAAATTGCCAATCAAAGCGATCTAAAACACGGCTTCTTTTTTGAGCCAACAATTCTCGATCGCGTTACTCCCAATATGCGAATTGCCCGTGAAGAAATTTTTGGCCCAGTATTAGCAATTTGTAAAGTGTCTAATTTTGA
>CAZJJR010000461.1:0-214 GCA_964546365.1 uncultured bacterium | reverse complement strand
GCTATTTCCGTGCTGAACGATACTCCCTACGGATTGTCTTCATCAATTTATACTCGCGATATCAACCGTGCTTTTCAAGCCATGCGAGATATTCAAGCCGGGATTACTTATATTAATGGCCCAACGATCGGTGCAGAAGTGCATTTACCATTCGGTGGCGTCAAGCAAACAGGGAACGGACATCGGGAAGCAGGTAGCGCTGCTTTAGATGTAT
>CAZJJR010000460.1:0-2700 GCA_964546365.1 uncultured bacterium | reverse complement strand
ACCGGCGTTGCTCCCTGCCGTGTTTGAATATTTCCGCCAAGAAGACGGTACTACTACTCGCCAGGTTGGTGGTATAGGTTTGGGATTAGCGATCGTGCGACATTTGATCGAACTGCATGGCGGAACGGTACGTGCAGAAAGTGCTGGCGAAGGAAAAGGCGCTACTTTTACCGTTACGCTTCCCATGATGGTAAGCGCACCAGCGATCGAAGAAGAGAAAAAAGCACCTGCAATTACTGCCAAGCTGGATGGGGTGAGAGTTTTAGCAGTTGACGACGAAGCGGATATGCGAGATTTAATGGTTTTTATTCTCGAACAATCCGGCGCTCGAGTAAAGGTGGTAGCTTCCGCCTTCGAGGTGTTGGCGACGCTAGAGGAATTTCAACCGGATATTTTAGTCAGCGATGTGGGAATGCCTCAACTGGATGGCTATAAAATGATGCGTGAAATTCGATCGCGATCGCCACGACAAGGCGGTTTAGTTCCTGCCATTGCTTTAACTGCCTACGCCGGAGAAGACAACCAACAGCGAGCTCTGGAAGCCGGATTCGGGCTACACCTCGCTAAACCGATCGAGCCGGAGGTGTTAGTGAACGCGATCGCCAATTTAGTATCCCAAAAAGACGGTACTTCTCATTAAGAACGCCTAATACGGGGAGCAAGTGACACCTTTGATTCGTTCCCAGGTTCCACCTGGGAATGCCGTTTTAGATCAGCCTCCAGCAAGCACGTGATGCAGAGCCTCCAAACCCGCGTAACGAGGCAACCAAGTTGGTAATAAAGCAAAAATTGCTCTTAAAAGCAGAGAGCGGGGGTTTTCCCCGCTCTCCCTTTACTTAAATTCTGTATAAGTTGCCGATTGTAAGTTTGGCACTTTCTAATTAGGTGGTTCAGATACTCCCTTTGAGGGATTTAATTTAATGTTAGCACGCCTATTATGGAATGTCTTGAATATTTTGTTAAATCCTGTCAACTTTTTATAAAGATTGACTAGTTGGGTGAAGCTAAGTGTAGTAAATGATGAGAGTGCTTAAATAATTGTTGTTTACGATACCAATCGGTAGAAAGCACGGTTAAGCGGCGCGAGCATTTAATCGGAAAGCAAAGCAGAAAAGCGGGAAGGACGGAGGAAACAAAAAAACCCGGTATTTAACCGGGAGTAAGAATCTAAACCAAGACTCAGACAAAATTAAGAAATTTAATTTAAATGTCAGGTCAAGCGTTGTGACTAGATTACCTGGAAACTTATGCCAATTGGCTTTTTACTTGAGGTCACGTTTTTAATAATGTAGTCCTTTTTTTAAAGTTGAAGTGATGTAGGAACTATATTAACGTGATAATTTAGAAGATTTTTTCTGATACAAATCAAACAAAAAAGTGATTGATTTAAACTAATTTTCCGATCCGAATAGGTGGTTGTGATTGATTTGGATCACAACTTCCCGGTACAGAGGGCTGGGGATAACGGACTGGTGGCCAGGGTAAGAAGAGTCTAGAATTAAGGGTTTGAGTTGAGATGGCTCCTAGCTTAATAATAGCAATGGCCACCTTATACAAATATCGATCGCCGATCTACCTCAAATCAAAATTCATTCGCGAGAGTAAACAAATTTTGTTTAATTTAAAGGTATTTATTCAGAGGTCAATTTAAAATCTAAAGTCAATTGAGATAAAGGTTTTTACTATGGCAACTTCCGTTCGTGGGATCTCCAACGATACTAATTGGCCTAGTTTGCCTGTCGCAGCATGGCAAGATACCTATGAAACGCTGCATATGTGGACTCAGATCGTAGGTAAAATACGGCTAGCGCTGGTTCCCAAAATTAATCACTGGTGGCATTCCACCCTATATGTAACGCCTCGCGGACTAACCACCTCTTCAATACCTTACGGAAATACCAGTTTTGAAATTAACTTTGATTTTGTTTCTCATCATTTACAAATAGAAACCAGCAACGGGCAAACTAAAACAATTCCCCTCGTACCTCGTTCCGTGGCAGATTTTTATCAAGATGTGATGAGTGGACTCAGGGAATTAGGTATAGAAGTTCGGATTTGGACGAAACCGCAGGAAGTTGCAGAACCGATTCCCTTCGAGCAAGATTATAAACACGCTGCATACGATCGCGAATACGCCCGTCGGCTCAGTTTGATTTTGGTACAAGTAGACCGAGTGATGACAAAATTTCGCTCTCGTTATATCGGTAAATGCAGCCCCGTCCATTTTTTCTGGGGAAGCTTCGATCTCGCCGTTACCCGCTTTTCAGGACAACGCGCCCCAGAACACCCAGGCGGCATTCCCAATATGGCAGATTGGGTAACGCGAGAAGCTTATTCCCATGAAGTAAGCAGTTGCGGATTTTGGCCCGGTGGTGGGTCGGTGGCAGACCCGATTTTTTATGCCTACGCTTACCCAGAACCGCCAGGATTTGCAGATTATGCCATTCAACCAAAAGAAGCTTTTTATAGCTCTCAAATGCGAGAGTTCATATTACCTTACGAAGCAGTACGACAAGCTGACGATCCCGATGGGATGCTGCTGGCTTTTTTCCAAAGTACTTATGAAGCGGCAGCTAATTTAGCCAATTGGGATCGAACGATGCTGGAGTTGCCAGCTTAAATGTAAGTTGAGAGGAAAATAGGAGTCAGGAGTCAGAATTCAGGAGTCAGAATTCAGGAGTCAGAATTCAGGAGTCAGAA
>CAZJJR010000459.1:0-2736 GCA_964546365.1 uncultured bacterium | reverse complement strand
TTATTTAGCCGAACACTTTAAACTGGTGGCAACACCTGCTTTGGTGAAAATCCATCCCCCACCCAGACAAACGATCGCCGGGACTAATTTGGTCGCTCAGCTGGCAGAATGGTGGCCTCGTTGGAAAGAATCAACCGAAAATTATCATAAGTTACAAGTTGACTCTTGGGCATCTGGCGGAACTCAATTACCGATTTCTTCTTTCGCTCACGTTGCGGAAGTTATTCGCACTTCTGAAGAGATTTTTCGTTTAAAACAGGAAAAACAAGAACTACAACAGCAATTACAGTTTAAAGACCGGATTATTGCTATGTTGGCTCACGATCTCCGCAATCCCCTGACTGCCGTTTCAATAGCCCTGGAAACTTTAGAAACCAATTTAGGTCGTAACAATAGCCAACCATCTCGCTTGACACCCAGCTTAATCGCTCAGCTAATCAGACAAGCGCGAAATCAAACTCGGGCGATGGAAAGATTGATTACCGATATTTTGCAAGGAACTCAGGGCAATAATGGCACCATACGCATCGTACCCCAAAAGTTAAATTTGGCAGAATTATGCTGGGAAGTCCTCAACTGTCTGAAACATCGCTTTGAAAGTAAATCTCAGGTTTTGAAAACCGACATACCCAGTGATTTGCCTTGCGTTTATGCCGATCCGGAACGGATTCGTCAGGTATTGGTCAACTTGTTGGACAATGCTAATAAGTACACTCCCTTAGGTGGTGTAATAGAATTATCCGTACTACACCGTACAGCACAAAAAATTCAGGTGACGGTTTGCGATACTGGGCCGGGTATTCCAGTGGAAACCGGCGATCGCATTTTTGAAGACAACTTCCGCCTCAAACGAGACGAACAGCAAGAAGGATACGGTATCGGTTTATCTTTATGCCAAAGAATAATTCGATCGCACTACGGTCGAATTTGGGTAGACTCATCACCCAATCAAGGTAGTTGTTTTCACTTTACTTTACCTGTCTACCGATAAGGTGATTGTAGCAAATCTTACTATGTCTTTAATTTTTACGTAAAGCATCGATAATCTGAAAATTTGCTTCGGGAAAAGAAAATTTGTCTAATTCATCTAAAGTGACCCAGCGAATCTCCTCGCATTCTAAAGGTTGCGGTTCCCCACCCGTGTGTTGACAGTGATGAACTGTCAAGGTAACTCCGAACTGACTGTAAATATGTTCGATCGCGATTAAGCGATCGCCAACCTCGATATCGATTCCCAGTTCTTCCTTAATTTCCCTTTTTATACAAGCTTCTACCGTTTCACCAGGTTCCACTTTACCACCGGGAAATTCCCACAAACCACCCATTAATCCACCCGGTCGGCGTTTATCTATTAAAATTTTTCCTTGCTCGTTCCAAATCACGGCAACGCCGATAAACTTATGGGGTAAAGAAGAAGGGCTTGCTTTCATTGCGATCGCTCGTTAAAGGAAATTTTATCGAATCAGTCACGAGAATCCCCACCCAAGGATAATTTGGATGGGGAAGTACTTCAAATATATATTCACGGCTTTGTTATTTAACTCAATCCGCTTCCGAAACGTGAGTTTCCACACCATGCAAAGACTTTTCAAAAGCCATGCGCTGTTCTGCATTGCGAAGAAAATAACCGCTAATCATCGCCGATGCTAACAGCCGACCGAGATGTTCGCGGCTAGTCGTTACTGTCACCCCAAAATGCTCTGGCGGTAGATTCCCCAATAACCCCATAATATTGCGTTCCATTACTTGAAACACTTCTGGAGAAGAAGGTTTTGACAGATGTGCAATTGTTTCCGGGCTTAATGACTGTACGTACTGCCACAGCCAATTACTCGATTCAGATTCATTTCCAAACAAATCCGTGCTTCGATTAGATGGTTTGTTCACCTTTACCTCCGTTAAAGTTGCAACTTCTTAACTGGAAATATTTTTGTTTTTAACAGCCGACCGTTACTTTGAAAATTCAGATTGTTAATTCATGCTTCCCAAACATTAATGTAGCAGTCTAACTTTCCTAGCAAAGTCGCCCTAACCGAACCAGAAATGCCGTATTATCTCACCTTTAGCGGAAAGTTCGCTCCACTTACCAACAGCTTTCCACTAACTGGCCAAAAATTCGGCCATATCTGCCTTCCGCTTGCGGAGTTTGCTTAAAGCCTCTCTTTCAATTTGCCTCACTCTTTCCCGACTGATATTCAAGCGATCGCCTATTTTAGCCAAAGTCAAAGCTTGTCCGTCCTCCAAACCAAAACGCATCGCTAACACCTGTCGCTGCTGAGGAGTCAGATCTGCCATCAAAATTTCCAGGTCTGTTTGCAAAGCAGACTGCATGGCAAACTCTTCTGGAGAGCAACCAGTATCTTCTAGCAAATCTCCCAGTTCGGTATCTTGATTATCTCCTACTCGCAAATCTAGAGATAATGGCTGCCGCGACCTTTCTAAGTATTCCCGTACCAACTTCGGGTCTAATTCCAGTTCTTTTGCTAGTTCGGCAGCAGTAGCCGCTCGTCCTAACTGTTGGGACAACTGGCGCTGCACTTTCTTAATCTTATTTAGCTTCTCTGTAATATGTATTGGCAGGCGAATTGTACGCCCTTTCTCAGCAATCGCACGAGTAATTGCTTGCCGAATCCACCAATAAGCATAGGTAGAAAATCGGTAGCCTTTAGTGGGGTCAAATTTTTCTACCCCCCGCTGCATCCCGATGCTACCCTCCTGGATTAAGTCCAGCAAGTC
>CAZJJR010000458.1:0-2748 GCA_964546365.1 uncultured bacterium | reverse complement strand
GGATGAAAGAGTATGGGTTTCACCATACAATTTTAACCAAAACAACCCCATAAACCGTATTGATCCTACAGGTGCATTGGACGAGCCTTGTTGTGGTGAAACAGGTGCAGCAGTAAGTGGGTTTTTAGAAGGAGTAGGCGAATCGGTAGTAAGAAACGTAAAAGCCTTAACGGTAAACTTACCCGAAACCTTGCAAGGAATGGCAAGTCTAAGTAGTCCAATGGGGCAATTTCAAACTGCCATAGGTGCAGGAATGCTTTACGAAAAAACCAAAAGCGATTGGAACACTGGCGACACAAGAACAAGAGCCAATATTGTAGGAAACGTAGTAGGGGAAATTGGCATCGCTGTTGCTGGCTCAAAAGGAGCTGGTAGTTTAGGAAAAGCGGGTGTGGTATCGGATGTTGTAAAAGTAAGCGAGGTTGCAAATGTTGAAAAAAGCGTAGGCGGTGTAATTTCAGGATATACTCGGCATGGCTTAAATCAAGCCATAGGAAGAGATGCAGGGCGAGGTGTTAAAGCAACAGAAATGCTTGATGCTGTGAAAAATCCTAATAAGGTTGTAAATCAAAGTAATGGTGGAATTAGGTATGAAGGGAGTGGTGCAAAAGTTGTAGTCAATTCTGATGGTAAGGTAATAAGCACTTTTGGAAAATCAAGGGGAGAAGCAATTTACACACATGGCAAAGGCAATAATGCTTTGAATAGAGCAAAAGAGTTAGGAATTGAATATGATCCTAAAAAAATACGATAATGAAAAAAATAGAAATATCAATTAGTCAATTTGTCTTTATTTTAGAAAAACTACCTGATATTAAAGAATTGTTGTCTAAAAATAATTCTTCAATTCAAATATCTTTTAAAGATAATGAATTGGATTTCGCAATAAATCAATTATCGGATTTGTTTACAAAAATTGGACTTCAAGAGAATAGTGAACCTAATGATTTAGGCTATTTTATTGAGTCAATAATAGATGATTTTAGCAGAGTATTTTATGAGAATAAATAGTAAAAAGCCCCTTAGTTGGACTAGCCACCAAAATTTGGACGGGTTAAAAATTGGTTAAATTTAACCGGAGAGTTCGGTTTGTTTATCGGTAGGGAGCTTGGCCCGCTCGCATTTTCCAAACCGATCACCTGGGGAATGTACGGGCGAGCATCAACCGGCAGGGGCAGCTGATCTCGAGCAGTCATTTTGACCCGTGGGGACATCGTTTGCAGGGCTTGGGCACCACGGCCGCACAACTCACCAACCGCTGGGAATTGCAAGGCAAGGAGCGGGACCTGACCTTCGGGCTAAACCGGATCAACTTCGGGGCACGGGTGTATAATCCCACGATTGGGGTGTGGGATCAGGTGGATGCACTTGCAGACCACCCTAATCAGATTAGATTTTCACCTTACACAGCATTTTGGAGTAATCCTGTCATTTACACCGATCCTGATGGTAATTGTCCATCGTGTCCACAAGGAGAAGCCGCATCTCAAGTCTATTCAAAAGGTGCAACCGTTACGAACAAGGATGGGTCCTGGACTTGGACAGGTAAAGATTGGCAAGATGCCCCCATGGTTAGCCAGTACAGGCCTGATATGGCAGACAGATGGAGGGAGGGTAATATTTTACAGCGAGTAGCCTATGGAGTAGCTGATGGAGTTTACTCTATGTTTGCTGGCAATCATTTGGGCGGCCAAGCGTTTGAAAGTTACGATGATAAGATAAAGACTAGGCTTGGCGGTTTGTTAACTTTGGGTGGACCAATTTTGAGTGGTGGTGGATCGGCTATTGGTTTGGCAGATGAGGCCGCTAAGGGGGCAGAGAAAGCAATTGTTATTGGAGAAGGGATGTACCGTGTAAAGCCAGCAGCTCAATCTGTAGGAGCTAAATGATATCAGGCATGGTCAAAAAATTTCCCAAGTGGGCGCTTAATGACAGAAGTAGAACTTAATGCAGCTAAAGCCAGAAATGCGAGATGGCTTAATACTAAAATCAATCAAGGATATAAGATTTATGATATAGGACCGAAAGGGCCAAATATCACAAGTCCATTCTATCAACTTGAGCGAGATATTATTCAGAAAACTGGCTATCCAACTACACCACTTTTAGGCTATTAAAAATGAAAACGATAAATACTGATACACTAAAAAAATACTTCAATTTTTTGCTTTCTATATTCAATTTTAATCTGAAGGAAATTAAAAGTTATGAATATGCTCTATATGCAAAGTTTCTATCTGGTTCGGTAGGCATATATTTTATTTATGAATTTAGAGATTCTATCCCTCAAATACAGTTTACCAAATTAGCATCAGATGATTTGGAACCTCGCCCTGGGCTATACACAATTAAAGAGTGGTACAAAGAAGAGAGTTTTAAACTTCAGTCTTTTTATTTGGACGAGATAATTCTATTTAAAGAAGGAAAGGAGTATAAAAATTATTTTGAAGATGTAAAAACAATTGAAGGTGCAATAAGAATTAGTGCAGAATTAACAGAGCAATATGCTAAGGATTTTGTGATTGGTGATCAGGAAAGTTATGATAAGATAAATGTATGGTTTAGAACCCAGGTAATGTTGAGCGAGTAATGCTGCTAAGGGGAGAGCTACAGTAGCGCAGTATTCCGTAGCCTTCGAAACTAAATTAGCAAGCAATCTATATCCAAAAAAAAACGGAAAATATAATTTTGCATAAATAAGGAACTATGAAAAAAGTAGAAGCAATTATTCGTCCGCACAAATTAGAT
>CAZJJR010000457.1:2229-2826 GCA_964546365.1 uncultured bacterium | reverse complement strand
GGAGCAGGGGAGCAGGGGAGAGAGGGAGATAAATATAATAAATTTTCATCCTTCAGACTTCATCCTTCATCCTTTCCCTAGCCATTAACTACTTTAGGGTTTTCAATGCCGATCGCGGTGAACACTTCTGGGGAAAACATTTCCCACAGTGCTTGGAAATAGGGCATAAACTTGGCGGATTGTTCTGCATTCAAGCGGCTGCGAATTTCTTGACCGAGTAAATGGAGCATTTGCCGCAGTAATTCCCACTTTACGCCTAAAACTGGATAGAGCATGATGCAAAGCGGGAATAACTCTTGCTGGATGGGTGCGATGCTGCCTTCTAAAGCACACAGCCACAAGTAAACTTGGAACATTTCCACATCTCGGATGCTAGAAGTTTTAACTTTCGGTTGGCTTAAATTTCCGCTCATGCTGCGGTAGTTTGGATATAACTGGCTGACTCGTTGGTATACTTTTTTTGCGATCGCAGTACTCTCAGGTAAAAGTTGTTGCACCGCACCTAAAGCTGGTGAGTCGTAATCATGAGTGGCGGCGGCTTCATACGCTCTTTGCAACGGCATATAAAAGTGGTCGTCTATCACTTTATAATAGGCT
>CAZJJR010000457.1:1899-2165 GCA_964546365.1 uncultured bacterium | reverse complement strand
GTGAATTTGCAAACTAACAAATCCCTTTACTCGTGGGTCATGTGCCGTATATTTCTTCTGAAGCATTCCGATTTCGTCGCCGATTAATGCTGCTAATTGGCTGGGGGCAACCTGTTCTGTATAAACTTCTAGCGCTTTTTGATAAAGTTGGTTAGAGCGATCGGCTAATTTGACAACTGAAGATAGCTGCCGAGATGTAGTTTGCTGGGTATAAAGTTCTAAAACTTTGTCATAAATCCGAAAGCAATCTGCGGCGATATCCCAAG
>CAZJJR010000457.1:0-1878 GCA_964546365.1 uncultured bacterium | reverse complement strand
TCTAGGATTAATTTTATGTCTGCGAACTTCTTGTGCTAAAAGGGATTCCGTTTTGTTCCAAGCTTGGGCGCTGACAAATCTCAAGGCATGGATTAGTTGGTCGGCAGTCTTCTGTCTTCCTTCTTGAGAGACCAGGTAAGACAATTCTTCTCCTTCAGAAATATCTTTTCGATCGGGTAAGTAAAGGTCTTCTAGATATTTTTTTGCCCATTGCTGTGCTAGTGATTGTACTGCCATTGCTTCCCCCTTATTGTATTTATAGTCTCTCGATTAATTTAGTAGACTTCCATTTAATTACTTAATATTAAGTTGTAAACAATTCGTAGGTTTTTAGAAGTATACAGAAATACAACATAGAAGTTTTTCATGATTTTCTTAAGGTTTTGGACGATTAATTTAGACTTTGATGATTTTTGGCAAAATCAGTATTACTTAAGTACGATCGCTAAGTAAATGAATTGAATTACTTAGGGTAATTTTGCAAGCTAGCTAATAGGATGGTGTGTAGTAATTACTTAATAACCTTTCGGATATTCAATTCCAGTACTGCTTGCCTTATTTTTTATTAAAGCTGAAGAAAGTGAAAAACTGGTGAAATAAAATTTAATGTAAGTTATGTTTAATATCAGTAGAATAAATTTACGCTTAGAAGTGATAAAAATCACTTAACTTTTGTGAGCAATTAAACTTTTGAGAAAGAGTAAAATTTACGATCGAAACCCGGGTTTTTAACGTAATTCCCTTATACCAGCATCATGGTAAAAACGAAAAACCGGGTTTCTTAGCCTATAGTGCGTAAGCCCTAAATAGTAGCTTTTTAGGAGTAAGAAGTGAGAATTCTCTGACACTTGGAGCATTCGCCCCACATTCTGTTCCCTACTCCCAGTCAACGCTAATCATTCGTTGCAGAGTACCCAAACCCAATTCCTTGTGAGAGATCGATCGAGCCTCAAACAAAGCCATCATATCTTGTAATTGTGGATTACCCCGGGAAGCTCCCATTAATCCTCTAGTAACTAACAAACCACAATAGCCTTTGCTTTTCTTGCAACGGCGATCCCATTTTTTACGGGCTTCTTGATGAGCGGTATCGTCACGATCGAATTCACCAAAAAGGAACATATCTCCGTTATTTGCTTGAATAATGCCCAAATCGTAAGTATTGTCCTCAAATGGGTCTTCACCGGGATTAAAGAAAATTCCTTTAATTCCACCAGCTTCTTGTATTTTCTCAATCAGGGTTTTTGCTTTCGGACGAGAGGTTTGGATTAAAATCACTGGTAAACCGTCCCCTGTAGTTTCTACCCCTTCAAGTGATAGGTCGTGTCCTAGCTTTTCACGCAAAAGGTCTACCATTTCCCAAGAAACTACGCCAAGGCTCAGAAAAGAGTTTTCCGGCACTAAGTCATCTTTAAGAAATGGGCCTTCGTCTTCTTCGTTTTCTAAATCGTCGTCGTCTTCGTAATATTCAAAATCGTCGTCGTCTTCATCATCTTCATCGTCATCTTCCCAGCCCATTAGTAACAATTCTGCCGCTACATCGGGTAAGGTAGCTACCGTGACGGAGGCTACTTGGTTGGTGGTATTTTCATCTTTGGGTAAGGGAATGCGATAGCGACTACTGAGTTTGGGTAAATCATCGCTGCCCAGTTTCCGACGATGGGCGCGTAAAAATCGATTTAAGGCTTCTAGCGTGATTAAAACTGCTAATGCTTCTTCTTCAAATAAGGAAGAACGCAATCCTTCTAGGGGATGAATATTGCCAAAAGAAGGCTCTACGTCTGAAGCTGACAAGAAGGCTAGCTCAAGTTCTTCATCTTCTTCTAGTTCTAACTCGTCATTTTCTTCAAAGGTAACGAATAAGCAATCTTGTTTGAG
>CAZJJR010000456.1:0-2845 GCA_964546365.1 uncultured bacterium | reverse complement strand
GAATATTTTATTTTTATTTGCATAAGTTAATATTATGTTATATGTTTGAATACTATTTGCATTCCTTGGAAAACTTAGTAGTTATTCAACAATATGTAAATGCTGTAAATGGACTGTTAATTATTCCTATATTTTATTTATATGATTCTTTGATTCGGTTAACGCTTTATGCTGAATCGGCAACAACAGAACAGCATAGGATTTTAAAAAAAGTGATTGCCAATCAAGAAAGGCTAGGAAAATGGGCTCGTTACGCACCGATGAATTATTTAGATAAGTATTATTTAGTAGAAGCCGAACTCAATCGGGTGCGGGGTGAAGATATGGCAGCGGCAGAAGATTACGATCGCGCTATTCAACTAGCCAAAGAAAACGAATATATTCAGGAAGAAGCACTAGCAAATGAACTAGCTGCTAAATTCTATTTGGCTAAAGGTAAACTAACTATTGCGAAAGCTTATATGCAGGAAGCTCGTTATTGCTACCTGAGATGGGGTGCTAACGCGAAAGTAAAACATTTAGATCTACGTTATGCTCACTTGCTACCTAAATTTGAAGGAAGTCGCAATAGAAGTATTTCTGGAAAAGCGATTAATTCTATGACTACTAGCAACGATACTTTAGAAGTACTCGATTTTAATACTATAATTAAAGCCTCACAAGTCTTAGCAGGAGAAGTTTCCCTAGACAAATTATTGACTAAATTAATGAATCTAGTATTAGAAAATGCCGGAGCAGAAAAAGGATTTCTGATTTTGGAGATTGATGGAAAACTTTTAATCGAAGCCAGTAAAAGTTTAGTCGAGTCCCAAAGGCCAAATCAAATATCATTTATTAAAATCGAAAAATCAGTGCCTATTGAACGCCAAGATTGTCTACCTAATTCGCTCGTTAATTATGTGGCAAGAACCCAAGAAGATGTAGTACTTAACAATGCCGCTAGAGAAGGAATGTTTATTAGCGATCGCTATATTATTCAACATCAGCCAAAATCGGTTTTATGTACTCCTATTTTAGGTCAAGGTAAATTAATCGGCATTCTTTATTTAGAAAATAATTTGACGGTAGGAGCATTTACGCGCGAACGATTATCAGTTCTCAGAATACTTACGTCCCAAGCAGCTATTTCCTTAGAAAATGCACGACTTTACGAGCAACTAGAAAATTATTCTCGCACTTTAGAAATCAAAGTAAAAGAACGCACTGAAGAACTAGAAAAAGCAAAAGAAGCTGCTGATGCAGCCAACCGCTCTAAAAGCGAATTTCTCGCTAATATGAGTCACGAACTCCGCACGCCGCTCAACGCTATTTTAGGCTTTACTCAATTGATTAATAGAGAGCGATGGCTATCTGGTAGAGCTAATGAATACCTAAACATTATCAGTCGCAGTGGCGAGCATTTATTAGAATTGATCGATGATGTTTTGGATATGTCTAAAATCGAGTCCGGTCGAATGACCCTCAACGAAACTAGTTTCGATCTCTATCGCCTGCTAGCTTCCCTAGAAGAAATGTTTCAATTGAAAGCGGAATCTAAAGGTTTACAAATATGCTGGGAACGCCACGCAACATTGCCTCGATACGTGCGAACAGATGGCCAAAAATTGCGTCAGGTTTTAATTAATTTACTCAGTAATGCCATCAAGTTTACTCAACGAGGCAGCGTTACGGTAAGAGTGAAAAATCAACTAGAATCAAATTTGCTAAATCAATATCATCTATTATTTGAAGTAGAAGATACGGGTACTGGGATTGCGCCTAATGAATTAAATAATTTATTTAAAGCTTTCGTTCAAACGGAAACAGGTAAAAAATCTCAGCAAGGAACTGGTTTAGGATTATCGATTAGCCAGCAATTTGTGGAAATGATGGGAGGAAAGATCGCAGTTAACAGTCACTTAGGAAGAGGAACTATTTTTAAGTTTGATATTGTAGTTAGTCCAGGTCAAGTGAATGAGTTGCCAGCGGAAAAAATCACCCAGCGAGTAGTAGGACTCGCACCAGACCAACCGAAATATCGTATTTTAGTAGTTGACGATCGCTGGTCAAATCGCCAGTTATTGGTGAGATTGCTTGGCTCGTTGGGGTTTGAGATGCGAGAAGCTGAAAACGGTCAAGAAGCTGTTAATCTATGGGAAAGTTGGGAACCCCATTTGATTTGGATGGATATGCGAATGCCCGTCATGGATGGATATGAAGCTACTAAACAGATTAAAAGCCATTTGAAGGGTCAAGCAACTGTAATTATTGCCCTGACTGCTAGTGCATTTGATAAAGAAAAAGCGCTGATCTTGTCAGCTGGATGCGATGATTTTGTTTGCAAACCATTTGAGGAACAAACTATCTTTGAGAAGATGACAGAGCATTTAGGAGTACGCTACGTGTATGATGAACTCAACCAAACTGACTCGCTTCCAGAATTGCCTACCCAGAAAGTAATCACTCCAGAAGCACTAGCGGTAATGCCCGTAGAGTGGCTGCTCGATTTAAAGCTGGCAGCTATTAAACTTAATAGCAAGCATATTTTGCAGCTATGCGAGGAAATTCCAGATCGGTATGTTTCCTTAGCCAACGCGATCGCATATTTAATCGATCGCGTTCGTTTTGACGTAATTTTGCAACTTGCTGAACAAGCAATAAATCTATGATTAGCGATCGAGTCGATGTTTTCAAACACAACATATTAATCGTTGACGATACTTTAGAAAACCTGAAATTTTTATCTGCTGTTTTAACTCAACATGGGTACGAAGTTCGCCAAGCAATTAACGGCTCAATGGCGTTAATGGGTGCTACCGCTCAACCGCCAGACCTAATTTTACTAGATGTTAAAATGCCGGGAATA
>CAZJJR010000455.1:0-2858 GCA_964546365.1 uncultured bacterium | reverse complement strand
AAACCAATAGCGATATGCAAACTCTGCCAAACCCACCCACCTCCCGTCAACCGGAATTCGACACCACCATCAAGCGGCGCAAAACTCGTCCCGTCAAAGTAGGAAACGTCACCATCGGCGGCGGTTACCCCGTAGTGGTACAGTCGATGATCAACGAAGACACCCTAGACGTAGAAGGATCGGTAGCTGCGATTCGTCGCTTGCACGAGATTGGCTGCGAAATAGTGCGCGTTACCGTACCTAGTCTCGGTCATGCCAAAGCAGTAGGGGAAATCAAGCAAAAACTCCTTCAAACTTACCAAGACGTACCCCTAGTTGCCGACGTACATCACAACGGTATGAAAATCGCCTTGGAAGTTGCCAAATACGTAGATAAAGTACGAATCAATCCAGGATTATACGTATTTGAAAAACCGAAAGCCGATCGCAGCGAGTATAGCCAAGCCGAATTTGACGAAATCGGGGAAAAAATCCGAGAAACCTTAGAACCACTGGTAGTTTCCCTACGCGATCAAGGCAAAGCCATGCGAATCGGTGTCAATCACGGTTCACTAGCGGAACGGATGCTGTTTACTTACGGCGACACCCCAGAAGGGATGGTAGAGTCTGCCTTGGAATTCATTCGGATTTGCGAATCTCTCGACTTCCGCAACTTGGTGATTTCCATGAAAGCTTCCCGTGCCCCCGTGATGATAGCCGCTTATCGTCTGATGGCAAAGCGGATGGATGAAAATGGGATGGACTATCCCCTGCACTTGGGAGTAACGGAAGCGGGCGACGGGGAATACGGAAGGATTAAGTCTACCGCTGGGATTGCGCCCCTGTTAGCGGATGGGATTGGAGATACGATTCGGGTTTCCCTGACTGAAGCTCCTGAAAAAGAGATTCCGGTTTGTTATAGTATTCTGCAAGCTCTGGGATTACGGAAAACAATGGTGGAATACGTCGCTTGTCCTTCATGCGGTCGTACATTGTTTAACCTAGAAGAAGTCCTGCATCGGGTACGGGAAGCAACCAAACATCTCACGGGTTTAGACATAGCAGTAATGGGCTGCATTGTCAACGGCCCTGGAGAAATGGCCGATGCCGACTACGGTTATGTTGGCAAACAGCCCGGTTATATCTCCCTGTATCGAGGCAGAGACGAAATCAAAAAAGTTCCCGAAGCTCAAGGTGTAGAGGAGTTAATAAACTTAATCAAAGCAGACGGTCGCTGGATCGATCCTTAAAAAAATAGCGTGCAAAGTTTTATTTGGTTAAGCACAATAGTGGTATGTACTGAACAATTCGATAAAAAGCCTGTGCTAAATTGGGCTTACTCCCATTGCAGTTTCTCCTTTTTTCTTGCTCTTCAGACATGATGGATAAAACAAAACGTTGGCTCGTGCTTGGGGCAACAGCTGTAGTGCTAACTCCCGTCGCCGCAACTGCCCTGAATTTTTATATGCCAAACACTCCGATAATTGCTCAGGCTTTCTTTAGAGATAGCCCGAAGGAGTTAGTGGATGAAGTATGGCAAATAGTGGATAAAAACTAC
The DNA here is from genome assembly GCA_964546365.1 of uncultured bacterium. GTDB lineage: Bacteria > Cyanobacteriota > Cyanobacteriia > Cyanobacteriales > Aerosakkonemataceae > DATNQN01. Next base: position 1,321 of record CAZJJR010000455.1, on the reverse strand, counting down.
GTTGATGGTACTTTTAACCGGGTAGATTGGCAGGCAATTCGCAAGGAGTATCTGAACCGGAATTACACCACGAAGGAAGAAGCATACAAAGCAATCCGGGAGATGCTCAAGCCACTGGATGACCCTTACACCCGGTTTATGGACCCGAAAGAGTTTCAGAGTATGCAAATCGATACTTCTGGAGAACTCACGGGTGTTGGTATCCAATTGGCTCAGGATGAGGAAACTAAAAAACTGGTGGTGATTTCGCCAATTGAAGGTACACCAGCTGCTAAGGCTGGAGTGCTGGCAAAAGATATCATTACCAAAATTGACGGGAAATCGACCAATGGCATGAATGTCAACGATGCCGTTAACCTGATCCGAGGCACTGTTGGTACGGAAGTAACTTTAACTATTCAGCGGAGTAATCAAGAAAAGGTATTTCGCCTCAAACGGGAAAGGATCGAAATCCATCCCGTCCGCTACACTTATCGTCCAGATATTTCTGGCGGTGTAGGCTATATTCGCTTGAATCAATTTAGTGCCAATGCAGCCCCGGAAATGCGGGCGGCTATTCAGGCTTTAGAAAAGCAAAAGGTAGCTGGTTACATTTTGGATTTGCGTTCTAATCCTGGTGGACTGCTTTATTCGAGCATTGATATTGCCCGGATGTGGTTGAAAGAAGGGTCGATCGTCTCTACTGTAAACCGCCAAGGGGTATCCGATCGCGAAAAAGCCAATAATCGTCAAATTACCGATAAACCATTAGTGGTGTTGGTAGATGGCGGTTCGGCTAGCGCTAGTGAAATTCTATCGGGAGCGCTGCAAGACAATCAACGCGCCGTGCTAGTCGGTACGAAAACCTTTGGAAAAGGCTTAGTGCAGTCGGTGCGCGGATTGGGTGATGGTTCGGGTTTGGCAGTGACGATCGCTAAATATTTTACTCCCAGCGGTCGGGATATCAACCACGCCGGCATTGCTCCCGACGTGATCGTGGAACTTTCCGATGCCCAAAGACAAGAGTTAAGCCGCAATCGCGATGAAATCGGCACTAAACAAGACCCTCAATATGCGAAGGCGATAGAAGTGTTGCAGCAACAAATTGCCAAACGCAATGGCAATGGTAGAGCGACTTCTGCTAATCGCTAGTTGAGAGGGAAAGGGAAAGGGAGAGGGAAAGGGAAAATTTGACACCTCAATTCAGAAAACTGAATGATGACTTCATATTTTCTCATTCTCAATTCTTAAGAAAAAGTAAAAGTGAAAGAAAGAAACATTAAGTTATTTTTCTTTCACTTTATTTTTTGAATTTATAAAAAATCAACATAAATTATTATTT
>CAZJJR010000454.1:0-2931 GCA_964546365.1 uncultured bacterium | reverse complement strand
GTAAGGGGAGGGCTAGGGTGGGGTTGATTACTCAAATAGGATGGCTATATGTACCACATTAACTTGAAAAGCCTTGTATATAAGCTTTGCGCGAGTGCTGTTCTAAAGAATGCTTGTTTGGTTCCGAATTTTTCTACACTGGTTTAGATGACCGAGTTCGCATTACGGCTTTATAAAAACGTCGCCATTGCGATCGCACGTATTTTTTCTGGTCTATCATGTGAACGATAACTGTTGCCAAAAATGTGTAAGACAGCCAAAAATGCAAGCTTCTACCCAATGCACCCATTGCTTCATTAGCGGGAAACAGGCGGGGTAAAATTATACCCGTGCCAAATATAACCACATCTTTGTCATAGGAGTTAGAAAAAAAATAGCCACTTAGGGGAACGATTAGCATGAACGAGTATAAGCCAGTGTGAAAAGCAAAAGTACGGAACCATTCCATCGTGAATTTGGGAAAACGTCGCCTATATTTATGTTGGATAACGCGCAACAGTACGAAAATTCTCCCTAGCAATATACTCATTACTACTACTCCCAATGTTTTGTGGAAGTCGTAGAAATGACCGCGAAAAGCTACGTCTCTTGGCAGGTCTGCCATGTAAAAGCCTGTCGCAAACAGTATTAAAAATACACCAGCCATTAACCAGTGCAAAAACCATAAATGTTGTGAATCAGTCTTCTTTTTGCCTTTTTTTTGTTTAATTTGGGCAATAGTCATTGATTTATCCTTGTTTGCGTCAGGAACGAGTTTGTCGTGAGGACTTCAGTTCTGAAAAAAGTAAATAGGGGTTTTGCGATCGCGCAAACCTCACCTACCGTTACTCAGAGATAGGAAAGGACTAGAGACCCTACTACAAACTAAGGTAAGAAACAATTAAATTATTCTTTTTATTATGATTTTTTTGTTCAAAAATAAATAAAGACTCGACTATAGCGGCTTTCAGTCTAATGAACGACCCCCATAAACCCGGTTTCTTGAAGAAACCGGGTTTATTTCTACCCGAAGTAGGAAAGCGTAAAATTTACCCATTTACACTGGTGACAACTGACACAAGAGCAAACCAAACCACTGATTCGGGTCAGTCCAAACCTGAAGTGTCTTTAAACCATGTGTTTGCAATTCTTGCTGGACGGTATTCAAATTAAATTTGCGAGAAATTTCCGTAAAAATCGTTTCATTTTCCGCAAATTCAACCGTTAAATTAAGTTTGCGTAGTTGGACGGTTTGCGATCGCAAACTCCGCAAGTGCATCTCAATTTGACAAGCAGAAGTATTGTAAAACGCCCAATGCTCAAACTGCGACAGATCGAAATTCCCATCAAAACGCCAATTCAGATGGCGCAGCATATTCAGATTAAACGCTGCCGTTACACCTTCGCGATCGTTATACGCGGCATTTAACATCTGGATCGGCTTTTGCAAATCTATCCCCAACAAGAAATACTCGCCAGGATTAAGCGCATCGGTGACGTGGGTGAAAAAACGATCGCATTCCTCACCATTCAGATTACCCAAAGTACTCCCCAAAAAACAAATCATCCGTCCCGGTAAGCGAGACGGAGGTAATTGAGAAAGCGCCATTTCATAAGTACTCACCAAACCGCACACCGCAAGAGTTGGATAATTCTTCAACAAATCTCGCGCACTGCTCTCCAAAATACCAGCACTCACATCAATTGGCAGATAGCGCAAAGGAAAACCCGAATTTTGATAAGCATCCAGCAAAATGCGAGTTTTCGTAGAACTACCGCTACCCAACTCCACAATTTCGCAAGCACCAGTCAAACTAGCAATTTCACCCGCACACCCTTGCAAAATCTCCGTTTCCGTGCGTGTCAGGTAATATTCCGGTAACTCGCAGATTCGCTCAAACAATTGGGAACCACGGTCATCATAGAAATAGCGTGGCGGCAAAGTTTTGAGAGATTGACTCAAACCCCGTACCACATCATTACCATCAACCTGCTTACTTTGAGCAAGCGCCGTGGGACTTAGTAGATGCTGTATCTGCAAGCGTTTTTCAATCGTCGATAAGGAAGTAGCTTTCTCGCTTGCAGTCTGAAAAATCGTCATTCAACCTCCATTCGTCTGAGAGAAATAGCGATTTGGAATGCACCATGCAGCGCCGAGAGCAAACTTAACATGGCTTTAGGGACTCAGCTAGTGAAACACAAAGCAGTAGCCAATAAAATCTCGCCTGCGTTAGATGTTTCTCACCCTTATCCGCTAAATTCGCATTTTCTCATTAAATGAGGGCTTTAAGTGTTCTTACGGAATTGGGAATTAGCAATACTTTCTTTTGTCTCTGGTAGTCTCTGGTAGGTTGGGTTGACGAACGAAACCCAACATATAAAGGTAGTTGTAAGATTTCGCGATCGCTCTCCCGGTTTTGTGGTAATAAAAGAAACTTATTTAACCGTAGGGTGGGTTAGGCACGGGCGATAATTTTAAGGCTTTCGATCGATAATTTAGTTCCCGTGCCGTAACCCACCATCCTACATAACTGTAAAATATGCAAACATTCTTCCCCATCAATCCGAAAGAGCCGTTTTTGTAATAATTGGAGGAATGATGTTTGTTTCAATCCCTAATAGGGATTAGTTTTAGTTGCAACGGATCATGCTGAGTCAGTATTAGACAATCTGGCAAGATATAGTTTCAATCCCTAATAGGGATTAGTTTTAGTTGCAACAGATTTTTTAAAGCGCTAAGCCAATTAAAGCAAAGGGTTTCAATCCCTAATAGGGATTAGTTTTAGTTGCAACCTACTTTAGTTTCCAAAGGAGCAAGTCGGCTAATGTTTCAATCCCTAATAGGGATTAGTTTTAGTTGCAACGTTTTAATTCAGCGCTTGCAGTCTGAAATCGCTAGCTTAAGTTTCAATCCCTAATAGGGATTAAAACAAACATCATTCCTCCAATTAT
>CAZJJR010000453.1:256-2935 GCA_964546365.1 uncultured bacterium | reverse complement strand
CGATATTTAATTGACTTAGGCGTAGTCAGCTATTTAGGCATTCCCATGTTTGACTCAACAGGTAAGGTTTTGGGTCATTTGGCAGTGCTAGATATCAAACCAATGGAGCGCGATCCGGGAAGAGAATTAATCTTAAGAATCTTTGCCGCCAGAGCGGGAGCAGAACTAGAACGCCAACAAGCAGAAGAAATCATTCGCAAACGTTCGATTACTGATAGTATGCTCAGCAGCATCTCTCGCGCCTTCCTCGATCGAGATATCGACACGGCGATTAACTTTACCCTGCAAGTAATCGGTGAATTTACCAATAGCGATCGCAGTTATATCATCCGCTATTCGGAAACTCCCAACCAGATGACTAACACCCACGAGTGGTGCGCGACGAATATCGAACCATCGATCGACAAACTACAAGCCATCCCCATTCAATCTTATCCGTGGATTAATCAACAAGTTCGGCAAGGCAATATTGTGCAAATTCCCTGCATAGCAGAATTGCCACCAGAAGCTAACCAAGAAAAAACCGAATTTGAATATCAATCCATTAAATCAATTATTAAATTACCAATTAATTACCAAGGCAAAGTTATAGGATTAATCGGTTTAGATACAATTAGCTACTCCAAAAAATGGACGGATGAAGAAATCAACCTGCTCAAACTAGTCGGAGAAATAATCGCCATCGGTATTGCCAGATCCCAAGCCGAAATCGCTCAACAACAAGCAGCCCAAACCGCCTTTGCTGCCAACCGCGCCAAAAGCGAATTTCTCGCCAATATGAGTCACGAACTCCGCACCCCGCTAACGGCAATTCTCGGTCTTTCCGAAGTATTGCGAGACGAAGTTTTTGGCCCCCTCACCGCCAAACAGCATCAAAAATTAGCCACCATCGAACAAAGCGGTCAACATTTATTAGAACTGATCAACGATGTTTTAGACCTAGCTAAAATCGAATCTGGCAAATTGGAATTGCAATTAGATCCGACGGATATTCAAGGATTATGTGAAGGAAGTCTAGCCTTTGTCAGACAACAAGCCCATCAAAAACAAATCAAACTTTCCTCCCATATTCCACCCCGCGTTGGCAAAGTAGTAGTAGACGAACGCAGAATGCGACAAGTATTAATTAACTTATTAAGTAACGCGGTTAAATTTACACCAGAAGGAGGGGAAGTTTGGATCGAAGTACAGATCGATCGCGAACATGAAGTCGTCCACTTTAGCATAGTAGATACAGGAATCGGCATCGCCCCCGAAGATATCGGCAAACTCTTCCAACCCTTCATGCAGTTAGACAGTTCCTTCACCCGCCGTTACAAAGGAACGGGTTTGGGACTCGCTTTAGTGCGACAAGTCGTAGAACTCCACAGCGGTAGCGTCGCACTAGAAAGCCAGATCGATCGAGGTAGTCGCTTCACCGTTTCTCTACCTTGGAAACCAGAAACCGTTTCCCTCTCATCCACCCCAACCGTCTCCTCTCCCCAAATTAACCTAGCCCACAACTTGCAAAGAGTCCTCATCGTCGAAGACTCACCCCCCGCCGCCGAACAAGTTGCGCGTTACCTGCAAGAATTAGGCGTACCCAATTCACTCATTCTCTCTTTAGGAACCGGTACCGTTGAAGAAGCCTTGAGAATGAAGCCTGACGCCATTATCCTAGATTTACAATTACCCGATCGCTCTGGTTGGGATGTTTTATCGCAACTCAAAGCTAACCCCCAAACCCAAGATATCCCCATTTTGATTATCTCCGTAGTCGATGAACCGGGCAAAGCAGAAGAATGGGGAGTAGCTGCATATTTAGTCAAGCCATTTTCTCGCAGTCAGTTCCAAATTGCATGGCGCAAATTTCTCTTATCTCACCAACGTTCCATACCATCAACCGTCCCACAAGAAATATCCTCTCCTTTAATTTTATTAGCAGAGGATAACGAGACAAATCTCTCTACAATAGTGGAATACCTGGAAGTGAAAGGCTATCGAGTTGCCATAGCCCTCAACGGACGGGAAGCAGTGCAACTAAACCAAGAATTACATCCCGATTTGATTTTAATGGATATTCAAATGCCCGAAATGGACGGTTTAGAAGCCACTCGCCAAATTAGGTCAATAGGGGAAGAATTGGCAAATCCGTCCCCACGAATACCCATTATCGCCCTCACCTCCCTTGCCATGCCAGGAGATCGAGAAAAATGCTTGGTAGCTGGAGTTGACGAGTATCTAGCCAAACCAGTCAGCTTGAAAAAGCTAGTGCAGACGATCGAGCATTACCTCAACCAAAATAAATCATAATATTTAATAACTAAAATTTCCCCCTATGAAAGAACAAGAAAATAAGCAATACTCTATACTCATCATTGATGATGAAGAAAGCATATTTGAAGTAATAGAAGGATTATTATATAGAGAAGGTTATAAATTAACTTATGTCAGTAGCGGTCAAGCAGCATTAGAGCAAATCGACGATATTCAACCCGATGTCATCTTGCTAGACTTAATGATGCCTCAAATGGATGGTATTGAAACTTGCCAACTGCTAAAATCTAACGAACGTTGGTCTCATATTCCAATTATCATGGTCACCGCTTTAAATTCCAAAGAAGACTTAGCTCGCTGTTTAAACGCCGGTGCCGATGATTTTTTATCCAAACCCGTCAACAGCATAGAATTACGCGCCCG
>CAZJJR010000453.1:0-238 GCA_964546365.1 uncultured bacterium | reverse complement strand
GTTACGCATCAAACTACAATATGACGCCTTAGTTGCCAATCAAAGATTGCGGACATTAAATCTTTTCAATGCTTTTTTAAATTGAATTCGGGAATCAGTTCCATAACAATCAAATATGATTTATCCACTTCACGATCGCGCTAAAATTACATCTGTGTTCATCTGTGTTCATCTGTGGATATCTGTGGTAAAAAAATCCCCCAAAATCACTCCTCAAATATAGCGATCCTATTTAAGT
>CAZJJR010000452.1:0-2967 GCA_964546365.1 uncultured bacterium | reverse complement strand
TTTCTTCATTTTTTCCCTCTGCTGCTCTCCCTTTTTCTTTCTCATCGCTTTTCCGAGTTGCAGGAATCGCTGAATTACCGAGAATACGAGTGCGACGGGGATCGGCGAATTTCTTTTTGAGGTTTCGCAAATCTTTTTTGAGGGCTTTGAGAAACTCTTGGCGATCGCTTAACAATCTTTGTAGCTGGCTGATTCTGGCAGCTAAATCGTCGAATTCTTGCTGTAATTGCTGCCTTTCCAAACCTGTGAGGCGTCGTAGGGGCATGGATAGAATGGCATCAGATTGGCGATCGCTAAAATTAAACCGCTGCTGCAATGTAAGTTTAGCAGTACTGCCATCGGGAGCATTTCTGAGAATTTCAATCACCGCATCCAGATTTTCCAACGCCGCTAACAAACCTTCCACTACATGAATACGCCTTTGGGTTTGTTCTAACTCATGAGTGTATTGTCTGGTGAGAGTTTGTTCGCGAAAACTCAAGAATTCTTGTAATAACTGACGCAGAGTTAACTGGCGCGGTTGCCCGTCTACCAGCGCCAGCATAATTGCCCCAAAATTACTGCAAAGGGCAGTTTGCTTGTAAAGCTGGTCTAAAACTTCTTGCGGATTGGCGTCTCGTTTGAGTTCCACCACTACCCGGATGCCTTCGCGATCGGATTCGTCTCTAATATCGGCAATCCCTTCGATTTTCCCTTGGTTAACCAGATCGGCCATTTTTTCAATCCAAGATGCCTTATTCACCTGGAAAGGCAACTCGGTGACCACAATTGCCGTACGATGTTGGGTTTTCGATTTACCAGCCGATCGACGGCTGATTTCTTCAATTTTGGCCACTCCTTGCAGGGTGATGCTACCTTTACCGGTAGTGTAAGCTTCGCGAATGCCCTCTGTTCCGACAATTTCACCCCCGGTGGGAAAATCTGGCCCGGGAATCAACTCCAGTAACTTGTCTTCCGACAAATCCGGCTTATCAATTAAAGCAATCAAACCATCCACTACTTCCCCTAAATTGTGGGGCGGTACGTTGGTGGCCATTCCGACGGCAATTCCAGCACAACCATTGAGTAAAAGGATGGGTAATTGTGCCGGCAATACCACAGGTTCCTGCTGGGAATTGTCAAAATTGGAGATAAAGTCAACGGTTGCCTCGCCAATTTCTAACAGCAAGGCTTCATGGCTAATCGCTCCCAGGCGGGTTTCGGTGTAACGCATTGCTGCTGGTGGGTCGTTATCCACCGAGCCAAAGTTGCCATGACCGGCCAGTAAGGGATAGCGACAGGAAAAATCCTGCACCATTCGTACCAGAGCATCATAAACCGCCTGGTCACCGTGGGGGTGATATTTTCCCAAAACGTCCCCGACTACGCGGGCGCATTTGCGGTAGGGGCGGTCTGGTGTCAAACCCAGTTCGTGCATCGCATATAATATGCGGCGATGAACTGGTTTTAAGCCATCGCGAACGTCGGGTAATGCTCTACCGACTATGACACTCATGGCATATTCAAGATATGACCGTTGCATCTCCGTATGCAGGGCAGTGGTGATAACCTGTCCTGTTGAGAGAAGGTTCAGTTGTTTTGCCATGAGTTCACGTTCCTTACGACTAATAAAAGATAACTAATGGTGACGGAGCCAACTCTTTTCACAGTAGTATCAAACGGCAGGAGCTATGACTGCCTTATTTTGAATCAAGCTCACAGGAAAAAGTCATGAAAACCGTTCTGATTGTGGAAGATGACCCGATTAATTATCGAGTTTTCTCGAAAATATTGACTAAGCGAGGTGGCTTAGATGTCAAGGGTACTGAGGATGTGGAAGAGGTGATAAGGCTAGCCCAGTCCGGTCAAGCGGATCTCATTTTGATGGATGTCTCCCTCGCCCGCAGTGTATATGAAGGCAAGGCTGTTGACGGTATCAAAATCACCCAGATGTTGAAGTCCAATCCTCAAACTGCCAAACTGCCGATTATCCTGGTTACGGCTCACGCGATGGAGGGCGATCGGGAAAACTTTCTCAAGCAAAGTGGTGCCGATGGCTATATCTCTAAACCAGTGGTCGATCATCAACAGTTTGTGGATCAAATTATGGCACTGCTGCCAAAAGACTAACAACATAGACACATCCCCTTTAACGCCACCCAAATCGAGAACCTGCTTTTAGCTATAGCACTGTTGAAGCCAGTGCTGTGAGAAAGATCGAGGCAAGCGATCGCTTGGGTGGGTTCTTCGCTAATACATCTAGTGGCATCTTCCAATGCCGGGATGCCTGAAGGCAAGGTTTTGTTACTCAGGACTCCCGACTCTGGATTCTATTTTTAGCCAAAATTCAGACAACCGCATCTCAGGCTAAATGCCCGGTCTGCATTGCCACTAAATACATATGTACTACTATATAGGGAATTTTTATTTGGGTGCAGGGGGGCAGGGGGCAGAGAGTCGGGGAGTGGAGAGGGGAATATTTCAAGTTTATTGTTAGGGCGCTCGCAAATCCCGATACTTTTTTTTCCAAAAAAGTTCGCGCGATCGGAAGTGTAATTTGCTTTAGTCCAAAAAAATAAAAAATTAAAAATAAAAAATGAAACATCATCCATTCTTTATTTTTAATTTTTTGGTTTTTTCCGCCATCAAATTAAGCCGGAACTGTTTTGAAGATAAATTAGGTATTGTTTATTTTTCCCTTTCCCTCTTCCCTAGCCCCTAACCCCTTTTTTCCTAGCGTTGGGATTCTTCTGTCGGTGGTTGACCGTGAGTTTGGGCGAGAGTAGCTTGAATTCTGGGAGTGTCTAAAAGTTGTTTGGTATCTTTGAGCAAACGATCGCCCCAAAGATTTTCTTTCAAGAAATCTATATCGCCGTAGCGATCGTCGATCCGCAGGGCATCTTCTCCCATTGCCAAACCTTTTTCCTGTTCGCCTTTGGTGTAAAGGGCAACTGCGATCGCTAGTTTGGGTTCTGCTGCCTCCTTTTC
>CAZJJR010000451.1:0-2968 GCA_964546365.1 uncultured bacterium | reverse complement strand
CACCAAACCTCGATTAGACCAAGCTTGATGATCTTTCGCGTCCAGCGCTACAGCTTGCTCGTAAGCACCCAGCGATTCTTCTAGGCGTCCGACATTTCCCAGCGCTACTCCCAAGTTATACCAAGCTTGTTGATAACTTTGTTGAAATTCCAAAGCTTTCAGATAACTGGGAATGGCATCTTCCATTCTTCCCAATTTAAAAAAGGCATTGCCTCGATTATTCCAAGCTTCGTATTTATCTGGTTTATATTCCACTTCTTTATCGTAACTGGCGATCGCATCTAGTATGCGTCCTAATTTAAGCAAAGCATTGGCTCGGTTATACCAAACTTCGTGGGCTTCCGGGAGGATCGCCAAAGCTTTATCGTAACTGGCGATCGCTCCTACATAATCTTCTATATTAAATTGTTGGAGTCCTTGGTAAAACCATGCTTGCGCTTCTTGGGGATCGCCAGCATCCATTTCCAAATCATTTTCTTGTAATTGGGGAGTCTTTGCCAATAACTTAGTACCGATTTGTTTGGCAAGTTCGCCGAATTCTCCACAACCTACATTACCCAGATGCACCATCCGGTTAGCTAGCTGAGTATTTGGACTAGTAGAAGTTAGTAATTGGTTGCCAAAATTACGTAACCACTCAATCCATTGCTCTACCGTAGTACGTTCCGCTAGCGCATCAAAAACCCGCAAAACTTGTTCCTGACGCCACCCATGCTCGACCCCTTCCAATAGCTGCATGAAAAAATATTCGTAATCAGCATCGGTAAGAGGCTTGTTTTCGATCGTGCTACTAGGTTTTGGCGATTCACTTGTTTGACGATCGCCAAACCAAAGCCTCAACCATTTTCCCAGCTTTTGCTTGACCATACTGTAATTAGATCGCCAAATTCGCCCTATCATTTTTTTCATTTTCGCACACCTTCATCCCAGATTTTATTCAACGATACCGAAGGGGCGTTGTTTGCCAGTTACACTTCATCTAATTCGGTCTTAATTTCTACCAATCCGTATAAACATATATAAAGGAAGTGATGGTGAAATGATGGAGATGACAATGTGAGGAGATAAGTAAGAATATCTACAGTTTTTTAAACCTTTCCCTAACCCCTAGCCCCTTCCCCTTCCTCTCTCACTCCCAATACCCGCTCTCGCACTTGATTAATTTGTCGAGAATGGCGATCGCTTCTTTATCCGACGAACTACGGATTTGCTTTTCTGCGCCGATATTCGTTAATTCCATCCCCAGACGGATGACATAAGCTTTATCTTCTTCGCTGTTTACTTTGGTTGTATCCAATTCCTGTAAGTTAGCCAGAAAAGACTTTTGTAAGCTGAAGCCGAACTTTTTCGCGATCGAATTAACCACGTAAGCTTGTTCCGGGCGAGCGGTAGGTAAAATATCGGCAAGCGGACGACTGAAAATCGTTTGTTGAGAAATGCGATCGGTTTTACCTTGCAACCAAGCTTCTAAAGTAGAAATCGGCCAATCTACGGATTTTTCGTCTACTTTCGCAAAAGCATGAGCTTCTGCGAAAGAAACCCGTCCATCTTGGTTGTAATCTGCTGATTCCACTGCTTTACCCAGCCGATTGCGACCACTTAACCCAGCAAAAAAACTAGAACTATAATCTTGATAGTCGGCTTCATTTACTTCTGGCGAACAGCCAACCGAAGGGCGCGTTTTCACCGTAGCGAAAAAACCACAACGAGTTTGCATCGTTACCGGACGTTCGGGATCGCCACTTTCGTAAATAAAGTTAGCAAATGACCCGGCAAAACACTGACTCATCACGGTGACTACCGATGTGTCTGGAGGCAGCTTGTCCAGCAGATTGGCAAATCCCTGCACGGTTAGCGACTCCTTATTCCACATCAAAAAGGCGTTATTATTTATATCCTCATCGTTAGGTATGCCATGTCCCGTGAAGTAGAAGAAAATAGATTTAGAGTTTCGATCGAGATTCTGAAGGGAGTTTTGTAAATTGGCCATCGTGGATGCACCTTTGAGATTGGGAATCTGCGGCGCTTTAAACTGCTGCTGTCCTTGGGGATCGAGATAGCGAACGGTTGCTGTTCCATCATTGCCGTTGGCAAATAAGGTGGATGCCTTAGCCGGATCGAATCCCAAAGCGTTTAAGGTGCGCTGGAAATAGAGGATGTTTTTTTCGATCGCGATTTCGTTTTGCTCCGGTTCTGGCCCACCACCGATCGCCAAAAAATGTGTTTTCCGTGCTTGACAAGTAGCTGGTAGCTGTGAATTGAATACCATAGCGTCGGGATTGATGGCTGGAAATGGCAGTGCGATCGATACCCCAAAGGCTAAACTAGTAAAGCTGCGAAGCTGGCGTGCAAAATATTCCATAGTGCTTTGGATTGAACAATAGGACTTAAAATGAGCGGGCGAACTCATTTTCTGAATGCTAACTCCTTCTAGTGTCTGCTAATCTAAAATATTTTATTTCAAATTAACTAATTTATAGCTTATTTTTATTTCTTTGACGCTGTTTTTCTAGCACCATATTAGTTACCATGTCATACGAACCATTACATCATAAATATCGTCCGCAAACCTTTGCCGATCTGGTGGGGCAAGAAGCAATATCTACCACTTTAACTAATGCGATTAACCAACAAAAAATTGCTCCAGCTTACTTGTTTACTGGCCCTAGAGGAACGGGTAAAACTTCTAGTGCCAGAATGTTAGCAAAATCTCTTAATTGTATCGCTAGTGAAGTTCCTACATTTCAACCCTGTGGTAAATGTAATGTTTGTTTGGAAATTACCAAAGGTTCATCTTTAGATGTTGTAGAAATTGACGCTGCTAGCAATACAGGCGTTGATAATATTAGAGAATTAATCGAACGCGCCCAATTTGCTCCCGTTCAAGGTCGTTATAAGGTTTATATAATTGATGAATGCCATATGCTCAGTACGGCGGCATTTAATGCTTTATTGAAAACCTTAGAAG
>CAZJJR010000450.1:0-2997 GCA_964546365.1 uncultured bacterium | reverse complement strand
CAAGAACACGATCGCGCAGTCAGCTGGATTTCTCATTTACCGGTTATGGTAAGCGCTGCTGCGATCGATGCTTGTCTGAGCGAAACTGACTCAAATGTATTGGAATTAGCCAAAAATTTGGCTAGTTCCGGTTTTCGCGATACCAGTCGAGTGGGTGGGGGAAACCCAGAATTAGGCGTGATGATGGCGCAGTATAATCGGGAGCATTTATTGGGAAGTTTGCAACAGTACCGCAACAGTTTGGATCGGTTGATTTCCCTGATCGTTAACCGGGATTGGGCTGGTTTGGAAAATGAATTGCAGCGGACACAGCAAGGTAGACCAGAATTTGTGAAAGAGCTTAATTCCTAAACTGCGGAAGGTAGTTATACTTTGCACGGTTACAAACAGTTCTTTTGAGAAGGAGGGGCTAGGGGCTCTCTTGCTAGGGGCTAGGGGGCAGGGGGAAAGATAAATGACGCGGTTAAAGTAAATTGGTAGGAGAGAAAGTTTTCTATTTTTGGAGATGTCTAATCAACCGCACATGATATTAAATCAAGCTGGTAAATGGCTAGCAATTTACCAGTTTTCAGTTTTTCAATCCATATTCGGCCATTTATATAGCTATTGCGAATCTTTTGAATTGTTATTGTTATTAAAAGCAGCTTTACAGATGGCTGATATAAACCTTTATTTTTTTGCATAAAAAGTAATATATCTATATAAATCTACTGCTAAAAAAGTTAAGCTTGATACCATAACTTATATGAAAAATCAGTAGAATCAATAATTTACAAAATACCGCTCTAGGTGAAAATGTAAAAAATATTTACATTCAGTGAAAATCTAGCGGCTATTCTGGGTAATCTATTTCAGAACAGATGTTCCAGAGTAAGTATAATGCAAGGAATGAAGTTAAGAAAATATATCCTTTATCACGATAAAATTATCAAATGACTACCATTAAAAGAAAGATTTTGAAAGAAAGGCGAGATTATAACGCTTGGGTTGCCAATGAAACTCTAGAAGACTATTCCTTACGTTATGCTCCCAAATCATTTAGAAAATGGTCGGAATTTTTGGTAGCCAATACAGCTTTAGGAGGTATTTCATTTTTAGCATTAGAAGCAATTGGCGGTTCTTTGATTATTAATTATGGCTTTGCTAATTCTTGTTGGGCGATTTTAACGGTTAGTTTAATTATTTTTTTGGCAGGGTTACCAATTAGTTATTACGCGGCCAAATACAACATTGATATAGATTTGTTAACTAGAGGTGCGGGGTTTGGCTATATCGGCTCGACGATTACTTCTTTAATTTACGCATCTTTTACTTTTATTTTTTTTGCTTTAGAAGCCGCTATTATGGCTCAGGCATTACAATTGTATTTTCATTTGCCTTTGACAATTGGTTATTTAATCTGTTCTTTAATAATTATTCCGTTAGTTTTTTATGGAGTCACGTTAATTAGCAAGTTGCAGTTATGGACGCAACCAATCTGGCTTTTGTTAATGATCTCGCCTTACATTTTCGTGCTTTATAAAGAACCAGATGCTTTGAGTAATTGGTTGAATTTTGCGGGAAGTTCGCCTAGTGGTGCGAGTTTCGATCCATTATTATTTGGCGTGGCAGCAACGGTATCTTTTTCTTTAATCGGTCAGTTAGGCGAACAGGTAGATTACTTGCGATTTCTGCCTAATTGCCAAGAAAATAATCGATTTAAATGGTGGTTAGCCGTAATTTTAGCTGGGCCTGGTTGGATTATTTTAGGAGGCGCAAAGCAGTTAGGGGGTGCTTTTTTAACTGCTTTGGCAATTAATCACGGGGTAGGGTTATCGACAGCTAAAGAACCAGTTCATATGTATATGGCAGGATTTGCTTATATATTTTCCGATCCTGGGGTTGTGTTGTCGGTTGCTACTTTATTCGTGCTGGTTTCCCAAATTAAAATTAACGTTACTAATGCTTATGCCGGCTCGCTAGCTTGGTCGAATTTTTTCTCCCGACTCACCCACAGTCATCCGGGACGAGTAGTGTGGTTGGTTTTTAATGTAGCGATCGCGTTATTGTTGATGGAATTAGGGGTATTTCAGACACTAGAAGCTGTTTTGGGACTGTATTCTAATGTAGCGATCGCGTGGATCGGTGCGGTAGTCGCGGACTTAGTAGTAAATAAACCTTTAGGATTGAGTCCTTCTTATATCGAATTTAAACGAGCTTATTTGTATAACTTCAATCCAGTTGGATTTGGTGCGATGGCGATCGGTTCTGTGGTGGCGATCGTTTGTTTTCTGGGAGTCTTCGGTAATTACGCTCAAGCTTATTCTCCCTTTGTAGCTTTGATTTTAGCCTTTATGATGTCGCCTGCGATCGCCCTGATGACCAAAGGAAAGTATTATATTGCCAGAGAAAACCTTTATTCCCACATTAAAGATGATAATTTGCTCGTAACTTGTTGTATATGTCAACAGGAATATGAAACTGCCGATACCGCACATTGTCCGGTTTATGAAGGGCCAATTTGTTCTTTATGTTGCAGTTTAGATGCTCATTGTCACGATAGCTGTAAAACCTCTACTCCAAATTTCAAACAATTATTAAACCGCTTAGCTACTAGAATTTTTCAGCAAAAACTAGCTCCTCATGTGGGAGTCAGAATTATTAAATTTATCGTATTTTATTCTCTATCTTCTATATTACTAGGGCTAGGTTTTGGATTAATTTATTATCAAGGAGTATGGCAGTCATCAGCAATCCCGATCGCAGCTTATCCGCTAATCAAGGGTGTGTTTATGACTTTATACGCTTCCTTGTTAGTTTTTATCGGAATTGGAGTTTGGTGGCTAATCTTGAGTGAAGAAAGTCGGGAATTGGCAGAAGATGAATTAGCCAAACAAAATGAACAACTCCAACAAGAAATTGCCGAACGCAAACAAGCTGAAATAGCTTTGCAAAAATTAACTCACGAATTGGAAATTCGAGTAGAACAACGGACTGCCGAATTATCCGAGGCTTTGA
>CAZJJR010000449.1:0-2998 GCA_964546365.1 uncultured bacterium | reverse complement strand
TTGGGTTTCACTCCGTTCAACCCAACCTACGGGAAAAAATTTATTATAAGTATTCTACCGGACATAATATAACCTTTCCCCTTCCCCACAAGGAAGAATGACAAGCTTAACCGAACAGTATGAGTCCTTTCCCATCTTTATATTTGAGGACTAAAGTCCTCACTACAAACCAATTTAATCACTACTTCGACTCCATCCAAGAAATACATTCTTGCATTTTTTGGCGCATTGTTTCAGCATCGGTATGATAGCGACGACCGTGACCTGGTAATACCCATTCAAACGAGTAATTCGCCAATTTCTGCATCGATTTAACTTGTTCCGACCAAGAATACCAACAGAAACGTCGAAAAGCAATTAATCGCTCGAAATCTTCAGACCAAGCGAGATGGTCGCCAGTAAATAGAAACTTATTTTTATATAGTAAAACCGTATGTCCTTTGGTGTGTCCGGGAACGGGAATAATTAAAAGGTCTGTTCCTAATTGATAAGGTGCAAACCCAGACAATTTAATTTCCACATCGCGAGTATCAGAACTAATTTCTGTTTCGTGTAAAATGCGATCGCACCCAAACCGATCGCGAAACTTTTGATGATCTGCTATATCATCTCGGTGGGTAAGATACATATAGCGAACACCTCCCAGTTCTGCCAAACGCTCGACTAACGGAGGAGTAAACCGAGGAGAATCTACTAAAACATTACCTTCCGGTAGATGAATAAAATAACTCGTTGCCGCAAAAGAATTCTCTGAATGATAACCGCAATGATAAACATCTTCAGCAATTAAAATCGGAAAACTATCTTGCGCTTTTTTGATATCATCTGGCTTTTCAACAGTACCGATCGAACAAGTGGGACAAGAGAGAAGAGCTTGCAGCGATCGCAACCGCTCCTCTTCATTGATTGGCTGATGATAAACTGCCGACTGTTCATCAATTCGGTGGAAAACTTCCGGTGCCATCCATCGGCAAGTATCGCAGTCAATACAAGTACTATCTACGTAAAAATCACCGCTGACGTTTTGCGAACGGCGCTGAGTAAGACTAGCCATAATTACTCTTACTAACTTAAAGTAAATTAGTAATAAATCTTTTTCCCTAACCCTTACTAGAATAGCAAATATTACAGAATTTTAGTTAATTGTATTGATTAAAACATTTTCCATCAAACGAGCGCACATCGAAAGCAACTTAATCGCTTAACAGAATCTATCTAAAGGTAGTAAATTAGAATAAATTGAAAGTAACCTTTAAAGGATTAGCGCATGATAGGTAGCTCGCGTTCACAGAATATCCAAGCAGTAGAAGATATAAACTTTCCCGGCAGCCCTGTATCCC
Source organism: uncultured bacterium (assembly GCA_964546365.1). GTDB lineage: Bacteria > Cyanobacteriota > Cyanobacteriia > Cyanobacteriales > Aerosakkonemataceae > DATNQN01. Next base: position 1,658 of record CAZJJR010000449.1, on the reverse strand, counting down.
TTCATTCCATATTTTATGTCGATCGCCCTCCTACGGAAGCCCTCGGCTATGCAGAACTGTGCAAACCCGGTAGTTTAATTCGTATTCGAGCACCCAGAAAAATGGGCAAAAGTTCCTTGATGCTGCGCTTAATTAACCAAGCGACTATTCTTGGCTACCGAACAGTCAACATAGACTTTCAGCAGGCTGACGCCACAATTTTTCAGCATACGGATAAATTCTTGCGTTGGCTGTGTACTAACATCGCATGGCAGTTAAAATTAGCTCCTAATTTGGATGATTACTGGGACGAAGAAATCGGTAGCAAAGTGAGTTGTACCATTTATTTTGAGAGCTATTTGTTAAGCCAAGTCGATCTACCTTTAGTGTTAGTACTTAATGAAGTCAATCGCTTATTTGAATATCCTGATATTGGGCGAGAAATTTTTCCCCTCTTGCGATTTTGGCACGAACAAGCTAGAACGGTAGAAATTTGGCAGCAACTGCGTTTAGTGTTAGCTCATTCTACGGAAGTTTATGTTTCCTTAAATATTAATCAGTCCCCATTTAATATAGGATTAACCCTAAAATTATTAGAATTTACTTTCGAGCAAGTTAAAGATTTAGCTCAACGTTATGAGTTAAACTTGAGCGATAACCAAATTCAGCAATTAACCGATATGGTAGGAGGGCATCCCTACTTAATTCATCTTGCTTTGTATTACCTTCGTTGCCATCAAAATACCGTAGATGAATTGTTGCAAATGGCTCCCACTCTCACTGGTATCTATAAAGATCATTTGTTGGCTATCCAGGTAATGCTAGAACAACAACCTGAATTGGCAACAGCACTGCAAGAATTAAACCAAGCAGACAATAGCCTTCAATTGCCACCCCTAATTACCTATCAATTAGAGCGAATGGGATTAATCAAATTAGATGGTAACAAATGTACTATATCTTGTGAATTATATCGCCTTTATTTCCAGTTACAAAACTTGGCATATAAAAATAACACCCGAATTCGGATGGAACAGTTGAAACAAGAAAATCAAAATTTACAAACTTTACTTTATTTAGACTCCGTAACTCAAATTGCCAATCGCCACCAGTTCGATAATTGTTTAAAAACTCAGTGGGATGCTATGTCTAGTGAAGGTGTTCCCATTTCTTTAATTTTGGCCGGTATCGATTATTTTAAAATCTACAACGATACTTATGGATATCAAGCGGGAGATGATTGCTTGCGGAAAATCGCGCAAGCTATTTGTCAGGTCACCTATCATCCCGAAAACTTTGTTGCTCGGTATGGTAATGAAGAATTTGCTATTATTTTACCGCGACTAGATGCGGCAGCAGCCCTAGATCTTGCCGAACGAGTACGGCTTAACATTAAGAATATTAAATTGCCTTTTGAATCTAAAACATTGATGTGTTTACCGAATTCAGTAGTCACCCTAAGTTTAGGAGTTGCTAGCACCGTTCCCAATCGTAACAATCAAGAAGAAACTCTATTATTAGAAGCCAAAAAAGCTTTTCATAAATCTAATAATATAGGTGGAGATCGCGTGACTCTTAGCTCTGTTCTGAATTTTAGATTTTAAGACATTAGATAAAAAAATGTTTTTTTTTTTTTTAATATCTAGCAAAGATTGGGCTATATAGCAGTCGCCAAGGCA
>CAZJJR010000448.1:0-3000 GCA_964546365.1 uncultured bacterium | reverse complement strand
AGGGACTTCCCAAAGAGTTCCAGCAATCTTATACAGAAACTGTTGCTGACGATTATCGCCATTTAGCCGACCTCCTATTAAAACAAGACCGCATCCTGGAAGCCCAACAAGTTCTAGATTTACTGAAAGTTCAAGAACTAGAAGATTATCTCCGCAAAGTGCGTGCCAACGAACAAACCCTGCAAGGAATCCCAAATAATCCACCAGAACAACAAATCAAACAAGGCTATGAAGAAATCATCAACCAAGCAATTAAACTCGGTAAAGAACTCGCCCAACTCGAAAAAATTCCCCCAGCCAACCGTACTCCTGCCCAGCAACAACAAATCCTCGAACTAAGGAAAACCGAGCAAGAAATTACTAAACAATTTAGCGAATTTCTCAAAAGTCCTGCCGTCAATTCAGCGGTAGCTCAACTCAGACAAACCACCGGAGGAGAAACTCTCAATCTACAAAACTTTAATAGCTTACGAGATAATCTCCAAAAACTTCAGCAAAACGCAGTCGTTCTCTATCCCTTAATTTTAGAAGACCGCTTAGAACTAATTTTAGTCACCCCTTATTCACCCCCCATTCGCCGCACGGTTGCCGTCAAACGGTCACAACTCAATCAAGCAATTGTAGCAGCGCGTGCCGCGATAACTGACCGCACATCAAACCCGAAAACTGCCGCCAATCAACTTTATAATCTATTAATTAAACCGATAGAAAATGACTTGGCGCAAGCGGATGCTAAAACTATTATTTATGCCCCAGATGGACAGTTACGCTATATTCCACTTGCCGCTTTATATGATGGGAAACAATGGCTAGTGGAACGGTTTAGGATTAATAATATTACGGCGGCTAGCTTGACTGATTTCCATACAAAACCGCAAGGTAAGTTACAAGTTTTAGCAGGCGCTTTTACGCAAGGTAATTATAGTTTCCAAGTAGGAGAACAAAATTTTTCCTTTTCAGGGTTACCCTTTGCGGGTCGAGAGGTGGAAAATTTAGCGGCGATTGTTCCAGGGACAACTAAACGGTTGAATACCGAATTTAACACAGATATTATTTTGTTGATGAATGACTATTCGGTTGTGCATCTGGCGACTCATGCAGAATTTGTAGTTGGTCAACCAGAAGATTCTTTTATTTTATTTGGAAATGGCGATCGAGCAACACTCAGAGATGTGGAAAATTGGTCGTTACCGAAAGTTGATTTAATTGTTCTGAGTGCTTGCAGAACTGCTGTGGGCGGGATGGGGAACGGACAGGAAATTTTGGGTTTTGGCTATCAAATGCAACGCACGGGTGCGCGGGCGGCGATCGCCTCTTTGTGGTCGGTGGATGATGGGGGTACGCAAGCGTTGATGGATGCTTTTTATGCTGTCTTGACTAAGGGGAATGTTACGAAAGCTGAGGCGTTGCGTCAAGGACAGGTGGCTCTGATTACTGGTAATTATGCCACGATTGGTCAGCCACGGGGTATTGCGGTTGAGCAACGTATTAACGGTAGTTTACCGCCACAGGTGAGTAACCAGCTGAGTCACCCTTATTATTGGGCTCCTTTTATTTTGATTGGAAATGGTTTGTAAACCTTGCTATTCAAGGTGTAGCCTAACTTGACAAGCGCTGTAGGGAGGTGCGGTTAAACCTGGTGGATGCCAAACTTCAGGGCTATGTTAGTAAAAACAATCCACTGCTCAGAGAATGGGGGATTTTCCCAATGCAACCTAAACAAATTCACCTCACTGTACTTGCTACTTTCTTAGCTACTCTTTTAATTGATAGTGGATTGTCAATCCTGCGCTTGACTTCAGGGGCTGCTTTAGAATCGAAGCACCCAAATTCCTCGGTATTAGCGCAAACTTCAAATCCTGGGAAAGCGAAAGCAGATCAACTGTTTGAGCAAGGTAAAAAGCAACTTGACACCAGCCAATTTCAAGCGGCGTTAGCGTCTTTTCAACAAGCTTTAAAAAACTATCGCGAAATCAAAGAACGCACGGGTGAAGTAGAAACTCTGAATAAACTTGGAGAAGTTTACCGCTATTTGGGACAGTTTCCCACTGCCCTGAAACATCACGAACAAGCTTTGACAATTGTCCGCCAATCGGGTAATCGCACTCAAGAAGGCGCAACTCTACATCACATCGCCTCAGTGTACGAAAACCAAGGACAATATGAAAATGCTCTCAAATTTTACCAGCAAGCTCTATCGATTCAACGAGAAGTGAAAGATCGCGCTGGAGAAGCAGCAACTTTGATTGGTTTGGGAAATACTTACATCTACTCAAAAAGATACCGAAATGCTTTTGAGGATGGCAATCAAGACTTGAAACCTTACCAAGATGCTATCAAATCTTACGAACAAGCTTTAGTTATTATGCGCGAAATTGGCAACCGCGCTGGGGAAGGATGGAGTCTTAACGGACTTGGTATTAGTTACATGACACTAGGTAAAAGAGAAGATGGCATCAAGTTTTACGATCGCGCTTTAGCCATTATGCGCGAAATCGGCAATCGTGCGGGAGAAGCAACTGTTTTATTAAATCTTGGCAGAGCTTATGATGCGAAAATTGACCCGGTGCGGCAAAACAGATATGTTTCCTTGGATTATTACGAACCAGCCTTAAAAATCGCTCGCGAAATCGGTTATCGTCCATTGGAAGCGGAAATTCTCAATCGGATCGGCTTTACTTATGTATGGGGAGGAGAAAGAGAAAAGCCGCTGGAATTCTATCAGCAAGCTTTAGCTGTAGTACGAGAAGTTGGTCATCGTCCTTTAGAAGCGATCGTACTTACCAACCTTAGCAGAATCTACAACGGACTGGGACAAATTCAAACCGCTCGAGAATATAGCCAACAAGCTTTAGCAATCAGACGAGAAATCGGTGTTCAAACAGAAACAAGAACTTGGGAAGGTGGAACTCTCATTACTTATCGAACATCCAGAAATCCATTTACTTTAGTTACCCGATTAGAAGCAGAAGGATTAATTCACTACCAAAGTGTGGTAGC
>CAZJJR010000447.1:0-3017 GCA_964546365.1 uncultured bacterium | reverse complement strand
TGAGCAAACTCATGCCAGGTCTGCCTAAAGTATGGTTCCCGATTCCCTGCAATATTTCTTCATCTTTAATACCAAAGCGATCTCTAGCTACGATCGCGCTTACTTCTGCATGAAGTAAATGAGGGTTTGCTTCATCCACCGGGTCTAGTTCTAAACCTTCTGCCCGTGCTGTTTGGAGCAAAAGTTGTGGTTTAAAATATTTAGCTAAATCGTGCATCAACCCTGCTAGGGCAGCTTTTTGCGTATCTAAACCATGATACTCGGCTAGTTCTACACTCATCTGCTCAACGCGGAGAACGTGCTGGAGTCGAGAATCAGGTACGTTATCTGCTAACCAGGCTAAAACCCGATCGCGCATTATTTTAATAAACTCCTTGCTTTAGCAACCATAAATAGTCAAAGGAAAATATGTTATTCCCGTGACTTTAATTTATATATTTATTTTATCCTTTTTTTAGATTCGTAAAGGTGATGCACCCGATCGAGCAATGCTATTTACGCTCCACCTAGCTTAGCTTTAGGTATCGCTTCTGTTTTCACCTTGGATGACTCTTTTAAAGAAGCAAACAACGCCTCGTAACGATTTAAGGCTTGCTCGAAAGAGTAATATTCCATAGCGTGCTGTCTGCCCTGGCGACCCAGCAATTCACACTTTTCTGGATTTTTATACAGTGACTCGATAGCGATCGCTAAAGCCTCGGGTTCTTCTGGAGTAACCACCAAGCCACCACCGCTTTGTTGTACCGCTTTAGCTGCCGTACCGGTACTGGGTACAGAAGCAACTATCGGGCGACCGCTGGCAAGTATAACCGGTATTTTGGATGGCAAGTTAAAAGCAATTACATTGTGTTTTTGAGTAACTAAGCTGACATCTGCGGCTGCCAACATTTCCGGTAATTTTTCTCGTGGTTGAAATGGCAGCACTTTTACATTATCAACCCCATCTAATTCGCAGTAGTAACGTACTCTTTCAATAGCTTGCTGTTCGCCGACAATTACGAATACTACCTCTGGAATGTGACGCAGCATAGCGGCTGCTTTGATTACCGTTCTCAAATCTTGTGTAAGAGCAATATTACCGGAATAAAGTACGACGAATTTACCGTTGAGTTGATTATTATTCCGAAACGGGTTGTTTTCTTTTGGCAATGGACGAATAAAATTAACATCAACCCAGTTGGGAATCAACTCGATTTTTTCAGATGCAACTCCTTTACCGAGCAAATTTTCTACAAAGCCATCAGCAATCACGCTAATTGATGTCGCCGCTCGATAGGCAAATTTTTCTAGCGCTTCAAAGATCCGAATAACTTTTTTGTTTTTGAGTAGACCAACATGAACTGCTGCTTCGTGTTGAATATCTTGTACGTTTAAAACTACCGGACAACCGTGCAACCATCCTAACAGGGCTGATGGGAGACACACGGGCAGGGGTGGTACTGTAGCCAAAATCACATCCGGTCGCTCGCCCACTAAGGCATGGGCAAAACTACTCAGAACAAAACTGCCGTCTAATAAAAGTCGATCGACCAAACTGGGATTGGGACGAATAAAAACATAACTACGCTGAACGGCTACGCCGTTGACTTTTTCAGTCGTGTATAGCTTTCCCTTATATTTGGGGTAAATACGACGTTCTGGGTAGTTTGGCATCCCAGTCACAACTCGGACTTTGTGACCGCGCTTGGCCAAACCTTCGGCTAATTCGGTCATCAGAGGGGCGATGCCGATCGGTTCTGGGTGATAGTTGTAAGAGTAAATTAGGATACGCATAACCTAAGTTTATTCAATTTACAAGATGCTAGGAGAATAAATTTACGTTTTCTTTGCGATCTGGGCTAGTTTTATTCTTTTAGCGTGTTATGCCATATAGCTGGAGAGCGATACATCCTCATATGAAGTTTGAAGCCACTGGGAGGAAAGCTCTGGTTGGTTGCCTGTGGGCTACTGCTAAAGCCGCCAAACTCAGATACGCAAACTGGTATGAGAGGTTCTGAGTTACACTAGCTTGGCTGTATAAACATTGCTGGCTCCTAGTTCAAATCAGAGTAGTTTAGAAAAGATAGGTTGTTTTGCTTTATGTTACTAAGAAAAAAGATTTCTTTTTACTTTGAAGACATTGAAACAGCTACCGGTAGACTGATTAATTTAATTATTACAGCTTTAGTAGTATTATCGTCAGCAATCTTCGTGATTGAAACTTATAGCATATCCGCAAATTTACGAGATAAGCTAAACCTCATAAATTACGTAATATTACTGATATTCGCTGTTGAATACTTATTACGCTTTTGGTGTGCAGAGAACAAAATTAAATACTTTTTGAATTTTTATTCTCTCATTGACTTAATAGCTATTCTACCTTTTTTACTAGTATCTATCGATACTAGTTTTATTTTAATATTTAGATGGTTTAGAATTTTGCGTTTGTTAAGATTTTTAGACCCGCAGAATTTACCAGGTCATCTTAACACAGAAGATAGCCTAATTTTTGCTAGAATAATTGGCACGTTATTTTCGATTATTTTCGTCTATTCTGGCTTAATCTATCAAGTTGAGCATCCCTTAAACAGTAAAATTTTTCGGACTTTTTTAGATGCTTTCTATTTTTCTGTCGTAACTATGACTACAGTAGGATTCGGCGATGTTACACCTACTTCAGAATTAGGTCGTCTGTTAACAGTGATGATGATTTTTACTGGAGTATCTTTAATTCCTTGGCAAGTAGGAGATTTGATTAAACGATTAGTTAAAGCTACTAATCAAGTTGAAATACCTTGTCGTAATTGTAATTTGTACTTACACGATAAGGATGCGAATTTTTGTAAAAATTGTGGAAATAAATTGGATAAGAGTTAACGAGAGTTTACGTAGTTGTAAAAATCAATAGTTGAGCTAATAGATGCGTCATCAACTCAACTGACATAACTCCCTTTACTCTTTTTGTCAATTTTTCATCATCAAGTACCATCAGTTGTTCAGGAAAAATATTATCTAACAAACTGACAAATTTTTCC
>CAZJJR010000446.1:0-3020 GCA_964546365.1 uncultured bacterium | reverse complement strand
TTTACTCGATTGAGGTCTCCACTGTGCGCTGCTCGTCTTAATACAATGTCTTTATCTAGAGTAGTGGCCATGCCTACGCCTCTTTAGCATCCCCAGCAATGTCAACTTAGCGTTAAATTTAAAACTTGAGAAGACGGTGAGTTGAGGCTTCTTTGGCCTAGTTTTTCAAAAAAAAGGCTGTGAAAAACCTTAAGATTATGATTAAATCAACAACTCCCTTAGTTTTCCTCCTATTCTCTAAAAATAGGTTGTTTGAGACGCTCTTCTATCTCTTGTTGTGGAATCTTGACATAATTAGCTAATTTTCCCTCGTTTGCCATCATTATATGTTTCTGAAAAATAGCGGTTAGTAAGTGCTATACAAATTCAATTTAACGCTGTAACAAATTTTCTCCCAGCCCCGGCAAAACAAGTAAATATACCCTGATTTTAGTAAGGTAGTATTAATACTTAGTACTTCACCAAATTGATTGCGATCGGTTGGTAGTAAGTAGGGTGGGTTGACCTGGCATATTATACAGCAATCTTTACCAGAAGCTTGTCAAATTCCCTACAGTTAAACCACTCTGACATTAATTTACCGAACGGCTAGCTACCTTTTAAATTTAGGCTCAGACAAATTGGCTACTATGCTAAGAATAATTACAGAATTATGCTACTTTTTATAAAGTTCGATTAAGCAAATCGTTAGTGTAATATGACCTTAGAAATTCCTGCTTCTGTGAAAACTTGGAGCCAATTCATTCATCCTACTGTAATGTGGGTACTGTTCGGTACGTCCATTTACGCTTTATACCTGGGTATTAAAGTCAAACGTACCAGAACTGCTGAGGGAGACGTTAAAAAGGAACTAATCAAGGGTAAGTATAATATCCGCCATTATCAAGTTGGTTCTTTGCTTTTAGCGTTTATGGTAGTTACCACTATCTTAGGTATGGGAGTTACCTACATTAACAATGGTAAGTTGTTTGTCGGCCCACACTTACTAGTTGGATTAGCAATGACAGGTATGATTGCTACTTCTGCTGCTTTATCTCCTTATATGCAGAAAGGAAATGCTTTAGCTCGCGTTACTCACGTTGGACTGAATATGACCCTTTTATTACTGTTTGCTTGGCAGGCAGTTAGTGGGGTAGAAATTATGCTAAAAATTGTTAGCAATATGTAATTTTGTTATTGATCATTAGTCATTTGTTACAAAAAGGTTATTTAATAATTAGTCATTTTTTTGATTAAGTAATAACCCATGACAAATAACAGATGACTAATGACAAACTACCAATATTTATGCTGCCCGCACTTTAGCTTGTTGCGGTATTGGTATGCCCAAAGTTGTGTGAAAGTCTTGCTGAACTTTGTAGGTCAAGCGACGATTGACTTGACGCACGATTTGGGCCAATAACCGATCGCCTGTATTTTGAATTAGAGACATGGGCAGGCGATAAATAAATTTAGGAAAATTAATTGTGACTACTAAGTCTAACTGCCACTCTACCCGCGTAACTTTAGTATTTTTTCCTAAAACAGCGCCTAATTTATCATTTATATTACCTGCGGTTGTTTCTACCAACCACTGGGTTGCATTAAAATCAACGTCATAGCCGGGAGGGGTATATTCCGGTACGGGAATAGTGCGAATGCGATAAATTCCCTCTTCTGCTGGCAGTAACTCTAAGCCTATTTTTGGTTCTACTATATAACCGAAAGATCCGAAGCGTCCGATCGTTAAAGCATATCCATTTTTACCTAAAGGTTCTGCCTTCATGGGATGAGCGCAACGACGAAACCAACCATGATGGACATTCAGATATTCCGCTACTGTTTGAGCATCGGCATACATTTCCATACAGTCTTCAAAAAAGCCATGAAAACGTACTGGCTCGATCGTACCTGTTGGTTCCTCAACTGAGTCTTCAGTACTAATACTGGTTGTGGTTATATCCAATATGGCTTCGGTAGTTTCCATAGATTGATATTCACTGTATTGTGACTGCATAGACGCTCCTTAGCGCGAGTGATATGCTTGCCTATGTTTCAGAATGCCCAACAAGCGAGTGAAACTTTACACCAGAATGCGAATCTTAACGTAAACAAGAGTATTTCTGTTTTCAGTTTATACAATGTAAAAAGATAGCAACTAACTGATTAAACCAAATCAATACCTATTTACTTAAGATAACTTGACAGATGAAAGCATTTGTAGCAGGGGCGACAGGCCAAACCGGTCAACGAATCGTTAAAGAGTTAGTTGGACGAAACATTCCCGTCCGCGCTTTAGTAAGAGATTTAGACAAAGCCAAGTCAACTTTACCAGAGGCAGCTGAGTTAGTGGTTGGCGATGTTTTGCAACCAGGCACTCTTGGCGAAGCCATCGGAGATAGTACAGTAGTGCTTTGTGCTACAGGTGCTACCCCTAGTTTCGATCCTACCGGGCCATACAAGGTGGACTACGAAGGTACCAAAAATTTGGTAGATGCTGCTAAAGCAAAGGGAATAGAGCATTTTGTCATTGTGTCTTCTCTATGTGTGTCTCAGTTCTTCCACCCCTTGAATCTGTTTTGGCTGATTTTAGTGTGGAAGAAGCAAGCGGAGGAATACCTGCAACACAGTGGCTTAACTTACACGATAGTGCGACCTGGTGGGCTGTTGAATGACGAAAATCTCGATCGCATTGTGATGTCTGCCGCAGACACTTTGTTTGATGGTCGCATTCCCCGTACTAAAGTGGCCAAAGTTTGTGTAGAAGCATTATTTGAACCAGCTTCTCGCAATAAGGTAGTAGAAATTATTGCTAAACCAGAGGCTGCTGAAAAAAACTGGCGCGAGTTATTTGCTAGCGTAACCTGAATTGGCAATCGGGTATCTAATATCTAATATGATATTCAGCTGCATCTTTATAAATTACGCAGTTGATGAGATGGGTAGGGGTTCACTTTAGCTGATAAATTAAGCTTTTTACAGATAAACCGACTGGAAAAACCGCCCCTACAAACCTTGATTTCTCCTAACTTCGTGCAAGT
>CAZJJR010000445.1:0-3053 GCA_964546365.1 uncultured bacterium | reverse complement strand
CTGGTTGTTTACCAGGTCCAAAAACTGAGGTAAAACGGCGTTGCGGGATACCTACAAGAATTCTCTCCCCTGTCCGGCGGACGGGGGTATTTTTATAGGCAGGGGGCAGGGGGCAGGGGGCAGGGGGCAGGGGGCAGGGGGAAAGGAAAGGGAAAATTTGTTAACTCTGACTCCAGACTTCAGACTTCAGACTTTAGACTTCATCCTTCATCCTTCAAAAAGATGTCTGTATCTGTTGATTCTAAATAGTTGGTCATTAAGCGCTACCATAATTGAAAAACATTGGAAATGTGGGTTTGATATCGAGCGTTTTATCTCCACTACCGAAAGTGTCAGAATTTCCGGCTGATGTATTCAAGCTAGAAAACGGATTGACCGTGATCCATCAATACATACCGGCCACTCCGGTAGCAGTGGTGGATGTTTGGGTACGAGCGGGTGCTACGCGAGAACCGAATCATTGGTCTGGCATGGCGCATTTTCTGGAACACATGATTTTCAAAGGCACCGAGCGAGTGCCTCCCGGTTTATTTGACCAGATAGTAGAGAACTGGGGAGGGGTGACTAACGCCGCCACCAGCCATGATTATGCACACTTTTTTATCACTACAGCAGTATCGTACCTAGCAGATACCCTGCCTTATCTAGCAGAACTGTTGTTAAATGCCTGTATTCCGGACGATGAATTTGTTCGGGAAAGGGATGTGGTATTAGAGGAAATTCGGCAAGCTGAGGATAACCCTGATTGGATCGGTTTCCAAGCTTTGATGGAGAATATTTATCAGGAACACCCCTACGGTCGTCCGGTGTTAGGAACTCAAATGCACTTACTCAAGCACTCGCCTGAGGAGATGCGCTGTTTTCATCGCTGCCATTACCAACCGGAAAACATGACGGTAGTAATTTTAGGTGGTGTAGACCGGGAATTAGCTTTAGAACTGGTAGCTAATTCATTTGATGAGTTTCTCAGTCCTGCGGATGCTCCTTTATGTGTAGCAGAACCAGCACCAAAAATTACCCAGGTGCGTCGTCAAGAACTTTGTTTACCGAGACTGGAACAAGCTCGTTTGACACTCGGTTGGACTGGGCCAGGGGTGAAGGAACTTCAGACTGCCTATGGGTTAGATTTGCTGTCGGTGCTATTAGCAGAGGGACGCAGTTCTCGAATGGTCAGGCAATTGCGGGAAGAAGCGCAGTTGGTACATAGCATCGGGAGCAGTTTTTCTCTCCAGCAAGAATCGAGCTTGTTTACAATTAGTGCTTGGTTGGACTCAGAGAACATTCCGCTGGTAGAGGAGTTGATTTGCCATCATATTAGTGAGTTGCATAATACGCTACCGTTAGAGGTAGAACTGAACCGTGGGAAGCGTCTGCTTTGTAATGATTATGCTTTTTCGACGGAATCACCTGCTCAGTTAGCGGGGTTATACGGGTATTACAATACGATCGCGCAAGCGGAAATCGCCGTTACCTATCCCCAGCAAATTCAAAAGTTTCAGCCGCAAGACCTCCAACAGTTAGCGCGGGAATATCTCTCTCCCGACCGATATGCGGTTACAGTTTTAAAACCTGATGGTTAATTGTTATTGGTCATTGGTCATTTGTCATTGGTCATTTGTAAAAATTGAGTAGTGAAAGTTAACCTAAGTTGCTAGTAAGAATCTCCACCCATGACAGGCTGGGGAGTGTAAAACCAACCAATAATGACAAATGACCGATGACAAATGACCGATGACAAATGACCGATAACAAATGACCAATCACTAAAAGGGAAGATTCGGTGAATCGAGGTATCAAGCGAACAGTTTTGGATAACGGTATTGTGGTAATTGCGGTGGAAAATCCCGCTGCTGATATTATCGCCAGCCGGATTTTTTTAGCGGCGGGTAATCGTTGGGAACCCAGATCTCAAGCAGGTTTAGCTCATCTGCTATCATCTGTGATGACTAAGGGAACCGATAAGTTAAGTGGAAAAGAAATTGCCGAGCAAGTAGAATCGTTGGGTGCTAGTTTGGGAGCAGATGCGGCTGCGGATTATTTTCTGCTGAGCATGAAAACGGTTTCTGCTGATTTTCCGCAAATGCTGGAACTAGCTGGAGAACTGCTCAGACGTGCTTCTTTCCCGGAAACGGAAGTGGAATTAGAACGGCGAATGGCACTCCAGGCAATTCGCTTGCAGCAGGAACAACCGTTTACGGTGGCTTTCGAGCAGTTGCGCCAAGCAATGTATCAAAATCATCCCTATGCAATGTCGGGTTTGGGAACGGAAGCTACCGTGTCGGAATTAACTCGTGCGGATTTGCAGGAGTTTTATCACGCTTACTTTCGCCCGGATAATGTGGTGATTAGCATTGTCGGGCGGATTTCTCCAGATGATGCGGTGGCGCAAGTGCAGCAAGTACTGGGAGATTGGCAAGCACCATCAACTCCTTTACCCGTTCTCACGTTACCTGGGATTACTCCTTATCCTCACTCGACGATTACTCGCCAATCTACTCAACAATCGATCGTAATGTTGGGATATATTGGCCCATCAGTAGCCAGTACTGACTATGTGGCGCTTAAATTGCTCAATACTTACTTGGGTAACGGTCTTTCCAGCCGTTTATTCGTGGAATTGCGGGAAAAAAGAGGTTTAGCTTACGAAGTTTCTGCTTTTTATCCTACGCGCTTAGATCCGGCTCAATTTGCCGTTTATATGGGAACTGCGCCTGAGAATACGGCTATTGCATTGGATAGTTTGCGATCGGAAGTCGATCGTCTCTGCAAAATACCCCTAGAACCGGAAGAAATGCAAGCCGCCCAAAATAAGCTGTTAGGACAGTATGCTTTAGGGAAACAAACCAACGCCCAAATTGCTCAAGTTTTTGGCTGGTACGAAATCATCGGATTGGGCATTGAATTCGATCGCATTTTCTGTGAATCGGTATCTGCGGTCACCACCGAAACAGCCCTTGATGTAGCAAGACGATACTTTATCGAGCCTTACGTTTCTTTGGTTGGGCCAGCTTATGCAGTAGATGGAGTAGTCGATCCTGGGTGGCAAAATTAAT
>CAZJJR010000444.1:0-3077 GCA_964546365.1 uncultured bacterium | reverse complement strand
ACGTCAGAAATCAAACTCTGAGAATAAAATTCAGAATAATGATTATACCGTCGTGCGGGGTTACTTTGTCCAAGCGGGGGTTACTTTGACCAAAATGGGTAAAACTCTTTTTTTGCTTATTGCTCCATAACTACTAATAGTAGCCGATTAATTCTTGCAGAACTGTAAAGTTCTGTTTTTCAGCTTCATTTTGATGTATGCTTTAGGCTATAACTCTTTAATATGCCCTTTGGACAGTTCTGTTTCCGAAGTATACTCAAAGTGATCCAAAAAGTGAAAAAATGATCAAAAGTAAATTGACCCCTTATCTCAGGATCCTCTGAACAGAATGCTATAATTTTTGGCATGAAAGTAGTAGACATTCCATAGTTTCTTAACATACATTTGTTAAGTTGATTTTCTTCAGAATGCGAATTCGGGGATTCGTACAATTTTGGTCAAAGTAACCCCCAACTTTTCAAACAAAATGGGGTTACTTTGACCAAAAATATCACTGCACTAAATCACAATGCCTGAGTTCCAGAACAAGTTCTACAACATTCTTAAAGGTCGGACTTTTGTTGGATTTTTGAATTTGAAAAAAATTTGCATATTGTTACATAATTTTACTTACTTCATTGTTTTCGAATCTGAAAAAAATTTGCATACAATTCATACAGTCCGGATTACTAAAAGATATGCCGAATTCCATGTATTTTCCTATATATAGTCCTCGGACCATGCTACATTTTATGATTTAGTTTTCATAATTTACATTCAGTTCAGTTGTTTCTATTGCTATTTACGTCGTTTTTGTTCTATTTTGTTTCGATTTTTTGCTAATTTGTTCCGGAAACATTGAATCCATTACGAAATGCCTCGATGCTACAAGCGGAAATCGAACGCATTGCCCTACAAGTCGAACTACAGCAGTCAGGATCTTGCTGAGGCGATTTCAGCTGTTGAAACCGGAACGATGAAATCGTGGAAGGCGGCAAAAGAATATAAAATCCCAAAAGGTACATTGATAAATAAGCTTAATGGCCTTCATCCTAGAAAACCCGGCCCACCTACTCTATTTTCTGAAGAAGAAGAAGCGAGTTTAGTTAGTGCTATTTCAGCACTTGGCGATTGGAACTTTCCTTTAACCCCTTTTGAAGTTCGTCTCCTAGCAAAGAGTGTTTTGGATCAACAAAATCGTGTTGTTGATCGTTTTCCAAAAAACCTTCCGGGCAGGGACTGGGTGACCAACTTCCTCAAGCGGCACAGAGATGAAATCAAAGTCCGAATCGCTAATAACTTGAGTCAAAAACGTGCTGAATTGAAACCTGATGAAGTGAAAACATTTTTTGTGAATTTAAAGAAAGAATTGGAGGGTGTTCCAGCAACAAATATTATAAACTATGATGAGACAAATTTAAAGGACGATATTGGTCGCAAGCGTTGCCTTTTTAAGCGTACATGTCGATATCCTAACGTTACAGCTCCAACATCCAAAACCGGGTTCTCTGTAATGTTCTGTGGGGCAGCAAATGGTACCCTATTCCCACCCTATACAGTCTACAAAGCAGATCATTTATACTCATCTTGGGTCGTAGGAGGACCAAAAGGAGCCAGGTACAACCGTAGCAAGAGTGGGTGGTTTGATACTAAATGTTTTGAAGATTGGTTTTTTTCATTAATGCTGCCAAGGTTAAAGCGTCTTCCTGGTAAAAAAGTTCTGATAGGAGATAATTTATCAAGCCACTTTTCGCAAAAAATAATTAAAGAAGCCCTGAGAAATAACATTCATTTCACATTTCTACCGGCAAACTCCACACATTTGCAACAGCCTCTGGATGTTGCCTTTTTTGCTCCTTTGAAGAGACTTTGGCGCAAACTACTATCAGAATACAAGTCGACTGTACATAACAAGGGTAATATATTGAAAGCGGATTTTCCGCGATTGCTTTGGAATTTGGTTCAGGAATTGATGGAAAAGGGAAATGGATCTGCGAATTTGAAGAGCGGATTTGCGACATGTGGGATTTGACCAATCGATGCTGATAGAGTCTTGCGAAAAATGCCTGGTGGTTTAGCACGGGAAAATTCAGATTGCATTGTAGCCGAAGTCGTTGAAAAACTGCTGTCGTCGAAACTCTATGGAGATCAAAGAGCTGGACCAAGTTCTCGAAGAAGACCGCCAACGAAGCGAATTAAGGTGGTGCCTGGTAGAAGCGTCGGAAATCCGGAGTCCACTGAGGACGATTCGGAAGAGTATTAGGGATTTTTTGATTTTTTGTTATTGATAATATTAAAATATGTTCATGTTTGATAAGAATTAACTGTTGATAAAATAAATTGTTCGTTCAACTAAGTATTTTGATAAACACGCTGAATAGTAAATAATTATGGACAAAAATGTAATAAAATGCGACATTTTCTACTATTGGTCAAAGTAACCCCATGCGCGGGTAACTTTGACCAAGCACTAATTTTGAAAATATCTTTCTAAACTTCAACTTTAAAAAATTATTAACAGCACCAATCGATTCCCCGACCCTGATTACCCCCAACTGCCAAGTTTTATCTCCAAGTTCGACCCCAATCGTAAGATAATTAAAAAAAACATGAAAAAGTTTGGTCAAAGTAACCCCGCACGACGGTAATAGTATTTTATGCATATTCCAGCAGAATAATTCACAAAAAATTTATAAATACATGCGAACTCGAACAAATCCTATATCCAAGATTGACTGAAAGCTGAAACTGATGTAACCATTTCGCCCACAATCTGCCTAGAGAAATAAAAGCCTGCGTATTTCAAGATTATGCGATTAATAATTGGGCATACATTTATTTTTAAAAAACCCATTAATCTTAGCTATCATTTTGCAAATTTAGAGAACCACCTGCATTTGCTTTGAACGATGGAAAAGATTCACCCTTAAACTACAGCGAAAGTGCAGGACACTTCATTTGCGATTTTTTCAATCTGGTACTAATATATAGATATACTTAATTCATACGATCCTTTAACACATTTTATCTGATAAATTACTTTTAATCTAGGGAGATGAATACCTATCTTAGGGTTAATCCTTGTCCTGAACCTACAC
>CAZJJR010000443.1:0-3100 GCA_964546365.1 uncultured bacterium | reverse complement strand
TCCTGAATTCTGACTCCTGAATTCTGACTCCTGAATTCTGACTCCTGAATTCTGAATTTTGTGCTATTCTTAAATATAGACCTGGACTTACGCGACCACAACGCTCAAACCTTGTCAGAACCGGAAGGTAGCAGCAATAAGAGATGCTTGTGGTAGGCGTAAACTCCGGGTCGCCCTTTTTTGGTAGAACAGCAGTGTTATGGCTGGTTTAGGAGATATTGTTAAAAAAGCTTTTTACCTGGGAGTGGGCGTAGTTGCATCGGCTGGCGAACAAGCGGGTGCAAGACTGGGGGAACTGCGAGAACAAGCCCAAAAGCTGACAGATGAGATGGTGGCAAAGGGTGAAATGACGACAGAAGAAGCCCGCCGCCTGGTTGACGAAATGGTAAACAGAGCGCAACAACAGCAGCCGATTACATCTAGTAACGATCGCACCGATTCTAAACCCTCTGAACCGCGCCGAATTGAAATTGTGGCAGATGATGACGAGACATCTGAAAGTCAGGGACAGAACGTAGACAAACTCAGAGATCAAGGGATGGCGTTGCTAGAAGAACTGCGTCGTCTGAAGCAAGATTAGAATGGTAAAACTCGATCGGCTATTAGCGAAAAGCGCGATCGCGATCCCCATTACTCGAATGAGAGATTAAGATATAGTAGGGGAAATTAAACAGGGATAATTTTAAATGAAATGCTTAAATTAAATGGCTGATCTCGCGAGTTCAGCCATTTTTGTTGAGAGCGAGCCGAGCATAAAAAATTATGGAAGACTGGCAAAAAAACTTAATTGAAATCGTAGAAACCGTGGCTGATGATGTGGAAAATTTTTTGTTGGAAATAGCTGATGCGCTAGAATCATTTGCACTTGTTTCCGAACAAGTGGCTCAACAGTTGCAAAATACCTTCTCCGGTGATATAGAACAGCTTTTTAGTGCAATAGTCGATCCTTTACTTGAGCTTGATTCCGGTTTGGATGATGAAATAGGATTTGATAGTGGATGGGAAGTAGTTGAAGAAGAATCTTTATTTGCCAAACATCCTGCCTGTGCTGGTTGTCGTCATCTCCACGGTCAAATTTACGGCGGTAATTTGTTAATTTGTGGAATGCACCCCTATGGCTGGGAAGGAAATAATTGCCCGGACTGGGAATCGGGTGAAACAATAGATAATGATTTCAACTCTCCATTTTAATTTTTAGGGATTAGTTATGAATGACTACTCAACTCAGCCATTATCTTCACCTGAGTCCGTAGTGTTAGAGAAAAGTTCAGAAACAGAAATGAAGTATGGCGAAAGGAATATCGCTGAAGGAAATTTAATTACCTTCCCCAATCCTCGCATCGGACGACGCTACAATATCGAGATTAGTTTGCCAGAATTTACTTGTAAGTGTCCGTTTTCCGGTTATCCGGATTTCGCTACCATCTACATTAACTACGTGCCGGATCGAACAGTGGTGGAGTTAAAGGCACTTAAACTTTACATCAATAGTTATCGCGATCGCTATATCTCTCACGAAGAATCTATTAATCAAATCCTCGATGATTTTGTAGCGGCTTGCGACCCCTTGGAGATTACCGTTAAAGGTGATTTTGCTCCTCGCGGTAACGTACACACCGTAATTGAGGTACGTCACCAAAAGTGAGTAGGTGAGCGGGTGAATTAGTTGTCATACGATCGAAAAGGGGATAATAGATTTGAAGTTGTAAAGTTGGTTACAATTTCAAATCTATAGTTTTTATTAAGAAATACCTTCATTTTAAATTTACAATTAGTATTTTTCGTAGGATGGGTTTTGCGATCGCGAAACCCAACAAAGTATTGGTTTTTCTGGCGTCAACCCAATCTACAGTGGCTTAACAGAGCAGTATTGATGCTGATGGTAACTTCACGCAAACTTTAATCTAAAATCAGTAACTATACGATTCTTACCTTTCCCTTCAGTCCGTTAAATTAATAAGTATTCTCCGCAACAGCCAGCGGGCGGCAGGGTAATTATGCAAACGTTATCTACATCTTCGTGGTTGACCAAATTAGAGCAGCAAATTTTTACCATCAACCAGAAGCATGCTACAGGAGAGTTAGTTTTAGGTAACAAAACTACTCAATGGCGACTTTGCTTTTTTCTGGGCCAATTAATTTATTCCGTTGAGGAAACCCACCGCGTTCGCCGTTGGCAAAGAGCTTTGAAGCGTCACTGTCCCAATTGGAAAGTGGAAAATCGTCCTGTCAGTAATCACGAAATTTGGGAATGTCAGCTGTTACATTACGGAATGGCGAAAGGCGAATTAACCGCCGCTCAGGTGAAAGCAGTTGTAAGGGAAATTACAGAAGAAGTTGTATTATCCATCACTCGTCTGGGGACTGGTAACGGTTATTGGCGTTCTTGCGAATATCAGGAACCGAAAATACCTTTTTATCTTACGTTATGTCCTTTAGAAGTAAAGAAAATTTTTCACCAAAGTCAAAATATATATCAGCAATGGCGAGAAACGGGGCTGAGTTATCTCGATCCTCAGTTAGCACCTGTTCTGACAAAATCTGCTTCAAATCCTTCTGGATGTTCTGCTGATACGTTTCTGAATTTGACTGCTTTATTCAATGGCAGATATACTATGTGGGATATTTCATTGAAGACAAAGCAACCGATCGCTAGAGTCGCTAAATTAGTTCATTATTTTTACAAACAAGGGGTTGTAGAATTAGAAAATTTACCTGACATTACTCCTCCTTCCTTACCGACACAATTTGTTGATTCTCAAGATAAAAACCAACCTGTAATTGCTTGCGTGGATGATTCTCCTTTAGTAGGTAAATATTTAAAAGAATTGCTAACGCCCCTTGGTTATCGAGTACTTTATATTCAAGATCCGATCGAAGCAGTTGCTAAATTAACTAAATACAAACCGGATTTGCTGTTTTTAGATATAGTAATGCCCAAAACTGATGGGTATAACCTTTGTAGTTTTTTAAGGAAAAGTACTCCTTTTAGCAATACCCCTGTCGTGATGTTAACTAGTTGGGATGGCGTGATTAATCGAGTGCGTGCCAAGTTGGTGGGTGCGGATGATTTTCTGGCTAAACCTTTTGAAACAGAACA
>CAZJJR010000442.1:0-3131 GCA_964546365.1 uncultured bacterium | reverse complement strand
AACGGGGCGTTACGAGCGGCAGCGGGCCAAAGAAAGGCAAGTGCTCTACAGCAGCTGGGCGCTACCAAATGTTAAATAAGACCTGGAAAGAAAAAGCCCATCGCTATCATCCCAATCCGGAACAATTGATTTTTTGGACTAATTATAGTTTTGAAGCAGAATATCAGGATGCAGTAGTATATGCTTGGCTTAAAGATCGTCAGGCGTGGGGTGCTGATATTCCTAAAATGCTAAAACAGGGAAAATTAGAACAAGTATTGCGCCTGCTTTCTAGCACTTGGACTAGTTTAGGTTATGGCATAGAAACTAATTCTATGTCTCGACATTTACCAAAAATTTATCAGCAATTGCTGCGCGAAGAGTTAGAAGCAGCAGGTTAAATTTTGTTTGGCGCAAAATAGTGTCAATTTTTTAATTAAAAAAGAATCCCCAGCCTGAATTTGGCTGGGGTTTGAATATCAGGGTGCATCTATCTGCTCTCCTTTTTCTTAAATATCTCAGGGCGTCAGGATAAAATTTTTTCAATAGAAAGCCACAGCATAATTAGTAAACGCCAGAAACCCGGTTTCTTCAAGAAACCGGGTTTCTATTCCATTTACCTCAATTAGCTAAAAAGTGCTGTGATTTGCTAACAAAAAACCCCCAACCTGGGTAAGGCGGGGGTTTGAATTATCAGGGTGCATCTACCTATTCCCTTCTACTATCAGTAGCTACTTATATCAGGATAGTTTTGGCAGAATTTTCCCAAATACTTTGCTAACAAAAAACCCCCAACCTGGGTAAGGTGGGGGTTTGAATTATCAGGGTGCATCTACCTATTCTCGTTTTTCTGGCTTGGCGATCGCGTTCGGGATCTTTTTGGAAAAATTTTGGAGAAACTCAAGGTAAATCGCTTTGGGCAACAAAAAACCCCCGCCTGGGTAAGGTGGGGGTTTGAATTATCAGGGTGCATCTACCTATTCTCGTTTTTCTGGCTTGGCGATCGCGTTCAGGATCTTTTTGGAAAAATTTTGGGGAATTTGCGATCGCGCTAGCAGCTAAAAAACCCGGTTTTTTGGAAAAACCGGGTTTCTCAAAGATCGATCGCATTTGGTTAATTTACCAATGACTAATCACTAACTAAGGCAAAAACCGATCCAAAGCTGCCTTTAACTCTTCAATTTCCATTTCAATATTGCCGTCTTTAGCCGCACGACCGATACATTCCGTTAAATGTTCATCTAAAATCATTCGCGCCACCCGATCCAGCGCCCCCCGCACCGCCGCAATTTGGACTAGTACATCCGGACAGGGACGACTTTCCTGTACCATTGACTTAATGCCCCGAATATGGCCTTCAATCCGAGACAAACGATTAACAATCCGCCGCAGAGACTCCTCAGAGTGAACGTGGGGATGGCTAGACTGTCCCTCCTCATGAGAATGACCGACATGGATATGGTCTGTATCATGATGATGAGAAAGCAAATCTTTCTCCTCGGCAGGTAAAAATTCCTTTTTAGATCCAATCATTCTTACGTTCTAGAACAGTCCTTTTCAAGATCCTAGCCTAGAACTCAGGCATTATACTTAGCCGTCTGATTTTAATCGTTACGATCGATCTTGAGAACTGTCAAAATAGTTTTATAAATAACAATCCCTACAACCAAAATTTTACTTATCACAACCAAGCTCAAAAATCAAGCTATGGAAATGGGGAAATTTTATTCTCTTTTAGGTAAAGTCGCTAGCTATGCAATAGCTACCTTCTTAGGAGCAATTCTGATGCTCGGTACTCTCAGGGTATTACCCTCACAAGCCAGTCCAGATACCAATATCCTAGAGGGCGAGAGCGTAGCGCTTGAGTTGCCGAATAGCAATCAAGCTCATACTGGTAGCTTCGTGACAGCAGCCGTCAATCGGGTAGGCTTTGCCGTAGTCAGAATCGATACAGAGCGTACCGTTACTCGCCGGATCGATCCTTTTTTTGACGACCCCTTCTTCCGACGCTTTTTTGGAGACGATTTCGTACGGCGTGGCCCTCAAAAACAACTCCTACAAGGCCAAGGTTCTGGCTTCATTATTGATAAAAGCGGCATCATTCTCACCAATGCCCATGTAGTTGATGAAGCTGATAAAGTAACGGTCACCTTAAAGAATGGAAGTACCTTTGAAGGACAAGTACGGGGAGTTGATGAAATCACCGATTTGGCAGTAGTGAAAATCGATCCCAAAGGAATAGATTTACCCGTAGCAGCGCTGGGAGATTCTAACCAAGTAAGTGTAGGAGATTGGGCTATAGCAGTTGGTAACCCATTAGGGCTAGATAACACCGTTACCCTTGGCATCGTCAGCACCCTCAAGCGTTCCTCCAGCGAAGTAGGCGTTCCCGACAAACGTCTAGACTTTATTCAAACTGACGCCGCCATCAATCCTGGTAACTCCGGTGGCCCATTATTAAACGAAAACGGCGAAGTGATTGGCATTAATACAGCGATTCGCCCCGATGCAATGGGAATCGGTTTTGCCATTCCCATCAATAAAGCCAAAGAAATCAGCCAAATTCTCGCCCGTGGTCAAAAAGTTGCCCATCCTTACTTGGGAATTCAAATGGTTACCTTAACACCAGAATTAGCCAAGCAAAACAATAACGATCCGAATTCTCCTTTAACCGTCCCAGAAATCAGAGGAGTATTAATCGTAAAAGTTTTACCAGATACTCCAGCCGCCACTTCAGGACTCCGCCGAGGAGATGTGATTACCGACATTGACGGAAAACCCATTACTACTGCTTCTGAATTACAAAATATGGTGGAATCTTCTCGTGTCGGTCAATCATTGAAACTAACTGTAGTTCGAGGCAATCAAAATCAACAAATACAGGTAAGAACTGCTCAGTTACAACAAGAACAACTCTAAGTAGGATGGCAGGAATAAACGCATATGGGCAGGGCGGGTTTTGGAAGCGAGTCAAACGGTTGTAGATCGAGCACTCTAACTAAACTCGCCCCTACAAATCTACCTTCGTTTTTTCACACCTACCTACTTACAGCAGATTCCAGTTAAGTGAAGTACATGATAGAAACCCGGTTTCTTCAAGAAACCGGGTTTCTGTTAGCAGTTATGTGTACCTCATTTACTTGGAAAGCGCT
>CAZJJR010000441.1:0-3145 GCA_964546365.1 uncultured bacterium | reverse complement strand
GCGGCAAATTTTTCATCACCGCGCACCCTATCCCACCCCCCGCTCTCCCCGCAAGCCAGATATGGTAAAGCATTGACCAAAAATCACCCCAACGACGCTTGACCTTTTAAACAAATTAGCCGTAATGCATTTTCAAGTAGTCTTAACCACCGAGAAAATTCACCCATCCATTAGCAGTTATGCAAACTTCATTCGAGTCGCATTTTTATTCCAACAGTCTAGCCAGAAACATCGTTGTTCCAGACTACCAGAGAGCATTTTCTTGGGAAGCCGATCAAATTGATCTTTTTGTAAATGACCTGCATCAGCATACAAAAACAAATGATCGTTATTATTTCGGTCATTTTATAGCAGAATCTAACGGAGAAACTCTTGAAATCATTGATGGGCAACAACGCATTACAACTTTTGTGCTCTTCTTGCTTATTTGTCATCACAGATGCACCAATAGCCATAATGGATACAATCTTATCAATAGATTTTCCACTGTATCGTATGACCGTGAAGCATTTACAAAAATCCAAGCTAATTTGCCCAATTTATTGAAAGAGCAATCCAACTGGAACGGCAAAGAACTCCCCTCGGACGAGGAATTATGCAAGTATTTATCACTGGATAGTGAAGCGCTTACCACCTCTCAACGTCGATTGGCGCTGGCTCTCTTTAAATTCAACAAATCTTTCAACGATACCCTATGCGATGAACATATCAACTCTTATATAAATCTGATATTAAACGCGGAATGCTCGCTCCATATTGCTAAAGACAAAACAGTTGCTGTCAATATATTTGAAATGCACAACACTCGTGGCGTTCGATTGACAACGATTGAGATAATTAAAGCAATACTGATGAAATTTGTTTATTTGCATGGTGGTGAAAATAAAGATGCGATAGTAAGTGAAATCCAAAATGACTTCGGCGAAATATATAAACTCCAGGAATTGCTCTCAACAAATAGCTTTCGTGGTCAAATTAGTGTAGATCAAATTTTACGAATCCACCTACGCATAATAGATGATGGATCGAAAAAAGAACAAGAAGATTTAAAAGTGCCTTATCCAAACTCTAGTCCAGAAGCATTGATTAAGTATGTGAACGAAAAACTGCAATTAAAAATAATAAACTCTTCCCAATCTAATAGTTTACGTCCCGTGGATTATGCCATCAATTTAGCAAAAGAGCTCAAGAGGACGTTTATAATTATATGCAAAACGATCCCTAAATGGGACAAAGAAGACCGTCTAGTAGGTGATGTTATGATTTTAGAACGTGAATTGAGTTGCGAATTCTTTTTAATTGTATGTCGTCTATTTTCAAATAATCCTGATAATCCTAATGGCCGCATTAGTAGATTTTCCCTAATCCTATGGGAAAGACTGCTATATACAAGAGATTTCCACGATCGCTATCATGGCTTGACACACAAAGATAATTTTCAAGAAATATACAAATACCTACTTAATAATCCTGACAATCAAACCCCATTAGAATTAAAATTAAATGATCTATTATTAAAATATGTTAAAGAAGGATTTCGACCAGATCGCTTAGACAAGGACTTGCAGCATCGAGTCCGTCAATGCCTTTGTCAAGAAGAATATAAAAATCAAGTTCTTACTAATGCCTATTACTGGTGGAAAAATAAGATGATTTACGCTATATATAAATATGAATCACAGGATGGAGAATTTTTTAAAAACTCTGGCATTCGTAGTCTCTTGAACGGAAAGTTTTCAGTTGAACATATCCTTCCCGACAATTGGAATATTAAATGGTTAATTGGCGTACCAGAGGACACTCTACAATTGCGGTCTGAGCAAATTAATAAATATAAAAATGGATTAGGAAACTTGCTTTTACTGACTCATAGTGAGAATTCGTCACAGAGCGACAAACATCCTGCTGAAAAATGCTATCCAGAAATCGGCATATCATATTCAGAACATAACAAGCAACGTGATTTATGGAGAAACTCTGACAATTGGGAAAAACTAATAAAGGATCGCGGTGAAAAGATTTATAACTTCATTCTTAATAATCTTGTAGGTATCCCTGAAAAGAACGATAGCAGTGTAATCTAGTTACAGCAAAGGCTCATGCCGCCCCTCGAATTGACCTTCTGGATGCCTCTGGCATGTTCCAGCAGTAAGCCCCTGAATAGTGCTATTGGTTATGCCACAATATTTGCACTGATACTTGGATTTCACTGAGCCTTCGTAGATCACATGCTTACCTGCGTATCGTCCTTCGGGATGACGCTCGCAACGTGCAGCCGTTAAGCCCTGCACCATCGAGTTTCGTATGCCGCAAAATTTACAGTAGTAGTCCATAGGGGTAACTTAGGGAGAGTTAGCTTATTTTTAGAGAATTATCTACAATCCTTCTAAGAATACAAGCGCGCTTGCAGCATTATATAATACCCTCATTCAACCCCACCCAAAAAGCTGTCCTCCGGACCAAGGATTATGAGTCCTCTGCTCCGCAACCCTGCACAGAGTTCCCCCCACCCTCACTTCAACTTTCTGCCTTCTGCTATTCCCTGTCGTGAGAGCGTGGCGACCGTCTCGGTTGCCCGGCAAGCCCTACTTAGTGCTTGTGCGCCAAAGGCGCACCCCATCCCAGCCTAGGGCCAACGGACGAGGAAACAAGCCTCCACCCACCAAAAAGGCTGAAAGCCCGCCCCATCCATGCCCATCCACTCCACCAATTTTAAAAAATTTATCTCGACATACGTTCACTATACTATACACCTATACAACATTAATCCCATGCTTAAACAACAAGAACCTACTATAAATGTCCACTTTTCACGCAAATCTCCTTTCGAACCTGAAAACAACCTCAAAAAAACCTTTTTCACCCTCTTTCCGCCCATTTTTCACCCATTTTTGAACCTCTTTTCACCCTCAAATAAAACCATAAATCCATAACTCTCTTGTTTATAGATAGATACAAAATCACATATTTTCAAATTAAACCTAACCGCCATTCTCCTCTCCACAACCCACCCTGCCTCCCCAATCTACAAAAATACTTACTGCATGAAAAATCCGAAATTCGAAATTCGAAGTGCTTTCGCCCTCAAAACGCCCTCTTTCCGCCCATTTTTCACCCACTTTTCACCCTAAACTAAAATAAAAAA
>CAZJJR010000440.1:0-3149 GCA_964546365.1 uncultured bacterium | reverse complement strand
TAAATGTTCTACTTCTAAATATTGATGTTGATAGCGACGCACGATTTCTTGGGATTTGACGATCGCTTCCCAAGCTTTATCCGTAAATTTGCTTGCATCCGTAGGCTGCACAGTTGTTCCTCTTTGTCAAAGGGGTTCCTACTTTTTGACCATTCCCTTCATGACCATCTTACCTTTTACTGTCAAGGAACAGACGAAAAGGCGAAAAGGGCTAAGAGGAAAAGCTTAAACGGTCAGCGTTTGACCGTTTTTCCCTTTTAACCTAAGTGCATAGTTCTATTCTGAACCTGTGGTGTGGGTAGATGGAAATACTGACACCTTAAGTTCGATCGAGCTTGCTTTTTTCTCGATCTCGTAAGTTATGCTATTCAATAAACTCATCTGGCGAAAAATTATTCCGGTCAGAACACACAAAAAAAATTTGTGAAGAATTTTAAGTTAATCGGTCAAAAAATTTACTAAATACCATCCTTATCTGGAACTATATGTTATGGTGCATTGGTAAACAAATTCCAGAGTTATTCCTTTAAAGCCAAGGCTTTATCCGTTTTTCCATTGAAACTGCATGGTTTAAGTAAGAGCCGCTGGTTGAGGTATTAGATATCAGGGTGTAGAGAGTGAAATTATGGAAGTTCGACGTCGGTAAGATCGGGCGTGGGAACTATTACAGCATCTGCGAATCAAAGATTTTGAAGATACGGGCTTTTGGCGTTTGAAGTGCCAAATTTGACCAAGCTTGGATTAAATTCAAGCGCCTCAAAATCTGTTCGTCACAAAAAATTATTTTTGCAAGGGTTCTACCAAAATGAAAAGCTTTGCTAAAAAAAATTCCCATCAAATGGGATTTTCATTCACCGCTCTAGGTATCTTATTAGCTATTGCCCAGCCTGCTACCGCTGCCACCTTCTCAGTTGGGGGCTATAGCTGGGATGTTGCTAATTCCGTAACGACTGGCAAAATCATTCAAGGACAGGAACAAACCTCTGCCTACGGCGCTTCCTTTGGCTCTAACGAACCTTCAGTGAATAACCGCACTATTGGGCGGTTACTTGACAGCAACACCGCGCCTAATTTCAGTTACTCTTTCACTCTTGGTAAAGACAACCAAACCGAATCTATTATCGAACTCGGTTGGGGAAAGGGAATGTCTTTAGCAAATCAGGATGGCAATGACTTAGTAATTTACGAAAGTGGGGGTAGTGGTGAACCGGAAGCTTATGCGGTAGCCGTTAAGAAAGTTGGCAGTAGCGGCTTTACTAACTACTTATACCAGTTTAGTAGCGGATATTGGGATTCTTATAGCTTTGCAACCGCGATCGATTTTAGTAATTTCGGCCTGAACAAGGGCGAACAAATTGAAGCAATTCGGATTAAAAACCTGATTTCCAGCGATATGGTTCAGGGACAAGACGGACAAGGATTTTTGGGCGGTCAGTACCAACCCAAAGTCGGGCCAAATGGTCTAGAAGCAGATTATTCAATGGGTAAGTTCGACGCAGATATCACTTTCGTAGCAGGGTTACACGCACCCACGGCAGTTCCCGAACCTACTTCTGGTTTGGTTTTACTAGTGTTTGGCGTTGCTGGTGCTAATTTAATGGCGAAAGGGAAAAAGTCAAGATAAAGCTATAAATGTAGAGACGTTCCATCAAACGTCTCTACAATAAATGGTGTTCCTACTTCACGAGTAAATTCAACCCATCGTAGCTAACAATACTCAACCGTTATTCCACCACAACTCGCCATTCATAAAGCTGGTATTTAACGCAACCATTTTTCACTAGAGGGTCTTCATCCACAATTTTTTGGGCTTCTTCCATCGAATTTGCGAAAAAAATCATCATTCCGCCCCCCATCCTCGCCCAATATCCCGTCCGCGCTTGATGCCCTTTATTAATTAAATCTTGCACGTAAGCTTTATGGGCTGGAACGTATCGATCGAAAGTTACTTTATCAACAATCCCTTCTTCGATTTTCACAAACCAAGGCATTTCAATCGATCCTTTTCGTGTTAATATTCCCTGTGTGGTATTGAAGAACTGAAAACGCTTTTGGATAAATCAAAAAGCCTGTTTTTTATCGCTTTGCTGCCGCCTGTAGAATTTCAGAACCAGGTCACTGAAATTAAGCAATACTTTGCAGATAAGTATGCTAGCAGCCACGCCCTCAAATCTCCACCCCATGTCACTCTCCAACCACCCTTTGAGTGGTCGCTCGACTCGGTTGCAGTATTAGAACAATCTTTGAGTAGTTTTGCCAACAAGCAAACAACGATACCGATTACCTTATCAGGATTTGGGGCTTTCGTGCCGAGAGTTATCTATATCAATGTTATCAAGTCACCAGAACTTTTAAGCTTACAAAAAGCGTTGATGGATAAGATGGAGACCGGATTAGGTATCGTCGATCCGATGTCAAAACAACGCCCTTTCGCTCCTCACATGACGGTCGCTTTTAAAGACTTGACAAAGCAAAATTTCCGTGCAGCATGGCCGGAATTTCAACAGCGCCCTTTGCAATTTGAGTTTAGCGCTACTCATCTGACATTGTTGATTCACCAAAACAAGCGCTGGAATATTCATGGGGAATATCAATTGTTATCAAAAGTAGAATGAGGTTTAATTAAATTAGTTGCCATAAAGTAAATGATTAGGAAATTTTTAGCAATCGCACTAATTACTACTCCGATCGCGATCTGTTTTCCAGGGTTATTTGCTACTGCTAACCAATTTTCTTACTCACCCGAGCTGGTTAAAATTGCTCGAAATAACGGTTTGACTTCTCCCAGTATCACGGTTTGCAACCTTTCGGGAAAATGTCTCAACTATCGAGGAAATAGTTATCCGCAAAGTGCCGCCAGTTTAATTAAAGTACCGATCGCGATCGCGCTTTTACAAAAACTATCTGAAAAAAAGATCAGCCTTAGCACTCCTACCTATATTCATCCCAATAACTATACAGAAGAAGACTATTCAGATATCAAAGTCGGAAAATCTTATCCTTGGCGTTATTTGCTAACTCAATTGATCGCCTATAGCAGTAACATTGCGGCCAACCAAATAATCGATTATTTGGGTTGGAATTATATCAATCGAGTATTAGCCAATTTAGGTTATCCCAACACTCGCGTCGCTTATAAATTTACAGGT
>CAZJJR010000439.1:0-3154 GCA_964546365.1 uncultured bacterium | reverse complement strand
ACAGTGATACATAATATCAGCTACAGTCGCTTTTGCTTGTTTACCTCGATAAGATTTTCTTTGTGATTCGCCAATCCAATAAGGACGACCGATCGAGACGTTGGCACGACGGTATAATACTAAAGGATGCCAGCCCGATCGATCGAACAACGGCTCTGAAGGATCGAATAAACTCAGTAGTTTCAAAGGCACGGCAGAACTAACGCTTTCTTCCACAGAAGCGATCGCGATCGGCAAAACCATTAAATCCGGCACAGTTGCTCGCAAAGCTAAATGGGCAAATCCTTTTTGAAATTTACCCATGCGATCGGGTTGAGTAAAATTTACCATTGGAAAAGCACCCTCTGGAAAAATTCCTACCACCTGTCTTCGCTGCAACAATTGAACCGCTTGCCCAAAAAACTGCTTTTGCCTTGCACCCGGTTCATCTAAAGGAAAACATCCTAATTGTTCGATCGCTTCTCGCAATATCGGTACTTGACCCATGTAATGATGGCAAGCAAAGTGAATATTACGTCCTAAAGATGCCATTAGCAGAGGTGCGTCCAAAAAACTGCGATGATTGCTCACCACTAGTACAGCGCCAGACTGAGGAATTCGATCTTGATGGTAAACAAACATCTGAGTGCCAATAGCACCTAGCAACGATCGAGAAATCAGTAATGGAGTATTCAGATACATGAGTTGGCAACATTAAAAGCCATCAAAAAGGCTGGTTATCTTTAATAATTCTTAACTTTTATTCGCTCATCTACGCAAATACCCCAAGGTAGAGGCAACCCTGACCAAAAGAAATGTAAATAACGATCTGTCTGAGAATGGCTAAACTAGTAGATTATTCCCGTAAAAACACTGCATAAGATTTATTTATACAAAACATAATAAAAAGAAATACAATCAGGTGTTGAAGAGCCTCATGTATGATTAAAAACAGTTTTAGAGTAGTACATTGTCATTTTCCATGAATTCTATCGATAAAAATAAGAACACATTTGCTGTTACAACCCCTTTGTACTATGTAAACGACTTACCCCATATTGGTAGCGCGTATACAACCATTGCAGCAGATGCGATCGCCAGATTTGAAAGATTGCGGGGAAAACCAGTCCTGTTAATTACTGGAACAGACGAACACGGGCAAAAAATCGAGCGTACAGCACAAACTCGCGGAAAATCTCCTCAAGAGCATTCCGATGAAATTTCCGCTGGCTTTCAATCCCTTTGGCAACAACTCAACATTCAATACGATCGCTTTAGTCGCACAACCGATACTCGTCACGAAGCGATCGTAAAAGAATTTTTCCAGCGCGTTTGGGAAAAAGGTGACATCTATCAAGGACAACAAAAAGGATGGTACTGCGTTTCCTGCGAAGAATTTAAAGAACAAAAGGATCTATTAGAAGGAAATCGCTGCCCTCTTCATCCTAATAAAGAAGTGGAATGGCGAGACGAACAAAATTACTTTTTCAAACTTTCCAGATACCAAACTCAGCTAGAAGAACTATATCGAGAAAAACCTAATTTTATTCAACCAGAAAGTCGTCGTAACGAAGTAATCAACTTCGTTAACCAAGGATTACAAGATTTTTCCATTTCACGGGTAAATGTTGCATGGGGTTTTCCCGTCCCAGTCGATCCCAGTCAAACTCTTTACGTATGGTTTGATGCTTTATTAGGATATGTAACGGCTTTACTCGATCCGGATGCCGAACCAACCTTAGAGAATGCTTTATCAAATTGGTGGCCAATTAACTTACACCTAATTGGAAAAGACATTTTACGTTTTCATGCAGTTTACTGGCCTGCTATGTTAATGTCAGCCGAACTACCTCTACCAGGAAGAGTATTCGGACATGGTTTTTTAACTAAAGACGGGCAAAAAATTAGTAAAACCTTGGGTAATACCATCGATCCCGTTGCCTTAGTTAACCGTTACGGATCTGATGCCGTTCGTTATTACTTTATGAAGGAGATCGAATTTGGCCAAGATGGAGATTTTCGGGAAAAAGATCGGTTTATTCCGATCCTAAATGCCGATTTAGCCAACGATTTAGGTAACTTGCTCAATCGCACTCTTAAAATGGCTCAAAAATATTGCGGTGGCAAAGTGCCGAATTTAACTGGAGAAGATATTCCGGCAGATCATCCATTAAAAGCGATCGGATTGCCGTTGGGAGAACAAGTTGCAAGAGCTTACGAAA
The DNA here is from genome assembly GCA_964546365.1 of uncultured bacterium. Taxonomy (GTDB): domain Bacteria; phylum Cyanobacteriota; class Cyanobacteriia; order Cyanobacteriales; family Aerosakkonemataceae; genus DATNQN01. Next base: position 953 of record CAZJJR010000439.1, on the reverse strand, counting down.
ACCTCGCTTTTAGCAAAGCAACCGAAGCTATTTTCGCATTAGTTCGCACGAGTAATAAGTATATCGACGAACAAGCACCTTGGACGCTTTACAAGCAAGGTCAACAGCAAGCAGTCGAACAAGTCATCTATAGCGTTTTAGAATCAGTTCGATTGGCTGCTTACCTTTTGGCCCCGATTATTCCCAACATCAGCAATGATATTTACCAACAGTTAGGTTTTGACACAGATTTTAATAAAAAATACGAAATTATTGAGTCAGCACCTTTCACTATTCATGCTAATTGGGGAACACTAGCTAATAGCCAGACTTTAGGCGAACCTAAACCTGTTTTTCAGAAAATAGAACTGGTAGCCACCAGTTCTTCATAAGAGCGTCATTGCAGCATAGATGCTAGAAATATGAAAAGATAGCATCAATAGATTTTTTGATAAAAAATCGAGGTATAACAACAATGTTGAATAATTTGGAAAAAGATACGGTATTTACACCGGAACAAGTCTTAGAAAACCGTGGTCGAGTGGCCATTTTTATCGATGGCTCTAATTTATTTTATGCTGCTCTGCAATTGGGGATCGAAATCGATTACACCAAATTGCTATGTCGGTTAACCGCAGGATCTCGGTTATTGCGTTCTTTCTTTTATACCGGAGTCGATCGCACCAATGAAAAGCAACAAGGCTTTTTACTTTGGATGCGTCGAAATGGCTATCGAGTAATTGCTAAAGATTTGGTGCAGTTGCCAGATGGTTCCAAAAAAGCCAACTTAGATGTGGAAATAGCCGTTGATATGATGGCTTTAGTCGGTTCTTACGATACGGCTGTGTTAGTTAGCGGTGATGGGGATCTTGCTTATGCCGTAGACGCAGTTAGTTATCGGGGGGTGCGGGTGGAAGTGGTGAGTTTGCGTTCCATGACTAGCGATAGTTTAATCAACGTAGCCGATCGCTATA
>CAZJJR010000438.1:0-3179 GCA_964546365.1 uncultured bacterium | reverse complement strand
CAATTTATTGCCACTTATGGAGAAGTGGCAGTTGCCGAAATGCAAGCACTCCTAAATCAAGGAATTCCTTACGGGCAAGGATTACTTTGGCAAGTAGTAGAAACAGGTAAACCAATTTTTGTCGAAGATTATCACAATCACCCAAAAGCATTACCCGGATTTCGCCACCCAGCAATCGGTCAATTAGGTATTTTTCCAATTCCTGCCGCCGATAACACTATCATTGGCGTTCTCACCTTAGAATCTCGGAGTTTGCAGAAACTACAAGAAGCACCACAACAGGATATGCTGTTAGCTGCTTGCCGTACTTTAGGAGTAGCAATTGAAAGAGCGCAAGCACAAGAACGCCTCCGTCAAATTAACGAAGATTTAGAAAAAGCTTCTCAATTAAAATCGGAATTTCTTGCCTCTATGTCTCACGAACTGCGAACGCCTCTCAATAGTATTTTGGGTTTTTCTGATTTGTTACTAAGACAAAGCGCTGGTCATTTGAGCGAACGCCAAATCAGCTACGTTCAAACCATTGAAAAAAGCGGTCAACACTTATTACAATTAATTAACGACATTCTAGATTTATCTAAAATTGAAGCTGGTAAAGCAGACCTCAACCTACAACCAGTATCGCTTAATAATCTATGTACGGAATGCTTGAAAATGATTCAGCCTCGTACAGATAAAAAGCGATTAGCTCTTGCTTTAGAAATTGACTATCGCGTTAACCAAGCAAATTTGGACGAACGTAGAGTCTCTCAAATGTTGATTAATTTATTATCTAATGCTGTAAAATTTACGCCTGAAGGCGGGCAAATCAAGCTAAGTAGTCGATTGGCTTATGGAAAAGATTTAGCTAAAGAATATCGCCCAGACCGCAGCCCGATTAATTCTAGTACACCTTATCTTTGTTTGGAAGTAAAAGATTCGGGAATTGGTATTCCTAAAGATAAATGGCACTTACTATTTCGCCCTTTTCAGCAAGTAGATGCTTCCTTAGCAAGGCGACATGAAGGCACTGGTTTAGGTTTGGCTTTAACGAAAAGGTTGGCCGAATTACACGGTGGTACGGTTTCTTTAGAGTCAATAGAAAATCAAGGTTCGGCATTTCGGATTTGGCTACCTTTGACAGAAATGAGAAATTCGTCATTAGTTAATAGTCACTTGTCATTAGATTATCAGCGGACAAAAATTACCGATGATAAACCAGTAATCGTAAGTGAAAAATCAAATTTAAAACGAGTATTGGTAGTAGAAGATCAGCCTTATAATCAAGCGTTAATTTCAGAAGTGCTGGAACTAGAGGGTTATGTAGTTGAATTAGTTTATGATGGTGGCACTATGATGGAGACGATCGATTCTCCTTTAGTAACCCTTCAATCTTTACCAGATTTGATTTTAATGGATATTCAATTGCCAGAAGTAGATGGCTTGCAGATTATTCGGCACTTAAAAGCTCATCCTCTTTGGCAAAAAGTACCTGTGGTGGCAGTAACTGCGATCGCAATGGCAGGCGATCGCGATCGTTGTTTGGCTGCTGGTGCAAACGGTTATCTTAGCAAGCCTTTAAATATTGATGAATTAGTGAAAACAGTCAGTTATTTTGTCAATAGTAATTAGCTGCGCTAGCTAATTTTTAACAGTTAACAGTTACCAATTATCAGCAATCAGAGCGAGAAGAAAAGTTTAAATTTCCTACCATACACCTTGATAACTGATAACTGTTTACTGATAACTGGCTTTTACAAGCGCACTAAAATAGGTTCGCTGATTTTGCCATTAGCAGAATTGATTTCCGATTCAGTGGCATAAACTTCACATGAATTATTCGGACTTTCCACTAACCTTACTTTGTAAAGTTTAGCTCCCAATCCCCGAATTGGTTCTTGCAAAAGATCGCGGATGTGAACGGCAATGTTTTCAGCAGTGGGTACTACTTCTGCAAAGTAAGGAATATCTTTATTCAAGAAAGTGTGATCGAAAGGTTCGACTACATAATCTTCAACCACCTTTTGCAAATCTGGTAAATCGACAATCATGCCAGTATGTGGGTCTATTTCCCCTTTTACCGTCACTTCTAAATGGTAATTATGACCGTGACCGTTAGGACGAGCGCATTTGCCATAAATCTCGCAATTTTTCTCATAGCTGAGGTCAGGACGAGCCAGACGATGAGCGGCACTAAAATGAGTGGCAATACTGAGATAAGCTTCCATTCCGTTTCCTAAATAATCAGCCCAGAGTTCGGGATGTTCAAACAGTTGAATTCGTACCAAGGGTAAGTGAGGAACCAATCGCTGCCAAATTACCCGTGCTATGTTTTCGGTAGTTGGCAGAGTTTGGGTAAATTCTGGCCAAACATTATTGAGATAGGAAAAATCCAGTTGACTGGTTACTTCCCGCTTGATTACGTGCTTAACATCAGATAAGTTCAGCACCATACCGTACTCATCCAATTCACCCGCCATGTAAACATGGAGAACGTAATTATGTCCGTGTCCGGGGATGCGAGTACACGCACCAAACCGTTGTATGTTTTCGCTTTCGCTTAATTCAGGCAACCAGTACCTGTGGCTAGCCGAAAACTGGGCCCGACGATTAATAATGCACTTCATGAATCCACTTTGGGAGGAGCGATGGTTATAAGTAAACTTTTGTAAACTATTTTAAGTCGAAACGATGAAGTAAGGAGTCATAATTCAGAAGTTAGGAATCAGTGAGTTAACTCATCTATCTCCCCATCCCCCATCCCTCCATCTCTATCTTTCCTTAAGCAATACTTTTGATCGAGGCTTGAGCTTCTCGTCTCAGTCCAGCGGCTATTCTAAACATTTCCTGTCCGGTGTGGAGGTAGTTGTCATCATAGTTCAAAGTAAACAACTCCAATTCATCAATTCCGTCGCCCACTCGATCGAGACAATAATAAAGGCTAGCCGCTACACCTGCCATTGGGGAAGGGTTAGGTATGGAACGGAAATAAAATTGAGCTTGGTCTAGAAGGTCGCGACAATCTTTCAGGTAATCCTGAAAATCTTCCATCAGTTCATCGTCAAACGGATCGGCAGCCAGTTCGCTGATTTGCTCTTTCAAAGGATTGAGTATGCGACAAAGCAAGCGATTGACAGGTTGATAAACTCGAACTATCCATTGCTGAATCTGCTCATCTGTATCTTTGGCGGTATCAATCG
>CAZJJR010000437.1:1850-3219 GCA_964546365.1 uncultured bacterium | reverse complement strand
CTCGCCAACAACTCACCCGGATCGATCTGACCATTATTATTAGCGTCAGCATACAGATTAGCTGTCAGCGAATCGTTTCCAGCACCAAAAACAGACAAGTTGAAGTTGTTAATGGGATTAGTCAACACAAAGCGATAGAAAGCATCCCGGTCAGCAGTATCCGCCAAGTCCTCATGAGTATAAGTGCTGCCGCTGAGATTGCCTATATCTAAAGCAGTGGCGACTGTGTTACCAGCTTTGGGGCTCGCACTAATCTCCATATAGTAGTTATTGTTAAAAGTGGAGGAACCCGTGACTATATCCAGGTAGTAGCCCCCTTGCGGCAGCACCCGATCGATTCCTATGGTAGGAGTTATATGATAACCACCTGTAGAAGTTTGAGTTAGCAATTGTTCGCCAGGATCGATCGCTTGATTGTTGTTAATATCTGCAAACAACTTCACAGTAGTACTAAGCTCGCTGATTAGCCATAAGTTGAAATTGCTGGGCTTGTCCAGGTTGAAGTAATAATAATCCTCCTGATTGGAAGTGTTGAAAACGTTACTCAATCTGGCTTCGGTAACTAAGCTGCCTAGTTCGTAAGCACCTTTGACAGTGTTTCCAGGATCGAATGGAAGGCTGAGATAACCGGAACCAAAGCGTCCATCTGAAATTCCATAACCGAAGCGCCCCTCTGCAATACCTTTGGTTAGGAAATGCTCCAGCGCTTTCTGATAATTGTTGCCGAAAGCTGTTTTTAAATCTGGGTAACTATCTAGATAAAACCTGGGATTGAAAAATTCTGAGGCGGCGCGTCCTTCATTAATACCAAATTTTTGGTAATGTTCGAGGAGTTGTTCTTTATTCAAATTGGCTTGCACCAAGTCTGGATTCACAGCTGCGTAATAAATCGGGTTATAGGTAACTGCTGCTCGGCGTCCCTCGGTTGCCCCAAATTGTTCTAAATGGTCAAAAAGTTGACGCTTGGTTGTTAAGCCTGCCTTTTTTAGGTCGGGATAACTAGCTGTATAGTAATTGAGTTCGACAAACTTAGAAAATTGACGCCCTTCGTTAATACCGAAAGTCAGAAAGTGTTGCCGTAATTGCTCGTTTGTGGTGAGTCCGGCTTGAGCTAGGTCTGGGTATAGAGAGCGATAAAAATTGGCATCGAAAATGCTGATAGTCATGGAGTTTCCTCCTAAAAAATCGAATAATACAGCATTCTCCGCTGTTATTTATTATACTGTATACCCCTGGTAAAAAAAGATTTAGCGGTTGTTGCTGTTATTTATTATACTGCATAAAAGCATAAGTCGCTGGAAATTTGTCATCTGACTTTTTACCTCCAGTTTGACCGAAAAAAAGGGTTTCAAGCCTCCCCTTTCAAGGG
>CAZJJR010000437.1:240-1757 GCA_964546365.1 uncultured bacterium | reverse complement strand
TATATATATCGGTAAAATCGATTTCTTAAATTACTTATTATTTCTCTGGAGAGGATTTTTGCTATTAGCTTGTTGGTTAAACAACTGGCAGTTCTTACCGCAGATTCCAGTTACCTGAAGTACGGGATAGAAACCCGGTTTCTTCAAGAAACCGGGTTTCTATTTCTATGTACAACATTTATCTGGAAAGCGCTGGATTTGGATTGGTAGTTGTCAAACTAACCAATTAACTGTTAGCTTTAGCTGGTTCGATTTTGCAACTCCTGTAGCGCAAACTAAATTGAGCGATCAAAATCCCAACTATAGCTAAAATTGCCGTGGGGTAAAAAGCGAATGTGTAACTACCAAATAAGTCTCGAATCTGCCCTGTTGCTAAGTTACCTAATAACGCTCCTACGCCATAAGCTGTAAAGACTAAGCCATAATTTTTGGCGTAATTTTCTGGGTTGAATAGGCTGAGCGTGGTAGTAGGAGCGATCGCTAGCCAACCGCCCAAACATAGCCAGAATAAAGCAAATGCTACTATATAAGTCAGCACTTGTCCTTCTTTGGCATGGAGCATCAAGATGGAAGCGATTAAAATCAAGATATAAGAAACGATCGCTGCTCCTTTAGGTTGAAGTCGATCGGTTAGCCAACCAAATAAAGGTCGTCCTAACCCGTTAAATACTGCAAATAAGGAGACGGCAAACGCGGCTGTATTTCCATCTAGTTTGATAATTTCTTGGGCGACAGAACTAGAAATGCCAATGGCTGATAGGCCGACAAAAGTACCGATCGTATAGCAAATCCAAAGGGTGTAAAATGTGGGCGATCGCAAAATATTTTCTGGCCCGATTTCTAACCATTGTTTACCTGTTGCTGGCGGCTTCCAGCCTTTTGGTTGCCAGCCTTTTGGGGGTAATTTTAGAGTGGTGGAAATCGCTAAAACGATCAGTGTAAAGGTAACTCCTAGAATCATAAATGTAGGAAGTACTCCGTAAGCTGCGATCGCGCTTTTTGCCAAGGGAGCGGTAACCACAGGCGACAGCCCAAATCCAATCACGGTTAGTCCTACAGCTAATCCTTTCTTATCGGGAAACCATTTCGCCGCCACTGCGATCGGTACTCCATAGGCGATCCCGACACCCGCTCCCGCGATCGCTCCATAAGTAATCGTTAACGCCGTCAGCGAGGAAGCAAAACCAGACAGAACGTAACCAATTCCCATCACGATTCCGCCAAATGCCGTTATTTTACCCACCGCAACTTTATCGATGTAAAATCCCGCTACTGGCATTAATAGTGAGTAAAGGACTAACAAAACCATGAAAGGTAACAAACTCTGGGTGGCGCTAATGCCAAATAGTTCCTCTAACGGTTTGCGAAATATACTCCAAGAATAAACACTGCCAAGGCACAACAAAAGCAGCAATCCCAACAAAACAAAAATCCATCTACCTTTCTCTGCGGGCAGCCCAAACACTCGCAGCGAAAGGTAGATGGATTTTTGTTTTGTTGGGATTGCTGCTTTTGTT
>CAZJJR010000437.1:0-230 GCA_964546365.1 uncultured bacterium | reverse complement strand
GACTGCCTTAATAATTCTCCTTTCTTTCTTTTACATCTTCCTAATGATATAAATACGAAAAAGTATAAATACTTAACACTTTAATTTTCGCTATAATTGTCAATACAAAGTTATTCATTGTAGAGATTGTTTGCTTTTACTCAAATTAACAATATCAGCATTTCATGACAAAATCGGTTTTTAGTTACTAATAAAAATTGTGATGAATATGGAAATAATGATAATCAAGT
>CAZJJR010000436.1:0-3293 GCA_964546365.1 uncultured bacterium | reverse complement strand
TTTTCTGTTTACTGCTATAGGAGGTGGGGAATGCTTATATACTCTGACTGGTCTTCCCACTGGAATAAATTGCCTTGATGTTACTAAAAATCCTGCCCATACAGACGTATTACTTGCTAGCGGTAGCCGTGGCGAAATCCGTCTTTGGAATATTAAAAATGGTCGTTTGATTAGTACGCTTTCCGAATATCCCTGGATGGAAAATAGGCAGGTTGATGAAATAAATTCTCTGGCTTTTAGTCCCGATGGACAAACTTTAATTAGCGGTGGAGTAGACTCAACCATTAAAATTTGGCACGTTGGTGCTAAAGACATCATCGATATTTTAGAAGATCGTAAAGGCGTAGTGCGTTGTGTCACGTTTAGTCCTACTGGACAAACTTTTGCTACTGGTGGAGATGACCGCAAAATTAACTTGTGGAATCGCCTTAAACGAGAAGCTTTTTCTTCCCTTTCTTGGGGCGATAGCGTTCCCCATTCTCTTGCTTTTAATCACAACGGAAAACTACTAGCTAGCGGTAGTTATCGGAAAATTAAAGTGTGGCGAATGGATGATGGCAAGGAATCGCATTCTCCAAAAGCAAAGTTAATCCATACTATTACTGCCCATTCTCATATTGTGAGCGCTGTTGCTTTTAGTTTTGGCTCTCCCTCTACCGTTAATCGAGAAATGGAGGGAAAGTCTTCTTCGCAAACAGAGTTAACGGAAATTTTAGTTAGTGGTAGTCGCGATCGCACGATTAAAGTATGGCATCTGGAAACGGGAAAATTGATTCGTACCCTCACGGGACATACCGGTGCTATTTTTTCTGTGGCTGTTAGCAGGGATGGAAAAATGATTGCCAGTGGCAGTGAAGATAAAACTATTAAACTTTGGCATTTAGAAACCGGCGAACTTTTAAGCACTTTTACAGGTCATGGGGAAGCAGTAAATGCAGTTATTTTTACCCCTGATGGGCGAACCTTAGCTAGTGCTAGCCTGGATAAGACGATCAAAATTTGGCAGCAATATTCCGATCGTTGAATTCTCACTCCTGACTCGGAGAATTGTGGCTCTTAAATTTTATAAACTGTTTATGTTACATTTCGATCGCGCAAATGGAAAATCAAGTTGGGTTCCTTTTAAAAGTTCTAGTTCTCTCCGCTATAATATCAGTCTTAATTAAATATGGTGGCCCATTGCTGAATGTGAATGGAACACCATTAGTAGCGCTGATACTAGTGTTGTTACCTAGCATGGTTTTAGCGATCGCACTTTGGTGGCGATTCAGCCAGCGTGCGGAAAATTAAGCTTTAGGACATTGTATAAGTAATGTCGCCCATGTATGCTTGAAAAATTGCTATCAACCCTCGATCTCTAACGCAAATGGGAGTGAGAACCGTGGATTTGGGTCAATTACTCGGCCTGATCGTAATTTGCATATGTCTGTACATCTTATGGCAAATTAGACAAGTACTGTTATTGGTATTTGCAGCTGTAGTTTTGTCCACTGCCTTAAATCGACTGGCGCGAAGGCTGCAACAGTCAGGATTACCCCGTTTCTGGTCGGTGTTGCTCTCGATTATTATATTGCTCACTGTCTTAACGGGCTTTTTCTTCATAATCGTGCCCCCTTTTGCTGCCGAATTCCAACAACTAGCAGAAATATTACCAAAAGCAATTAATCGCTTAAATCAGTGGCTAAACATACTGAGAAATAACTTACCAGACCAATTCAATCAGTATCTTCCGGATATTAATAATTTAATCCAACAAGTGCAACCTTTGGTGAGCCGATTATTAGGTGGATCGGTTGCTTTTGTTTCCAACACGCTAGGCTCTGTTTTAAGCTTTTTGCTAGTCCTAGTATTAACTTTAATGATGTTAGCCCAGCCTTTATCTTATCGAAAAACATTCGTGCGGTTGTTTCCCTCTTTTTACCGCAGGCGAGTGGACGGCATATTAGATGAATGTGAAGTAGCGCTGGGTAGATGGATTATCGGCGCTTTAATTAGCATGAGCGTAGTTGCCCTATTGAGCGTAATCGGGCTTTCCTTTCTAGGCGTCAGGCTAGCATTGGCACAGGGTGTGTTAGCGGGATTGCTCAACTTTATCCCCAATATCGGCCCGACGTTAAGCGTAGTTTTGCCGATGACGATCGCGCTTTTAGATGCCCCTTGGAAATCCTTCGCCGTACTCATTCTCTACTTCATTATTCAGCAATTTGAAAGCAGTTTTCTCACCCCTTACGTGATGGCGCAACAGGTAGCGCTGCTGCCAGCCATCACCTTAATGTCACAAGTATTTTTCGCCACCTTCTTTGGATTTTTAGGGTTAATTCTCGCCCTGCCTCTCACCGTAGTAGGACAAGTCTGGGCAAAAGAAGTATTGATTAAAGATATCCTGGATCGATGGGATAGCGATCGCAAATCTGAATTAGCAAAAGCTGGTATAGCCGAATCTCAAGAAGCGAGCGAAACCGAAAGAAATGCCCCCATTGTAGCTGACGAAACACCCAAAACTTCAGAACAATCAAGTGCTGAAAACGATCGTAAAGATGGCAATTGACGTGAAAAATCATATCTTCACCTATTTAAAATTTTGAATAACATGAGAACCATTGCCGAAATTAACGATAAAATAATCCAAAAAAAAGCTGTAGTTTGGACAGTTGAAGAATTAAAAATACGTGCAGCAGAGCTCGGAATTACTCAAGCGGCTAAACAAGTAGATGTAATTACCACTGGCACTTTTGAGCCAATGGAATCTTCCGGTGCAATTATTAACTTAGGACATACAGATCCGCCCATTAAAATTCGCTCTTGTTGGTTAGATGGCGTATTAGCTTACTCTGGTTTTGGGGCAGTAGATTTGTATTTGGGAGCTACTCAAGGAGTTGATTATCCCAGTTCCGGAGATTCCACCGACGATCTAGAATCTAGAGAGCGCGGAGGCGGTCATGTCATTGAAGATTTGATCGCCGGAAAACCAGTGCAAATGCGTGCGGTTGGACAAGTCACGGATTGTTATCCCCGCCCATCATTTGAAACAACGATTACTCGCGACACGATCAACCAATTTTATCTCTATAATCCTCGCAATTTATATCAGAATTTTATCGTCGGAGTTAATGGAGGCGATCGCCCTCTGTTTACCTATCTCGGCCCACTACAACCCCGACTCGCCAACGCCGTTTATTCCAATCCCGGTGCGACTGCTCCCCGATTCAACGACCCGGATTGAGACATCATCGGCATTCGTACGCGCATTTTTTTAGGAGGTGGTATAGGTTACGTAGCTTGGGAAGGGACGC
>CAZJJR010000435.1:0-3306 GCA_964546365.1 uncultured bacterium | reverse complement strand
CCCATCCCCCCATCCTCCTACCTCCCCTCCCCTCATCAAAGTTGGCATTCTCGTAGGCCCTGGTCATAATGGAGGAGATGCTTTGGTAGTAGCCCGTGAGTTGCACTTTCAGGGCTATCAAGTAGTTATCTATCGTCCTTTTACCAAACTGAAAGAATTAACTGCTCAACACGCTCAATATGTAGAAAGTTTGGGTATTCCGTTTTTTGATGAGATTTCTCCGCTACAAGATTGCAATTTAATCGTTGATGGTTTGTTTGGATTTGGTTTAGAAAGAGCGCTGATTGGCTCGGTTGCTGATGCGATTAATCAATTGAATGATTGGCAGAAATTTGTAATTAGTATTGACCTTCCTTCTGGCATTCATACCGATACGGGAGAAGTTTTGGGAACTTCTGTTATTGCTACTCATACTTTGTGTTTGGGTTTGTGGAAACGGGGATTATTGCAAGACCGAGCATTAGAATACGCGGGTAAAGCTGAATTAATTGATTTTGATATTCCTTTGGCAAATATTGATTCGATATTAGGTGAAAATCCCCAAATCAAACGCATAACCGAATCCTTTGTTTTGACCAATTTACCTTTATCTCGCCCACCAGTTACCCATAAATATAAAATGGGTCATTTGCTGGCAATTTGTGGTTCTCGTAAATATTCTGGTGGTGCGATTTTAACTGCTTTGGGAGCAAGGGCGAGTGGAGTGGGAATGCTGTCAATTGCCGTACCGGAATCTTTGAAAGCTTTGCTGGTATCCCATTTACCGGAAGCGCTGATTATTGGTTGTCCGGAAACAGAAAGCGGCGCGATTTCTCATCTACCAAACGGGATAGATTTAGGTGCTTATAATTGTATAGCTTGTGGCCCTGGTTTGACGATGGATGCTAGCTCAATTGTAGAAGAGGTATTGGATTGCGATCGCGTTCTCCTTTTAGATGCGGATGCTTTAAATATTCTGGCCCAAAAGGGAACGATTGCCACTTTATCAAAACGGCAATTTCCCACCGTTTTAACTCCCCATACTGGTGAATTCAAACGCTTATTCCCCGATGCACCGGACGCCACCAAAGACAGAATCGACGCTGTGTGCAGAGCATCTGAGAATAGTGGTGCGATCGTATTATTAAAAGGAGCAAGAACGGTAATTGCTAATCCAGCTGGTTATGCGTGGATTGTACCCCAAAGCACGCCAGCCCTTGCCCGTGGTGGTAGCGGTGACGTGCTGACAGGCTTAATCGGCGGACTTTTAGCCCAAGCTTCCTCTCGGCAATTACCGATAGAAGAAATCGTAGCGACAGGTGCTTGGTGGCACGCGCAAGCAGGAATTTTGGCAGCAAAAGAGCGCACGGAGTTGGGAGTTGATGCTTTTACTTTGACCGAATATTTGATTCCTATAGTTACATCTTGCACAATTCTCAATAAAACCTGAGAAACCCGGTTTCTTAACGAAAGAAAAATATAAACGCTCACATTTAACTACTTGCAAGAAACCCGGTTTATATCTCAGGTGTGAGATCTGAGTACAGACTAATACTTGTAAATAAATTTTTTCGCTCGAATCGAAAACATATAAATTTGAGAAATAGGGAATATAGCGATCCTATTTAAATCAACCCCACCCTAGCCCTGCCCTTACCAAGGGGAGGGTTGGGAGGGGTTTAGTTGTTGGCGATTCATTTAGGATCGCTATAGATAGAGAACTTGTTAGTGAAGTAAATTAAGAACATGATTACTGGCCATAATGTAGATAGTTGTACTCAAAAGTCGTAAACTAAAACAAGTAAGCTAAAAATCAGTCAAATATGGGACAATACGAACGTTTAATCCTGATGGCAGAAGATGAATTAACTCAATACAGTACCGATGCGCGGAAAATCGAAAAACTCCGCCAAAAAATTGGCTTATCTGTCAGTGCAGCCGAACAAAAGGAAGTAAAAGAAGCATTAATGGCGGAAATGCCAACTGATTTTTTGAGTGAATTGGTGGAAAAACAACGTCAAACTGTAGCTTTACCGTTCTGGGGTATTGCAGGTTTGGGTTTGCTATTCGGGATTTCTCTGAATCAACCGCTTGATTATATTGCTACGATTGGGGGTGCTGCGATCGCGATCGCCGTGCAAAAATGGGGATGGCGATTACAGGCTAAACGATTAGTACTGCAAACTCTGGAAGATATCGAACAACTTACCCGTAAACCTGATTAGAATAACGATAGTTGTATGTAGTTTTTTCCATTTTCAGCATTTAAAACTGGGTCGGTAATTCCTCATACTTTCAAAAAGTCTTTAAAGCTTCTAATCAGACTGTATTCCCAATCAAAAATCAAAGCTAATTCAAAAGATAAAACTTGACATGGCAACTTATTTGGTTACGGGTGCTAATCGCGGAATTGGTTACGAATACTGCCGTCAATTGCAAGCAAAAGGCGAGCGGGTGATTGCCATCTGTCGGACTGCTTCTGAAGAGTTGAAACAGCTAGGCGTGCAGGTTGAGGAAGGAGTTGACATCACTTCCGACGCTTCGGTGGCTTCATTGCGAACTAGTTTGGATGATATTGCGATCGATGTTCTGATTAACAACGCCGGTATTCTCAAGCGCGTCACTTTGGAAGACTTAGATTTTGATTGCATTCGAGAACAATTTGAAGTAAATGCTTTAGGCGCATTAAGAGTTACTCATACGTTACTGCCAAACCTTCATGCAGGTTCTAAAGTCGTGTTGATGACTAGTCGAATGGGTTCGATCGGAGACAATACATCTGGCAGTTCTTATGGTTATCGAATGTCAAAAGTAGCGTTATCGATGGCAGGAAAATCCCTATCTCTCGATCTCAAACCCCTTGGAATTGCCGTGGCGATACTGCATCCAGGTTTAGTGCAGACTCGCATGACGAATTTTATTGCAGAAGGCATTACGCCAGAAGAATCTGTTAAAAATTTGTTGGAAAGAATTGATAAATTGACGTTGGAAAATACTGGCACTTTTTGGCACGCTAATGGAGAAATTTTACCGTGGTAGTTGCCGAAATAAGAACTCAGTAGTCAGATTCAATCAGTGAGGAATATAAGGGAGAACCAGAAAACATCTATCAAAATCCCTATTTTTTCTAGCGTTGGCGATAGCCTGCCGTCAGGCATAGCGGCGCGTTAGCGCGGGGATGCAAGGGGGATCGATATATGTACAACTTCACATTAAATTGGTATTAAATCTAAAATCAACCTTAATATAGCGATCCTCAATGAATTGCGAATAACTAAACCCCTCCCAACCCTCCCCTTGGTAAGGGCAGGGCTAGGGTGGGGTTGA
>CAZJJR010000434.1:0-3317 GCA_964546365.1 uncultured bacterium | reverse complement strand
TTTAAGACCGCTAAGTCTTTTCCAATCTTTCTCAGGTACAGATGACATCTGAATTCGCTCCTGAAGACGCTAATGCCCCGCGCATGCGCGCGAACTTGTCAGCGTCGCAAGGGCCGTAGGCCCCGAATGACGCAGTTTGTTATGTGATGCTCCAACTATGTGCTACAATGTATAACATTGCAACACACGCTGGAGTAATTATCATGAAAAGCGAAATGCTTAGCACACGCATCGACCATGACACAAAAGTAGCTTTCACCAACATTTGCGATGATGTCGGACTAAGTCCATCCCAGGCTTTAAAGCTTTTTGCCCGTGCAGTTATCAATCATGGCGGTATACCTTTTGAGCTTAAGGCCCGTCAGCCAAATGGAACAACTGCCGCTGCAATTAAAGAATTGGTTGACGGCAAAGGCAAACAAAGCGCATCTGTCGATGATATGTTCAACGAGCTAACCGAGGGCAAGATCCCAAATGCTCACTCTTGAATATTCGACACCATTCAAAAAAGATTTTAAAAAAATCACTAAAATGCCTATTCCCGACATTCTCGAAGTCGGGAATATTATTTCCCAGTTACAACGCGGTGAAACGCTACCACCTAGGAATGTTGATCATCGGGAAATTGGCATGGCTTTCGCGATTGCCACATTAAACCAGACCTTGTTCTGATCTATAGAATCAACAACGACACACTGCAACTTGCACGCATCGGCTCTCACAGCGAACTTTTCTAGCTGCTGCATACATCACATAACACAAAACAAACGGGTGACGACCGAGTAGCGGTTGGCATCCCAGCGGCCGAAGGCCGCGAGTGATGCGCCTTGTTAGCAGGGTGTGTGCTGCCACAAATATTTAACTGGAATGCTTTTTAACTAAAAAAGTAAATTTTTGATCGTTAAAATTAAATTCTGCTGGTTGGTCAAGCTCTAAGACAACCTCTGCTTCGCTTTTGTAAGCCCCACCCGAAAAATCAAAGTTAACTAAAACCTGACTATCTGTTTTTTTACTCACTACAATTGCAAAGCTCTGCACTTGCTCGTTTGAAAAAGATGCACTTTTGCCTTCATCAACACGGAAAACCAGCTCGCCAGAGTATTCTGTACCGGCACTGTAAGAAGCGGAAACGTCATAGGTTTCCGCTGAAACAGCTAGACTCATTCCTAAAGCAACTGCACTGAGTAGTAATTTCTTCATTTTTTACTTCCTTTTAAGGTTGGGGTTGATTGCACTGCTAACGCATTACTAAAAGGCGCAAAATGCTTGGCTAAAATTAGCGACGAAGGAGCGCAAGCCAAGCGTTTTGCGTCCTTTTGAGTAACTTGTTAGCTGTACTTTTAACAAATCTCAATACTTCCAAATTTAAACCAAATATTGTCTTTCTCATAATCAGCCACTTCGTTTAACTCTTCGAATGGGTCTAATGACAAGTATATTTGATCAGATATGTTGAGCATTTTTATCTGAGAAATGTGCATTGCGCCAAAGTCGTCGTAAATACAGAACTCCAGTAATCCGTTTAACCTAAAAGTTTGCTCATTACCATTTTGATCACTTACTGATATCAAAGCTGAATGAAGCGAACCATCCCAAATATATTTTATTGAGATTTCGGTAATGATTTTGTCTCTGAAGCTTGATGGATTAACCATAATTCCCTGTACAGCTAACGCCCAAATTTAGCGCGGAAAGCCGCGCAGCGGGTTGACGTCGCAGCCAGCGCTTTTTGCTGGCGATAAAATTTGTTTGTTATACGTTTTTAACGAATATCTCTCTGCTGACTCAAAGGCAACCGTTTTGTTGAACTGAACACTAGCTGCCGCTTACCATCCCTTGCAAGGTAAACATCAATTTCTACAGTAACGAAAGCTCTAGGCTCAATTTCCAATATACCCAATTCACCTAAGTTTGTAGAAAGCAAAACCTTACCACCAAAAGCGAAAAAACTGCGGTCATGATCTTTAAAGTCACCATCGACATAAAGTTTCGCACCATGAAGCCAACTATTAACCACTTTAATGGAACGGCCTTTTACTTCAAAACTCCATGTTTTTCTCATTGAATACTCCGTAATTCAGAAAACGTATAACGCCCAAATTTAGCGCGGAAAGCCGCGCAGCGGGTTGACGTCGCAGCCAGCGCTTTTTGCTGGCGATAAAATTTGTTTGTTAGCGCCGATACTCAACGCTATCACCAGAAACCGAAATGACATTATCACTTACAAGCTGATTTAAATAACCTTGTATAGCAAGTTCATTGCCTTTGATTCGCATGTGTGAGGCAATATGGTTACGTAGTGATGCTACTTTTTTAGGCCGTTTCTCTTTTGGCTTTGATGTCAAACTTTGGAGCAATTTGGCACTGATATTTTCCACAGTAGCAAGCTTGATATGCTTGCAGGTACGCCCATTAGCTTTAATGTGGGCAATCAGTGGGGTAAAGCCGTTGTCATTTGAAATTATGTCGAAAGTAACGTCTTTACCTGCAGCGCTATCGTAACGTCCGAGATAATAAGATAAATGGAAATCTAGGTTATTTGACTGCGTTGCCTTTAGCTGAACAATGACTATTTCCAGTGGTATATCGTATTTTTTCTCACCGAAATCTATTTTGGGTTGTTTAGCGCCTAGGAATACAATGATTTTCTGATAAGCCGAAAGATCTATTTTTTCTAAATTGCCGATGTTTTCGTAATCAATAAATGCCCACTTCACTGTGATCTCTTCTTTTTAGCGCTAACGCCGCGCACACGGGCGAAAAAAACGCGTCAGCGGGTTTGGCGTCCCAGCGACCGAAGGGCGCGAGTGCTGCGCTTTGTTAGCCATCCAAATCACTTGGTGAGTTAGAAAAACCTGAAAACTTGATTACTCGATGAGTTACTTTCCTGCCCTCTCCACCAACACCCACGCTAATACTTGCTTCACTTGCATTTAAGCCAGCATGACCCTTTCCTGATACATCGTAGTACTCAGTAATTTCAACTTCGCTTGAAGTAGAAATACGTTCAGCAATAGCGACCTCTTGCGACACCCTAGCTTGGTGCGATTGAAACTCCATAACTATCTTCTGCTTTGCAGCTTCTAACTCAAGCTCAGCGATACCCTTTCCCTCAGCAGATTTAATATCTCCCTGAGAATCAGACATAGCGGCGCGTATTACCTTGACGTACCCAGGAACGAAAAGCTCATAGGCCACGTTACCTGCTACTTCACTAAAACTCTTTTTAGTCACAGATCTACCTCTTTAATTGGCTAACGCTGCCAGCAGCGGCCGAAAAGCCGCGCAGCGGGTTTGAGGTCCAGCGACCAACGGGA
>CAZJJR010000433.1:0-3321 GCA_964546365.1 uncultured bacterium | reverse complement strand
CCGCGATTAACAATGGTTCGGCAATTTTAGCTGGATTGAATGGTTTAAGACCGCTTCTTAATAATGGCGAAGATTTAGATTTACTGACAGCCGATTTAGATTGCGATCGCCAAGAACCTGAAAGCGAAAATATCCCCGATTTGGCGGAATTTGTTAATGGTAACGGTCATGGCAAAAAGCCGATTGAAGAAATAGTTGAAAACTTAGTTCAAACTTTAGAAAGAAATGGCGATCGCAAATCAGTTGTCAGCGAACCAACCAACGGTAAAGAAGTAGTAGCGCTAGTTCCACTAAAATATGTTTCCAACGGAATTTGCCTGGAACCTTTAGCAACTACCACTGAATTAGCACCCATCAACGGCAATGGTAAAACCTCCATTCAGGTGAAAGAGAAAGAAATTCTCAACCCACCAGTTAAAGTTGAAACTATCAACGGTAGCAGTTTGGCTAAAAGGTTGAATGTTAGCGCCAGTACCATTAGCAAAAGAAAGTTGGAATCCGACTTTCCAGAGTGGAGTCGTCGCAAAGACCCCGATGGTATTACCTGGAAATATTCGCCAGAAACCAAACAGTTTGTAGCTAGGTAATTAGGGAAATTAGAAACCCGGTTTTTTGAAAAAACCGGGTTTCTTTTGTGTTTGTAGTTCAGATGTAAAGACCTTTCATATCATGCCCGGTTGGATCGGCATTGCAAGAGAAGGGCGGGTTTTGCTACGAGTTTGTCTGTTGGAATCAAATATAGTCGTCTAAACCCGCCCCTACAACTACATCTAAATACAAGCTTGATATTACCGGACTTAATATCATATCAAGTTCGGTAACATTGGTTGCCAATAAAAATCACTTTCTCATCTGCGTTAATCTGCGTTAATCTGTTCTTATCTGCGGTCAATTTTAACCCTGATTCCCACAGATAAAGTTTTTACACCACCGATGCAAGCAAGCATCATATCATAAAACGTCTCTACATTCTTGACAATCCAAATCGCCATTTATTAATGAGTTGAATTAGAAATCATCCAATCTTGAATACCATGATTGCTGAAAATTTCTCCTGCACGGTTCACTTCATCTTCCGTACCATCTACTATTACGAAATAATCACCTGCTAGCAGTTGATCGCTATAATTTTGAGCTTGTTGTTGGGGAATACCCAAATCGGTTAATGCGTTCACCAAACCAGCATTATTTACCGAACCAACTGCTACACCAGCTAAAGTAGTAACTAATGCTACCCCAAGGCTACCTGCTGCTAAAATCGGGCCAATACCGGGTAGTGCTAAACTGCTCAAACCGACTAACAGTGTACCCCAAGTACTGCCTGTAACGGCATCCGCAACTACTGCGGTTGCGCCGCCTACTTCTTTATTACCGATGCGATCGCTCATCTGAGTGCCACTAACTTGCTCGTTATCATCCGCACTCCTGGCAATAATAGAAACTTTGTCCATTGGAAAGCTGGCAGCTTTCAATTCATTGAGAGCATTTTCTGCGGCTTGGTGCTTACGAAATGTGCCAAAACCATGTTTGCGATCGCTGGTAGCCATATCTATCTCCTACTGCAATTTAAAGCCTATGCCTATCAATGCAGAACTACATTTTTATTTACATCGATATTTTCAATCTTTGTATTTTTATTTACACCATTCATCGCTCTAAAGATGTACCCTAAATATGACCCCTCCATTTGATAAACACTAAATATTATGGCGTTAGGATGATGGCGAATCCGTCATCTATTGTAGGGTGCGTTAACGAAGTGTAACGCACCGTCCTAATCAATTAACAAGAAGTATTAACTTTTGATTTTTTACCGCAGATGAATACAGATAAACGCAGATTAACGCAGATGAATGTTGGCTTTTTAATAGGTATAAAATGTTTATTATATTAAAATTTGGAAGAATGGTGTGTTACGGCACGGCAATTTAATTATTGATTAAAATACTCAATTTATCATCCGTGCCTAACACACCCTACAAAGAACTTTACCCCCCCAATTCTTAAATTGCTCGCCAAATTTTGATCGTCTTATCTTCGCCACCACTAGCAATAGTTTGCCCATCCGGGCTAACAGCTAGAGAATAAACCCACTTTTGATGTCCTGTTAAAGTACGTAACATCGTTCCACTATCTAGATGCCATAACTTAATAGTATTGTCCTTACTTCCGCTAATTAAAGTTTGTCCATCCGGGCTAATCGCTACAGTTAAAACCCAATCTGAATGCCCGATAAAAGTACGCAATAATTTACCAGTATGCAAATCCCAAACTTTAATGGTATTATCATCGCTACCACTAGCAATCAGCTGTCCGTCGGGGCTGATGGCAACAGTTCTTACCCAGTCGGAATGTCCGGTTAAAGTATGTAGTAATTCTCTAGTTGGTAGATGCCAAATTTTGATTGTTTTATCTCCACTACTGCTCACTAAAGTTTGTCCATCCGGGCTAATAGCGAGGGAGTAAATCCACTTTTTATGCCCGGTTAAAGTAGAAATTAATTCCCCAGTTCCCAGATCCCAAATTTTGATCCGGTGACTACCGCTAATTAAGGTTTGTCTATCAGGACTGATGGCGAGGGAATAAATCCATTTTTTGTGTCCTGGTAGAGTTCCGATCAGTTTACCGGTACCGAGATGCCAGACGTTGATGTAACTGCGATCGCTAGTGCGATTACTGCTAGCTAAAATCTGTCCGTCAGGGCTAATCGTAATCGTTAAAATCCGTCCGGTATCGTTGGTGAAAGTATGCAGTAATTCTCCCGTTCCCAAGTGCCAAAGCTTGATCGTATTATCATCGCTACCGCTGGCGATACTGTGTCCGTCTAAGGTAACTGCGATCGAAGAAGCTCTACCGGAATATCCGGTGAGAGTATGAGTAAGAGAAACGGTTTCTAGTAAAGCTTTACGCTTTAAATTTGATTTTTGCGGCAAGTTACTATAAACCTTGATGATTTTTTTATCTTCTTCCACTTGCACGGGAGCGGCATTTTTGAGGATGATTTTGCCTCTCAAATTTTCCACTACAGTTAGCAAGCAACAAACCTGGGCAACTCCTTTTTCATCTCCTAAAGCAACCAAACATTCTTTCAAATTTTCTAAATATTTTTGGTCTTCTACAGTGAGCGGCGATTGAATCGTTTCTAAAGATAAATTAGTTTCCTCAGCCGATATTTGATGCTCTTTTAACCAAAGTTTGAGAGAGTAATTGACTAACTGATATGCCCAACTTTTATCTGACAGGACAGTTAAGCTATGAGCTAAATTCACAGCCAAGTCGCTGACATAAAGCGGTCTTTCGTTCTCCAAAGTTTGAAAGATA
>CAZJJR010000432.1:0-3335 GCA_964546365.1 uncultured bacterium | reverse complement strand
ATCCTAAATGAATTGCGAACAACTAAACCCCACCCAACCCTCCCCTTGGTAAGGGCAGGGCTAGGGTGGGGTTGATTATTTAAATAGGATCGCTATATATTTATCTGTTTAAAATTACAAAATTAATGAATTTGCGATCGATTTTGTCTGTAATATCAGGCCATTTTAGACAATTTCGGGTAAGTTCATCCAATGATGGAAATCATTATTATCACTTTTTAGTCATATTTATTTAGTACGCTGAAAATAAACATGATTTGGCCGCAAGCAATTTGAGGAAATGAAAATGATTAATAAGTCAACTCTATTTGTGAAGCATTAACCAACATATTAGAACATTCATTTTTCACCGCAAACACAGATCTTGCACCGGAGTTAAAACCAGGTTTTTTGCAACCCCTCTGACTGGAAAGTCTATATTTTTCAGCCTCCTTGATAAAGGTACAAGATTTGAGTAAATGCGGTGCGATTCGTTCGTCAATGTGATTATTTGGCATCACAGTTCAGAAAATTTTACTACCTATTAAGGGTTAGACCGGGAGCAAATAATATGACAGCAGTGGTAAATCAAAAAAGTCTGTCTCAGCAATGGCACAATCTACCTATAAAAGAAGTTTCTAGGCATTTAGAAAGCAATTTAGAAAGTGGATTGACCTCGGCTGAGGTGAAGAAAAGACAGGAAAGTTTCGGCGCTAACGAACTCAAGGGAAAACCGGGAAAAAGTCCTGTGGTGAGGTTTTTGTTGCAATTTCACCAACCGCTGCTCTATATCTTGCTGATTGCAGGTGCGATCAAAGCATTCTTGGGAGAATGGGTAAATGCTGCGGTAATTTGGGGTGTCACTTTAATTAATGCCATTATTGGATACGTGCAAGAATCAAAAGCAGAAAGTGCGATCGCAGCTTTAGCTTCCGCCGTCCAAACCGATGCTACCATCTGGCGCGACAATCAAAAAGTCAAAATTTCTTCCACCGAATTAGTACCGGGAGATGTGGTACTTCTCACCTCTGGAGACAAAGTTCCGGCAGATTTGCGATTAATATTTGCACGTAACTTGCAAGTCAACGAATCAGCACTGACGGGGGAATCGATCGCAGTCGAAAAAAATACCCAACCTCTCGATGCAAATGCACCTTTAGCGGAACGAACTAACATGGCTTATGCTGGTAGCTTCGTTACCTTCGGACAAGGAAAAGGCATCGTAGTTGCCATCGGAGACGCAACTGAAACTGGGCGAATCTCTCAATTAATGGAGGAAAAAAACAGCCTTTCCACACCCTTAACTCGCAAATTTGATAAGTTCAGTCGCACTTTACTTTATATCATTCTGGGAGTAGCAGCTTTTACCTTTGCGGTTGGTTTGGGGTATGGGAATACTTGGGTGACCATGTTTGAAGCAGCTGTCGCTTTAGCTGTCAGTGCAATTCCCGAAGGTTTACCCGCTGTCGTGACGATTACCCTCGCGATCGGCGTTTCTCGAATGGCACGTCGTCATGCGATCGTGCGTAAACTACCAGCTGTCGAAACCCTTGGCGGCGCTACCGTTATTTGTTCAGATAAAACAGGTACGCTGACGGAAAATCAAATGACCGTGCAAGCTATTTATGCAGGCGGTCAAAACTATACCGTTACGGGTACTGGTTATGCGCCAGAAGGGGAAATTCTGCTAGATGAAAAATCTGTCGATCTGCAAAATTCTCCTGCTTTGTTGGAATGTTTAATTAGTGGATTATTGTGTAATGATTCCCATCTAGAATTTAAAGACGATCGATGGCAGGTAATTGGCGATCCGACGGAAGGTGGATTAATTGCAGTTGGCAATAAAGTGGGTTTGACTCAGGCAGATTTAACTCAAGGAATGCCCAGAATCGATGTGATTCCTTTTGAGTCTGAGTTTCAGTATATGGCAACTCTGCATGAAAGTAAGAGAACCGGAGAAATTTCTCAATTAAAAATTGCCAATTCTCAATCTAAAATTATTTACGTGAAAGGTTCGGTTGAAGCGCTGCTTTCCCGCTGTCAAAAGATGTTAGATCGTCAGGGAAATTTAATTCCCGTAGCACCGGAAATCGTGCATCGCGAAGTTGATGATATAGCGAATCAAGGTTTGCGGGTGCTGGCTTTTGCGATGAAACCAGCATCGGATCATCAGAGATATTTAGAGCATAAAGATATTGCAGAAGGTTTAATTTTAATCGGATTGCAGGGAATGATCGATCCGCCCAGACAGGAAGCGATTAATGCGGTACAAGCCTGTCAAAATGCGGGAATTCAAGTCAAGATGATTACAGGGGATCATGCAGTGACGGCAAAAGCGATCGCAACCAGAATGGGATTGAGTAAAAATGGAGAAGTTATCGCATTTACCGGACAGCAAATCGCCCAAATGGAGCAACAGGAACTCTCAACGGCAGTAGAAGATGGTTCTGTGTTTGCTCGCGTCGCTCCCGAACAGAAATTAAGATTAGTTGAAGCCCTACAATCTAAAGGTGAAATTGTGGCGATGACGGGCGATGGGGTGAACGATGCACCCGCACTCAAACAAGCAGATATTGGCATTGCAATGGGACAGGCGGGGACGGAGGTAGCGAAAGAAGCTGCTGATATGATTTTGACGGATGATAATTTTGCTTCTATTGAAGCGGCGGTAGAAGAAGGGCGGACTGTTTACCGCAATTTGCAAAAAGCGATCGCATTTATTCTGCCAGTAAACGGCGGCGAATCGATGACGATTTTAATTAGCGTGTTGTTAGCGCGAGCCTTACCGATTTTATCTTTGCAAGTTCTCTGGCTGAATATGGTAAATTCGATCGCCATGACAGTTCCTTTAGCCTTCGAGCCAAAAACAGAACGGGTGATGCAGCAACCTCCACGCAACCCCAATGAACCTTTACTCAACCGCCAACTTTTACAGCGTATTTTGGTAATTTCTGTTTTTAACTGGATTTTGATTTTTGGCGTATTTGAATGGATAAAAGGCAGTACGGGAGATCTGGCTTTGGCTCGGACAATGGCAATTCAAGCATTAGTCGTCGGACGCCTGTTTTACCTTTTGAGTATTAGTCAATGGGGAAGGGAGATCGTTAATAAGTTACGAGGTAGAGTTACTCGAATTAGCAATTCTCCAGCAATTTTAATTGGGATTGCTTCCACTATATTTTTGCAGGTTATCTTCAGTCAGTGGAGTTTAATGAACGATTTATTTTACACGGCACCGCTGAATCTCAATCAATGGTTAATTTGTCTGGCTGTGGGGCTACCAATGATTGCGTTAGCCGCCTTTGTCAATCGATTCGATCCGCTTAACTAAGCTGCCACGCATTTAATTTTAATAT
>CAZJJR010000431.1:0-3394 GCA_964546365.1 uncultured bacterium | reverse complement strand
TTACGAAAACGGCTATTTGTCTATTTTGAAGGGAGATTGGACGCTGCGAATCGAGCAAGCGGTGAACGTACCCTTAACAATGGCAGGTAAAGCGCCGTTTATGATTGCCAATGCTTTGGCGGCGTGTTTGGCGGCGTTCGTGCAAGGAGTGAGCATCGAGCATATCCGGGCGGCGCTGAAGACGTTCCGCGCTTCTGCCAATCAAACGCCGGGACGGATGAATTTGTTTAATTTAGGTAAACATCACGCCTTGATCGATTACGCCCACAATCCCCACAGCTACGAAGCTTTGAGCGGTTTCGTGCGGAATTGGCCGGGTGAGAGAATTGGTGTAGTGGGTGGCCCTGGCGATCGCCGCGACGAAGATTTTATCTTGTTAGGTAAGCTAGCAGCCCAAATGTTCGATCGCATTATCGTCAAAGAAGATGACGATTCCAGAGGACGCCCTCGCGGTGATGCTGCTGCTTTAATTATCAAAGGCATCCAACAAGCTAAACCGGATGCCCGTTACGAGTCGATTTTGGATGAAATCACCGCCGTCAACACCGCGCTAGATAACGCCTCTACAGGTAGTTTAGTGGTGATTTTACCGGAAACCGTCACTCGCGCGATCGGCTTAATCGAAGCCCGTCGTCCCATCTCAGAAAAAGAACAGCAAGTAGCTGCAATTGACTCTCCCAATCCAGTCAAATCTTCAGTTACTAACCAAGTTTGAAAAAGGATGAAGTCTGAAGTCTGAAGTCTGAAGGCTGAAGGATGAAATATATAATGAAGCCAGTATTTTTTACTCTTTATTATTAATCAATCATCCTCTTTTGTTTATCTTTTATCCTTCAGACTTCATCCTTTATACTTTATTTTTCATCCTTTGAAGATGATTCGGGATTTGATTCTAGAGAATCTGATTCTTTGCCAGGGTTATCCATTTCTTCTTTAAAACCCCGCAAAGTTTTACCCAAAGCGCTACCAATTTCGGGAATTTTCTTCGGGCCGAAAATTAGAATTGCCACGATCGCAATAATACCCACTTCCGGCAAACCCATACCAAACATATCGCTCTCCCTGTTGCAAAGCTTACCTAAAGCTTATCCGAAAAATCAGACTTTACTTGTTTATCTCACGATCGATCTAACTCTACATCTGTGTTCATCTGTGTTTATCTGTGGATATCTGCGGTAAAATTTTAGCCCTTGATTCCCACAAACAATTTTTAGCATCACTCTTACACTACCGATAGTTTGTAGTGAGGACTTTAGTCCTCAGTCCGAGGACTAAAGTCCTCACTACAAACAAGTTTTATTATAGGTAAGCTACCGGACATGATATCATTCCGAGTCCCGATGCACCGTATGGGGAGAAAACGCTGGCAAACAAATTGCAATATACTCAGCACCCTCTTCAGTTGGCGTACTGTATTTTACCCATTCTCCAGCCTTTGCAATCACAGCTTGTCCGGCGCGTACTTCCATCTGACCACCTTCATACTCAACTTGCAACACTCCTTTCAAAACAAGTGTATATTCGTCAAACTCCGGACGCTGACCTGGTTCAATCCAGCCACTAGGCGATCGCATATGAGCGATACTAATGTTATCGGTCAAGCTGTTCACTCGACCGATATACTCATCAATCAGTTTCGGTTTATTCCCTGCGGCTTCAATGCGGGTAGGTTTTTCAATTAATTGGGGCATAGTTGTGATATATCACTAACTTTGATATTTTTCCCAATTATGATCTAATTTGAAGTAACTTTTTTACCGATCTGCGCTTTCGGAAATTCCTGTACCACCACAGAGAATTTAATTTGTAAATCTTGGTCTTGGGGATCGTTAGAGGAAATAAAAACATACCTTTCCAGTGGGCCGCGATCGCTTTCATGAGCATTGGAATCATACTCGACGCGCAGATTCGCTTCTCCCCCTGCCGGAATTGTCATTGATGATAACTTAGCAGTAGTACAACCGCAAGAAGTGCTGATAGATTCCACTTTTAGAGGTGCGTTACCCAAATTGCGTACAGGTAAATTTGCTACTGCTATTTTTCCTTTCATCAATGTTCAAAAGCACAGGGGTTTACACTATCGATCAGCCCGGTAACAATCACAGCTGGCAGAAGTCCGGCTAAATTTGCTTCCCCTACTGGCAATGGCCCAATGGAAAGTTGCGTTTGGGCGAGTGCTTCTGCAAAAGATGTTTGAATGGGAAATGTTTGTACTTGACCTACCCAAGCCCAAAGCTTATATTCGGTTGGTTGACCGTGCATTTTGGGTTGCCAAATTACTAGGCGAGATGGCAAGTTAGGTGAGGAGAGGGCAGAGTCGATTATATTGGCGGGTACGTGACCCAAAATTACCAGAGTTCCCTTACCTGTGGGGACAAATGCGTAAAGAGAATCTGCGATCGAACGGGGAAGTTGTACTGAATCTGCTACTTGCAACAATAACTGGCGACCGCCAGGAACCGTGTAATCGTGAATTTGTGGCTGTTGCGTGATGCCGTGCGATCGCAAAGTGGGAATCAGCACATCTTCAGTATAAGGCCAACAATCCGAACAGCCAGCACTAAAGAAAATCTCGGTTCGATAAAGCGGTTGACTGGAAAAAGCCAGCGTAGGGGCTACCGAAATCAGCAAAGTAAGTAGCGAAAGCAATAGCGTCGGTAGCAAACGCTTAATTCTCAGCCTCGCCCGATATTTAAACATAATCGTGACCTTAATCTAAGCAGCCATAACTATTTCTTGATTAGGATGCCTTGGTATCTTGTACCGATAGTTTAGACATCATTAATCATGGCTGCTTACTCGATTTTTATAGGGTATTTTTTTACCCTTATTATCAGTTTCTATTTAACAAACTAAAGTCTCCTGCTACTGGAGGGTCAATTAGTTGTAATAAAACTTTTCGATCTCGACTCGCGACCTGTTTCTCGGTCTGTAATCAATTGAATGCCGTTGCTGATACCGTACTCTACAAAAGCGGGCGTAAATCCTAAAATTGCCAAAAAAAAACCAGGTTGTTGAACCTAGTACAAACTCTCTTGGAATTCTGCCAAAAGTAAGTTAATTTTGAACGAGAAAAGATTTAGCTTGATTTGATAAAGAACTGGAAATTACTCCATCCGGCATAATTGCACCACCCAGATAAGCATGACTTAAATTTGCATCGCTTAAGTTAACATTACTCAAATCTGCGTTTGTCAAGTTAGCCTGAGTGAAGTTTGTTTCAGTTAAAACAGCGCCGGTCAGAATGGCACCGGTGAGATTTGCATACTTTAAATTTGTCCTAGTTAAATTAGCTTTTGTTAAGTTAGACCCACTCAAGTTAGCCCCACTCAGATTTACATTCCTCAAATTTACTGCCATCAGGTATGGCATTGTAAAATTCGGTAGCTTTTTC
>CAZJJR010000430.1:0-3404 GCA_964546365.1 uncultured bacterium | reverse complement strand
AAACGCATCGGTACTACTAATTACCAAGCAGAACAGCCACTTTTAGAGCGGTTAGATGTTTTATCAGCACAAATTCAAGCAGCGAAAGCGACTGGGAAAGAAGCAGAAGTTGCTCAATTACAAGCTGAATTTAAAGAAGTGGAAGCACGAGCAGCCGATTTAGTCAAGCAAAACGAATACGGTCAAATTGTCGAACAAGCGGGAGGAGTTGGGTTAAATGCAACTACCTCAACCGATGCTACCCGTTATTTTTACAGTTTCCCTTCTAATAAGTTAGAACTGTGGATGTCCTTGGAGTCGGAACGGTTTTTAGAGCCGGTGTTTCGCGAATTTTATAAAGAACAAGATGTCATTTTAGAAGAGCGTCGATTGCGAGTTGATAATTCTCCCATCGGTCAAATGCTAGAAGCATTTATCGACGCTGCTTATCAAGTACATCCTTATCGCCGTCCGGTAATTGGATACGATCGCGATTTGCGAACTTTAACGCGAGATGACGTGCAGAAATTCTTCGATACCCACTACGTTCCCAGCAAGCTAACGATGGCTGTAGTGGGAGATGTGAAGACACAAGAAGTAAAACGGCTAGCTCAAACCTATTTCGGTCGATATCAAGCCAAACCCACCCCATCAGATAATTTACCAGCCGAGCCAAAACAAACTCAACCGCGAGAAGTAACCTTACAACTACCTTCTCAACCTTGGTATTTAGAAGGATACCACCGACCGGCGATGAATCATCCCGATAACGTGATTTACGAGCTAATCGGTAGTATTCTCAGCGACGGACGCACTTCTCGGTTGTATAAATCTTTAGTAGAAAAGCAGCAAATAGCACTCGCGGCTCAAGGGTTTAACGGTTTCCCAGGCGATAAACATCCTTCCATGATCTTGTTTTACGCTTTAACCGCACCCGGTCATACTGTAGATGAAGTGGCGAAGGCGTTACACGCAGAAATCGAACGACTGAAAACCGAACCTGTTTCTGCCCAAGAATTGGATCGGGTAAAAACTCAATCGCGGGCTGGTTTATTGCGATCGCTTGACTCTAATGATGGCATGGCATCCTTGTTAGTGGAGTATGAAGTAAAAACCGGTAGCTGGAGAAATGTGTTTAAAGAATTGCAAGCCCTAGAAGCAGTCACTGCTGCCGATATTCAACGAGTAGCTAAAGAGACTTTCGTGCCAGAAAATCGCACAATTGGGCGCATTCTGCCGAAAGAAGGCTAGAGATCGAGGAATGGGGTACGCTCCTGACGTAGGTAAAATGAGCGGGTGAGGGAGTGAGTGGGAGAGAAAATAAGTAAAACTTTATCCTTCAGCCTTCAGACTCGATCCTTTAAACTTCATCCTTCAGCCTTCATCCAATTAATCCTTAAATCGTGAAAATCCCGATCGGAAAGAGGGGTCACAAGTGTTTTGCCAGCGAAAATTTAAAGTTCAAAATCGTAAACTAAAAAGTGGAATGAATCAAGGACGTAGAATAGTAAAAACCCTTGGCCTAATGGTAATGACCATGCTGTTGACGATGGTATTGCGCCTACCAGCAGCAGCAGAAGGGGCAAAGCATTATACGGAATTGACATTTCCACCCCTACCCGAAATTCAAGTTCCTGCTTATACTCGCTATCAAATGGATAACGGGATCGTTATTTATTTAATGGAAGACCATGAACTTCCTTTAGTTAGCGGTTCGGCATTATTTCGCACCGGAGAACGGTGGGAACCAGGGGACAAAGTTGGTTTGGCTAGTATAGTAGGGGAAGTCATGCGGACTGGCGGCACCAAAAAGCATTCCGCCGATCAGTTAAACCAATTACTAGAACAAAGGGCAGCCTCAGTAGAAACTAGCGTGGGAGTAACTTCTGGCGGTGCTAGTTTTAATACTCTGGCAGAAGATTTAGATGAAGTGTTCGGGCTATTTGCCGAGGTAATTCGAGAGCCGGTTTTTGCCCAAGATAAACTGGATTTAGCGAAAACTCAAGGAAAAGGAGAAATTGCTCGTCGCAATGACAACCCGAATGGGATTACCAACCGAGAATTCCAAAAATTAATTTATGGCAACGAAAGCCCTTATGCCAGAACGGTAGAATATGCCACTCTGGAAAATATTTCTCGCGATGATTTGGTGAATTTCTATCAAAAATATTTCTATCCCAACAATATGATGTTGGGTATCGTGGGAGATTTTGATAGTAAGAAAATGCGGGAGTTAATCGAGCAAAAGTTTGGTGACTGGAAACCGAATCAGCAATTACAATTGCCACCTTTACCTTCAGTTTCTCAGGCGAAAGAAGGAGGTATATTTTTTGTCAATCAACCGCAGTTAACCCAAAGTTACGTGCAGATGGGTCATTTGGGCGGCGTTTTCAATAGTCCCGATTATGCGGCGCTGGATGTTTTGAATGGGGTAATGAATGGTTTTGGGGGACGGTTGTTTAACCAAGTGCGATCGCGTCTCGGACTCGCCTATAGTGTATTTGGTGCTTGGAGTCCTCGCTTCGATTACCCGGGTATCTTCGTTGCTGGCGGACAAACTCGTTCTGATGCCACAGTACCGTTTATTCAAGCTATCCTCGCAGAAATTAAGCGCGTTCAAAATGAACCTGTCAGTCAAGCGGAATTAGCTTTTGCTAAAGATTCCGTATTGAATTCATTCGTGTTTAATTTCCAAGACCCCAGCCAAACATTATCTCGCTTGATGCGGTATGAATATTATGGCTATCCACCCGACTTTTTATTCCGCTATCGACGACAAGTAGAAGCAACTACTCCAGCAGACGTTCAACGGGTGGCGCGAACTTATTTACAACCGGACAAAATTACTACTTTAGTAGTGGGAAATTCGGCGGCGATTCAGCCTCCTTTAACTTCTTTGCGAGTAGAAGTTACTCCTGTAGATATTACTATTCCCGGTGCTAAACCCGTGGCTTCTCAAGCTAATTAAACCAGGTTTTACCTGTGGATAGAAACCCGGTTTCTTAAAGAAACCGGGTTTCTTTTTGCTGGTTCTGGATTTAAGGATAATCAGGATTATGTTAACTGCTTTTACCGAGTCCGTGTAAGAGTAATGGGTGGGAATCAAGGGTTAAATTTTACCGCAGATGAAGATGGATGAACGCAGATAAACGCAGATAAGAAATTGATTGATTTTTGAATAAGAAAGTTTCAATCCCTAATAGGGATTATTTTTAGTTGCAACTTTATGGCCGAATTACGAAGCCAAAATTAATCAGGTAGTTTCAATCCCTAATAGGGATTATTTTTAGTTGCAACTTCAAACGAAGCAACTGGTTGGGTTCCTTCAGCCGTTTCAATCCCTAATAGGGATTATTTTTAGTTGCAACGTTCTTTTGCCAAGTATTTTTTGGATCGTCGATTCTTTTGTTTCAATCCCTAATAGG
>CAZJJR010000429.1:0-3436 GCA_964546365.1 uncultured bacterium | reverse complement strand
ACTAAAACTAATTGCGGTTGGCGAGAAAGTACTGCATCAACGTCCATTTCTTTCAGAGTCACGCCTTGATGAATGATTTTTTTGGCGGGAATCACCTCTAGGCCGATCGCTTTTTCTGCTGTTTCTTCGCGACCGTGAGTTTCTAATAGGCCAATAGTAACATCAATGCCTTCTTCCTTAAGTTGATGGCCTTCTTCCAACATTCGATAAGTTTTACCGACGCCGGGAGCCATGCCAATAAAAAGTTTGTGCTTGCCTCGACGCGGTTTAGAATAACCGGATATTGGTTGAGAATTTATTTCACTTGAATGAATCATCCGATTTTAGATTTTGGATTTTAGATTGTTACTCTCTCGCTCGAAAGATGGTGAGTACCAAATAATATTAGCTAACGTTGAGAAGATGACAAACTATCTAAGGCTAAGTTTAATTTAAGGACATTTACCCCTGGTTCGCCAAAGATTCCCAAAAATCTGTCATCCGTATATTTATTCACTAAAATCTCCACTTGATTAGTAGAAATATTTCGTGCTTTTGCTACTCTGGCAATTTGTCCGATCGCTGAATCTACGCTAATATGGGGGTCTAATCCAGAGCCAGAAGCGTAAACTAAATCACCAGTAGGTTGAACAGCAACAGCACGCAATTTATTAGCCGCTAATTGTACTCGATCGATTAAATCTGAATTGCCAGGAGCCAAATTACTAGCACCAGAAATACCTGTGGGGAGAGCGTCTTTTCCTTCACTATAATTGACTGTACTGGGACGACTCCAAAAATATTGAGGAGCCGAAAAAGTTTGACCGATTATAGCAGAACCGATCGGATTTCCAGCCGCATTTTTAATCAAACTGCCATTGGCTTGAAATGGAAATGCTAATTGCCCAATCGCCAGGATAAACAGCGGATAAATTATTGCTGTCAACAGCCAAAAAACGATCGTAACCCGAACACCAACAATTAATTCTCGCATGGTAAAATTGTGATTTTACTATTGGAAATAGCTAAATTCAGTAAATTCTAAAATCGTTCTGGCTGAAAAATCACCACAAATAAATAAATTGCTAACCCTAGAGTAACCAGTCCCAGAATACCTAGCGCATAAACATTGATGCGGTTAATATTTCCATCGGTAGCAGCATAAACTGTGGGTGCGATGACTAAATTCAGACACATCAACAAAAATAGCACCAAAGGCAGTGGTTTTTTCTTCCATTGATAATCTAAATAATCAACATCATGATTTGGTAAATAACGACGGATTTCGGTCATCATATTTGATATTGTTTTACCGAAAACTTTGGCATTTTTCATAAATTTAATTACTCCTTTGTTAAGCCAATCCAACTACTCTGATTAAAAGATCGATCGCTTTAATAGCTGCGAACGGTGCAACCACTCCACCCAAACCGTAAATTAAGATATTTCGTTGCAATAATTGATTAGCAGTCAGCGGTCTAAACTTCACGCCTGTTAGTGCCAGCGGAATTAAAGCTGGGATAATTAAAGCATTGTAAATCAGAGCAGATAACACGGCAGATTGGGTACTAGCTAAACCCATAATGTTTAAGCTACCAATGCCAACTCCGGCAAAAATTGCCGGAATAATTGCAAAATATTTGGCGATATCATTAGCAATTGAAAAAGTTGTCAACGCTCCCCTAGTAATGAGCAATTGCTTACCAATTGTCACCAAATCAATTAACTTTGTAGGGTCGGAATCCAAATCAACCATGTTAGCAGCTTCCTTGGCAGCTTGAGTACCGGAATTCATTGCTAAACCCACATTTGCTTGAGCTAAAGCTGGTGCATCGTTCGTACCATCGCCAGTCATTGCTACTAATTTGCCTTCGCTTTGTTCCCTTTGAATGACAGCAATTTTATCTTCGGGAGTTGCTTCGGCAATGAAGTCATCAACTCCTGCTTCTTCTGCAATTACAGAAGCAGTAATTCGGTTATCTCCAGTTAACATAACAGTCCGAACGCCCATGCGTCGCAACTGGTCAAAGCGATCGCGAATTCCCGGTTTGATAATATCCTTAAGATAAACTACCCCGTAAAGTTCTCCTCCCTGACAAACTGCTAAAGGCGTACCTCCCAAGCGAGAAACTCGTTCGTAAGCTTGATTTAAATCAACACCTACTTGTCCGCCACGAGAACGAACAAAACCTTTTACCGCATCTACCGCGCCCTTACGTACTTCAGTACCATCAGGCAAATCCGTACCGCTCATGCGAGTTTTAGCCGAAAATTCAATTCCTTCTGCTAAATTACGGTCAAAATCTACTTTTGCGCCTAATTGTTCTGCCAATCTCACGATCGATTTTCCTTCCGGTGTTTCGTCAAAAACACTCGCGGCAAGCGCTACTTTTGCCATCTCTTGCATCGAGTGATTATTCACCGGAATAAATTCTTCTGCCAATCGATTTCCTAACGTAATTGTTCCCGTTTTATCTAACACTAAAGTGTTGACATCTCCGCAAGCTTCCACCGCTCGTCCAGAAGTGGCGATCACATTAAATTGAGCAACTCTATCCATACCAGCAATACCAATTGCATTGAGTAAGCCGCCAATTGTAGTAGGAATTAAAGCGACTAACAGAGCAATTAATGTGGCAATACTAATCGAAGTTCCAGCGTAATTACCAAAAGGCGGTAGAGTAGCAACTACAATTAAAAATACCTGAGTTAAAACTGCCAGTAATACTGTTAATGCAATTTCATTCGGCGTTTTGCTGCGTTCTGCACCTTCTACTAAAGCAATCATTCTATCTAAAAATCCCTTACCAGGATCGGCAGTTACTCGCAAAGTAAGTTCATCGGAAATAATTCGCGTACCGCCCGTAACGGAACTAGCAACATCAGAACCCGGTTCTTTCAATACTGGTGCTGATTCGCCAGTAATTGCCGATTCATCTACCGAAGCAACACCAGCAATTACTTCGCCATCAACGGGAATAATATCGCCAGCAACTACTTTAATTACATCCCCTTGACGCAGGGAAGTAGAACTGATTTCTTGGATTGAACCATCAGGCAAAAGTTTTTTGGCAGTTGTTTCCGATTTGGTAGAACGTAAAGCATCTGCTTGCGCTTTACCTCTTCCTTCCGCTACGGCTTCTGCAAAATTAGCAAATAAGACTGTAAAGAACAAAATTATCGTAATTAAGCCATTGTATAACCGTTGATTAGGACCGGGAACAGGGCCGAATATGGCAGGATCGATAGTTAGTAAAAAGGTAATGATAGTGCCAACCCAAACCAGAAACATGACTGGATTTTTGATTGTTTGTTTCGGATTTAGTTTGAGAAAAGAATCGCGCAAAGCTCTTTGATAAAGTCCTTTTGTATTGACTTTTGGGGTATGTTTGCGCTGTTGTCTGGGTTTACCGCGTTCGCGAGAAATTCTGGTCATTTGTAATTAATGATGAGTAAT
>CAZJJR010000428.1:0-3456 GCA_964546365.1 uncultured bacterium | reverse complement strand
CTAAGTTTAGTCCGAAAAGGAGGCCGGAGCCTCTTATTCTAGTTCCCAGGCTCAGCCTGGGAACTAGAGTCAAAGTATTAACGACTAGCCACCTGAGCATTACGAATTTCTGATGGCAATACCTGATTCAATTTGCCACTGCGATATCCTTCTAAATCTAAGGTCACATAGATAAATCCAAATTCCTGAAAAGCAGCAACTAAAGACAGTAAATCGCTGTTTAAAACAAATTCCTTAATTTGTTCTGGAGGTAACTCTATTCTGGCAGTATCTCCTTCGGAACGTACTCGTAAATTACGCCACCCTAATTTACGCAAATAAAGTTCGGATCTGCCAACTCTTTGTAATTTGGTAATGGTGATTTCTTCGCCGTAAGGAAAGCGAGAACTCAGGCAAGGTTGAGCGGGTTTATCCCACCAAGGTAACCCTAAATGTTGGGAAATTTCTCGCACTTCTGCTTTGGTTATTCCTACTTCTGCTAATGGGGATCTAGCACCTCGTTCTTTGGCTGCTTGTATTCCCGGACGATAATCTTTTAAATCGTCTGCGTTGACTCCATCTACTACGTAAGGATAACCCAAACTGAGGGCTAATGGTTTGAGGGTGTCGTGCAATTCGCTTTTGCAGAAATAGCAGCGATTAACTGGGTTAGAACTGTAGTTGGGATTTTCGATTTCGCGAGTTTGAACTATTTGATGGGTAATACCAATTTCTGCGGCTTGAATTTTGGCATCTTCTAAGTCTTCTGGTAACAAGGATGGAGATTCGGCTGTGACTGCTAAAGCGCGATCGCATAACACATCATAAGCTACTTTTGCCACCAGCGTGCTATCGATCCCGCCAGAATAGGCAATCAGCGCCCGGTCCATTTCGGCAAATATTTGTTGGAGTTTTTCTAGTTTTTGCAATATCATAATTTAAAAATGCGATATGGCTAACGTCACGCTTGGCGAACGCACCAAAAATTTCCCTACTTTCCGGCTGTTAATATCCGGTCAACTGTTAATTCTAATTCCGGAAAAGTACTAGATAATATTTTATCATAAGCCATAAACTGTGCTGATTGTAAATTCCTCAACTAGGGTGAACTAGGTACTCTTCAAATGTTAGTTTTTTTTTAGTTGAAGTTGTGGTTACGGTTATGACAGATTGTTATAGGGAAAATGTCACTTCTAAACAAAATCAGATTTCCAAATGTGAACGGCGCGTTTTGCCAACTGGTTATGACGGGCAGCAATTGCATCTGGTGTCCACTCTTGAGCGAGAATTTTTTTTGTTAAAGTATAAACGCTATGTTGATACTTTTCTCGCTTAATTTAATAGTTTTTTTGCCCGATTTCACGATTTAAAAAGTCTTCTAGTGCTGTTAGATTACCGAGACGATAAACCATCTCATCTATCTGAGTATCGCTGAAGTATAAGTACGTTTGAGAATTTCCTGCCGCTCTTTATTAGCATCAAGCTCGATTTCTTGCTCGACCAGCCGTTTAATTCTTTCAATAATAGCTACCGCTATAATACTAAGGGTAGCTAATTGTTGCTGACCGTCAATTATGATAACTTCTTTATCAGCAGTTCGATCGCTTTGGAGTACGATCGCTCCCATATAATGACTGAAATTGATATTGTTATGCAGGTTTAAAATATCCTGCCAGAGGTCTTCCCAATTCTCTTCTTTCCAAGAATAATCTCTTTGAAAAGGCGGTACTCTATAGATCTTTCCATTACTAAATAATTCACCAAAGCTAGTGGTGCGGGTGTCCAGTAGATTAGTACGAGCCATAAAGCAAGAAAATATAGGTTAATCTCTAAAAAGATGAGAAATCTTGACCAAGTACATCAAGTAAAGATTTCCCATCTTGAAAACGATCATCGCACTAAAAAAGCCGCTGCTTCAACGTGGGCTGTCTGGGGAAAGAAATCAGCGGGTTGCACTCGCGTTAACTGATATCCGCCTTCATGACACAATAATTTGAGATCCCGTGCGAGAGTGGCGGGTTTGCAACTAACGTAGACGATGCGATCGGGCCGAATATGCAGTAAACTATCGATGACGCTACGATCGCATCCCTTGCGCGGGGGATCGAGTAACACGATATCCGGTTTGACATCTAACTGAGGCAGCAACTTTTCTACTTCCCCTTCTTCAAACCGCACGTTATCGATCCCGTTGAGTCTTGCGTTTGCTTGTGCTTGTTTCACCGCCTCTGGTTGTATTTCTAAACCAATTACTTGCTTTACCTGTTTCGCTAAAGGCAAACTCATCGTTCCAATGCCACAATAAGCATCAAGTAACACTCGATCCCCTTGCAGATTTAGCTGTTTTGCAATCTCCTGCAACAATGTTTCTGCTACTTCTGTATTCACTTGGAAAAAAGTATCGGCGCTAATTTGGAACTGCAAACCAGCAAACTCTTCTACTAAATAAGGTTTACCCGCAATACAGCGAGTTTCTTCTCCGAAAATAGCATTGGTGCGATCCCCATTCCGATTCAGAAACACTCCCACCAATTCAGGATAGCGCTTCATCCATTCTTCAGCTTGCTCTTCAATTTCCGGTAAATCCCAATCCGTCACCACCAACGTTAACAAAATTTCACCAGTGCGCCGTCCGATTCGCAATCCCAAATGACGCACTAACCCTTGATGCCGCTTTTCATCATATATCCGCCAACCCCTTTCCTGAATATCTTGCTTGATTTCTTTCAGCAAGGGATTTAAGCGGGGATCTTGCACCGGACATTGATTTAAGTTAATTAATTGATGGCTGCCTTTTTGGTAATAACCCGCCTGCACTTGTCCGGAAGTGGAGATACCCAACGGATAAGTTACCTTGTTGCGATATCCTAAAGCTGGATTGCTGGCTAAAACGCGATCGACATTGGGATTTTCGATCCCGCCAATCCGTTGCAAAGCTTGCATCACTTGATTTCGCTTCGCTTCCAACTGATACTCGTAATCGATATGCTGCCACTGACAACCGCCGCACTTATCTGCCACAATGCAGCTAGGACGAATCCGATCGGCTGATGGTTCGACTAATTCCTGTAGTTTACCGTGAGCGTATTGGGGTTTCACCCGCACTAACCGAACTCTTGCGCGATCCCCAGGTACCGTATCCGGGACAAACACCACTCGCTGTCCCCAACGTCCCACCCCGTTACCATCATCTGTTAGATCTGCGATCGCCACCTCTACTAAATTACCTTGTTGCCAGAGGTCGTCTGAATTTGAAATATCGGTTTTAAATGCTAAATTTTCCACTATTACCTTCTCTATCTCTACTTTACTGCTTATAGCTCTTTCAATCTCTCACCGACTTACGCCTTCATCTCCTCATCACCTTATTCTTTCCCGAAAAAGCGAAAGTCCTACTATATTCTTCTCTCCTCTCTTCCTTTGCATCCCCTCAACTGGATAAACTTACTTAAGTACCGGTAAGGCATACCGAAACTA
>CAZJJR010000427.1:0-3493 GCA_964546365.1 uncultured bacterium | reverse complement strand
AAGAATCAAGGCTTTCAGCAATTAAGAATGCCTTAATCGCCTTGACTGTTGATTTACATCACATAACAGTATGAGTCAAGTCACAGTTAACTAAACTTAACAATATGTTATATTTATTTACAGAAGAACTCAAACAGGAGAAACAAAAATGGCGATCGTAATTGCACTGTTAGTGGTTGGCTGGGCTGCTGCTGCGGTAATCGGTACTCAAGCTTACTTCCGAGGAGAACAGACCAAGCCAATCCACGAACGTAATTGGCGTTCTAAATCTTTTGAAAAGCTGGCTTACGGAATTACCGGCAC
This sequence comes from uncultured bacterium, assembly GCA_964546365.1. GTDB lineage: Bacteria > Cyanobacteriota > Cyanobacteriia > Cyanobacteriales > Aerosakkonemataceae > DATNQN01. The sequence goes on along the minus strand of CAZJJR010000427.1, from coordinate 3,190 downwards.
CGAGATAGACTACAGCAAGCGGGTTCCTGCCTACAGCTTGGATGCTTATGCCAGCAACAATTTGCCGAACTAAAAGCAATGGCAATTATCAAAATCATTAACCCCAGTATTCTTACTGGGGTTTTCGATCGCGATCGTTCTCGCGTTGGAGCATTTGGAAAAAGAACACTGTTTTTAAACCTCAGAAACCCGGTTTCTTCAAGAAACCGGGTTTCTACGTACCGTTAAAATTGCTACATTTAAACCAATATTTTGGCCAAATTTACGTAATAATGCGATCGCATTAGTTTGAGATTAATTAAATTTTTAGCTAAACGCGATCGTTTGTGCGAGTTTTCTGGGAAAGATCGTAATTATAATTATACCTGCTCCTCCTGCTCCTCAACAATACTATGATTGCAAACTTCCCAGATTTCTCCCAGCACGGCTATCAAATTGAACGAGAACTAGGTCACAATCGCGCCTGCGGTCGAGTTACTTACTTGGCAAGCAGTATAAATACTCAATTACCAGTAGTAATTAAGCAATTTCAGTTTGCCCAATTAGGTAGTAATTGGTCGCACTACGATAATGTAGAACGAGAAATTCAACTGTTGCGTAATCTCAATCACCCCAGCATTCCCCGTTACATCGATTCCTTCCAAACTACAACAGGTTTTTGCTTAGTACAAGAATACAAACAAGCTCCTTCTCTAGCTCAACCACAACTATTCAAGTTAGAAGAAATCAAGCAAATCGCCATAGCTGTTTTAGAAGTTTTAGCTTATCTGCAAAAGCAAAATCCTCCTGTCATTCATCGAGATATTAAACCAGAAAATATCTTAGTTGACTGTCAAGCTAAACTCAAAGTATACCTAGTTGACTTTGGATTTGCTCGCAGCGGAGGAGGAGAAATTGCAGTCAGCAGCGTAGTCAAAGGCACTTTGGGTTTTATGCCTCCAGAGCAGTTATTAAATCGCCAACTAACAGAAGCTTCCGATCTATATAGTTTAGGCGCAACCTTAATTTGTTTGTTGACCAAAACAAAATCTACCGAAATCGGCAACTTAATTGATGAAAATTATCGCATCAACTTCAAGCATTTGCTCCCACAGTTAAGCCCGGATTTCATTCATTGGTTAAACAGGATGGTAGCACCTAACTTAAAAGAACGCTTCCCTAATGCTGCCTATGCTTTAGCCGCAATTCACTCGATTGGTGCCATTAAAAAATCTGACCCAAAAGAGAAGATAGTTGCTATTACCAAACATCCCGTCACGAAAGGAAGTAAAGTCGCCATAGGTACAGGTGTACTTATTGTAACGATCGCCATGTTTCTGCAATTAGCAATAGAAAATATTACACTTAAAACAATGGTAGGTATACTCGCAAGCAAAAATAGAGTATCTAGAAATGCACCCCAAGAATTCCTTCCCATGAAAGATGTTTTACTCAAAACTCGTCAATGTGCTGAGTGTAATTTATCAGGCATTCAACTAGCAAATGCCAACCTAGAAAATGCCAATTTAAAACGTGCAGACTTGCGGGGTGCGTACCTATCAGACACCAATTTCAAAAATGCTAAATTAAGCGGTGCAAATCTAGGTTATGCGAACTTGAATTATAGCCTTTTAGAAGGCGCAGATTTAAGTGAAGCTAATCTCTGGGGCGCGAAGTTAGAAAATTATGTCAATCTCAAAAATGCTAACTTAAAAGGCGCTAATTTAGCATACAGTTTCATGACGGGAGCTTATTTAGGCAATGCAGATTTAAGGAATGCTAATCTCCGGGGTGCCTCTTTAACAGGAGCGTTTTTAGGCGGCGCAAATCTTGGCAATGCCCAACTTATCGATACTGATTTGACAGGCGTAAACTTAGCAAATTCAGAACTTGAAGATGCAACTTTACAAGGTGCTAAACTGCGAGGTGCAAACTTATTAGGTGCTTACTTAGAAGGCGTCGATCTCAGAGATTCTTACTTAGAAAGTGCTGATTTGAGAGGAGCAAATCTCAGAAATGCCAACCTCAAAGGAGCTTATCTAAGAGGTGCAAATCTCAGGGGTGCTAACTTGCAGGGCGCTAAATTAAATGGAGCGAATCTTAGAAATGCCAACCTTAAAGGCGCTACCATGCCGAATGGTTCGATTTATAAATAATCTAAGCTGTTAGTTACAAATACGGTCAATTTTTCCACAATCCCGCTGAAAAAGCAGGTCTATTTCACGCACGCTAAATTTACAGTAGATTCTACTTGCGTCAAATGCAGGATAGAAACCCGATTTCTTGAATAAATCGGGTTTGGAGAGTGGCTCTTTCACCTAGAAGGCTCTGTAAATCTGCTAAATAAAAACGCTCCTTATCAAGTAAAATAAATAATGAGCGTTAATTTTTTACGTCTAGAATTTTAGATGCGATCGCACTTCCAAGCTACTTATTCCCCGCCATTGCAATTGCTCCCGTTTCTTCGCTAATTCTTAACCCAGTCCCTTCATTAGGAAGCATATTTTTGCCAGCACTATTCCCAATTGAAAAACTACCAGTAGTAATTTCCATTTTTCTGGCATTTTTATCTCTATCTTCTAAAGCGATCAACCCACTTGTCAGTCCAAGCGCACCGAGAATTCCAAAAGAATATTCAGTAAAAGATGCTTTTAGTAAAGGACACATTACTGTTAATAGTAAAGTCGCCACATAACCGTTAAATTGTTTTCTCCCACCTAAGCAATGAAAAAAAGAGTTTCCTTGTGATTGCTGCGCGTTCATGGATTTTGATAAGTAGACAGTTGTTTATACTTGATATTCTCATCAATCAAGTGGCACTGTGACAGTACCCCACTGGGATACTTTTCCTGGTATTTTCTGGCATACTATGTGAAACTCACAGAAGTATCACAAACCGGTCAATGTTATTCCTAACGCATCGCCAGGATAGATATGTGCGTTCGCCTTAGAGGTAACGAGAATGTATTACACCTTTATCAGCGTTAATTTAGGAGCAGTATTTTTAGTATTGCTAGTGTTTGGTATCCTGCAATGGTTACACGTACCAACTGGTAGCTTTTTAGACTGGGTAGTTGCGGTGGCGATTTTTGAGTGGTTGTTGGTAATTGTCACCGTACCGTGGAACGTTCATTTTGAGGCGAAAGAAGTCATTACAGAAGCAGCACAGTCTACAGAAAAAGGAATTACAGTCGATCGCAAACAAGTTGAT
>CAZJJR010000426.1:3208-3525 GCA_964546365.1 uncultured bacterium | reverse complement strand
ACCGCATAATCATTGCCGAAATCATCCTCTTTCATAAGGTAATCGGGAGAATTGGTAACAACCGTGCGCATTTGCTGGTAAGGATTTAAAGATGTTGGAACACCTGGTTTAGCAGTGGGTCTGGGAGCAGCAGTACTAGCACCCGTACTAATACCCGTTTTGGCACAGATTGGTAAACCTTTAGCAAAAGCTGCCATCAAAGAAGGGCTTTCCCTCTATGAAAAAGGTAAGGAAGCATTAGCAGAAGCATCAGAAGTTTTTGAGGACATGATAGCGGAAGCGAAAGCTGAATTAGCTGACGAACAAAAACAAGCAAA
>CAZJJR010000426.1:0-3172 GCA_964546365.1 uncultured bacterium | reverse complement strand
CGAATAAACCAAGTGTAAGTGATAGTTTGCCCAGCTTTGGATCATGCCGACACCAAAACATACGCACGTAGTTAGTAGCACTCCCAGTAGAACTCGCTTAAGAGTATCTCACAAACGCCGTAAGCCTGACGAAATGTTGCGAATTGCCAACGCTTTGAAGTCACGAACTGACGTGCATGACGTGCGTATTAACGAGCAAACGGGCAGCATAGTAATTCACCATTCGGATGAAAACGGCACCCGTGAAAATATCTTGGCTACTCTGCAAGATTTAGGCATCATTCTTGCCAGCATCACGGGTACTGAAATGCCATCTATGGATGGTAAATCGGCAGTAGCAGAAGATTTTACCAGCGCTGTTTACGATCTCAATCAGCGGGTAGGAAATATTACTAATGGTATAGTCGATTTGCGCTTGCTGATCCCGATCGGATTCGCGCTGTTGGCAATCAGACAAGCGGCGCGTAATGGCTGGCAAATTGAAGCGGCTCCTTGGTATGCTTTAGCTTACTATGCTTTTGATAGTTTTATTAAGCTGCATTACACCCAGGATAAGTTACCAGAAAAATAAGCATTTATTGCTTGAAAATAGGAGGAAATAATCGTAAATAACTACCTTGCTTTTGTGTCTCTCGTAAGAGGGATTTATTAATTTTAGGTTCTGGTGAACCTAAAAAAAGGAAAGGTCAATTACTTAAACATACCAACTAACCGGATCGAAAAGAAAGAATGACTGAAATCGGTGTACAACACTTGGGGAGCGATCTTCAAGTTGTTCATGCTTCTTCTGGACGGGTGCGTCTTCGCACTCCCGACAGTACACTGGTATCCACCTTGGACACTCTGGCGCAAAAGCTGCGGCTGCAAAATGGTATAAGCGAAGTCCGAACTAACCCATCAACAAAGAGTTTGGTCGTTACCTTTGACGAAAGCATTATTACATTGCCGCAGATGTTAGAAATACTCCGGGAATATGGAGTATCTGAGGCGAGTAAAAAAACTGAACCACTGTCAATAACTAAGTCGCTCGAAGCAAATTTAAAACCTGCCGAAATTATACCATTAGTAGCAGGAATAGCGGTGACGACCGGATTGGGAATCCAAGGGTGGATGGCGTTTCCAGTTTATACGATCGCAGAAATCGCTACCAGAGAATTGATCAAGCAATTGGATGGTAATTCTGCCTTACTTTCCTTCACTCAGTCAGCAAAACAAGCGCCGGATAATCCAGCCGAGGAAAATTGCCAATCTGTGTCAGAAACGGAAGTATCTTATCGGATAGTTCATCAAATTTCTGGCAGAATTAGGTTTCAGATTCCCCGCATCGCTAGCGATTCGGAATATCTGTACAGGCTGACAGTTTTAGCAGAGTCCGATTCGAGAGTAACTAACGTGCGGGTGAATACTGCGGCTTCCTCAATAGCGATTAGTTACGATACTGAATTGGTAGCAGATGACGAGATGCGAGAGCATCTAATTAATTTGATTCAATCTGCTAGTAATATCATCCTGCTACCCAATTTAAAAGCAGCATCAATTGAGGAATCAGCCGAATCGGAATCTAACCCTTGGCTTAACTTAACATTGCCTGCCATCAGTACGGCTTTATCTTTATTGGCTGGGCCATTGGGGTTACCAATTCCGCCGTTAGTGGTGGGGGGAACAATCGCAATTTCCACCTTACCAGTTTTACAGCGAACTCTGTACAGCATCCTGGTAGAGCATCGACTGAACATCGATTTCCTGGACTTGATGGCAATTAGCATCACGACTTTACAAGGACAATTTATCAATCCTGCTCTGATGCTGTTGCTGATTCAAATTGGCGAAACAATTCGGGAACAAACCGCTCGTTCTTCTCAACAACAAACTCTCGATTTGTTAGATTGTTTAAAACAATTAGTTTGGGTAGAACGAAACGGCGAAAAACTAGAAATTCCCGTGCAAGAAGTGTTACCGGGAGATACGGTAATTGTTTATCCAGGAGAACAAATTCCCGTAGATGGTCAAATTATTCGCGGCAAAGCACTAGTTGACGAACAAAAGCTCACTGGTGAAGCAATGCCGGTGATGCGAAAGAAAGGACAAACCGTTTTTGCATCTACTTTAGTGAGGGAAGGCAGACTTTATATTCTGGCGGAAAAAGTCGGTGTGGATACTCGCGCCGGACAGATTATTAAAGTGATGCAAGATGCACCAGTACACGATACCCGCATTGAAAATTACGCAGCAAAAGTAGCGGATGCGGCGGTAATTCCCACCTTACTTTTGTCGGGAATCGTGTTTGCTGCCACTAGAAACGTAGGCAGAGCAGCGGCAATTTTAACACTCGATTTAGCGACGGGAATTCGCGTTTCCGTACCGACAACCGTGTTGGCAGCGCTGACTTATGCAGCACGGCGCGGCATTTTAATTCGCAGCGGACGAGCGTTAGAAAAATTAGCGGCAGTGGATGCAGTAGTATTCGATAAAACGGGTACTCTCACTTCCGGATATCCCGCTATTGTCAGCGTGGAAACTGTTAGTAATTCCGCGTCATCTTTGCGGATATTGGAATTGGCAGCCGCCGCAGAACAACGGCTGACTCACCCAGTTGCAGAAGCAGTGGTACGCTACGCGCAAGAAAAGGGAGCCAAAATATTACCTCGTGGCAAATGGGAATATGAAATCGGTTTGGGAGTGCGTGCCCAAATCGAGGGAGAATTAGTTTTGGTGGGGAGCGATCGCTTTTTGCGCCAAGCCGGAATTAACCTCGATGCACTGCAAGAAAAACACGAATACTTGCAAGCAGAAGGTTGCTCGATTATCTACGTCGCTAGTAACGGCGAATTGCAAGGTATACTTGCTTACCGCGATCCGTTACGTGCGGAAAGTGCAGAGGTAATTCAAATTCTCCGTTCTACTCAAAAAATGGAGATTCACCTGCTCACGGGAGATAATAAACGCATCGCCAGTGGAGTTGCAAAAGAGTTAGGAATCGCACAAAGCAATACTCACGCCGAAGCTTTCCCCGAACAAAAAGTCGCTGTAGTGGAACAACTGCGGGAAGAAGGGAAAACGGTTGCTTTTGTCGGCGATGGCATTAATGATGCACCTGCGCTGGCACAGGCGGATGTCGGGATGGCGATTGGCACTGGAACGGATGTGGCGATGGAAACGGCGGATGTGACCC
>CAZJJR010000425.1:0-3530 GCA_964546365.1 uncultured bacterium | reverse complement strand
AATCGCTCGTGTCTGTTTCATGGCAAAAAACCACGAAGTCGGACAAGGGTTAACTGAAAGGTGAAACAAATTCGAATTTCAAAGTAGACAGAATAAAATGTATCATATCATATCTTAAATTTGACGAAAATCATTAGAAAATTTCTGAATTCATCGTAAATTTATTGCATATCAAAACTTAATCGAGTATTAGAACAATAATTGATTGATAGTAATTGAAAGGCACAAAAAAATCGTAACAAAAAAAAAGCAACCGTAACATAAAAGATAAATATTTTATCAGTTAAGTAGGGAGCGGGTTCTAGAGTGAATGACTTAAAAGCCGATACTGAAGGCACTTTTTTCCTTTTGTTCTCCTTTAAGAGCGATCGCTTCTTTCTTTAATATGCCCTTTAAATGGGTAATATTAAAAGTTGGATATAAAAATAAAACTGATTGGTCACTATTACCGGGATGTCTACTACGACTTGGACGCGCCGCCACGTTATTTCGTTAGCTGATTTTCTTCCATCCGAGTACGATACAGTGCTGCAAACTGCCGCTAGTTTTCGGGAAGTGTTGTCCCGACGGGTGAAAAAAGTACCGACCTTACAAGGACAGGTGGTAGCTACGTTATTTTTTGAACCCTCTACCCGGACTCGCAATAGTTTTGAGCTTGCAGCCAAAAGGCTTTCAGCCGATACCCTCAGCTTTGCACCAGGAAGCTCTTCTCTGACTAAAGGAGAGACTATCTTAGATACGGCCATTACGTATCTGGCGATGGGAACAAATATTATGGTGATTCGCCATAAGGAAGCTGGTGTACCGCAAGCGATCGCAACCGAAATGGATCGGCTACAATCCCAGGTCAGCGTCCTCAATGCGGGTGACGGTCAACACGAACATCCTTCCCAAGCATTGTTGGATTTGTTTACTATTTGTTCTCTGGACGACCCAGACCATCCCAGACTGGAACTTTTAAAAGGAAAAAAAATTGCTCTGATTGGCGATATCTTGCATTCGCGGGTCGCCCGCTCTAATATCTGGAGTTTAACTGCTAGCGGGGCGGAATTGCATTTGGCTGGGCCACCCACTTTACTGCCGCAGCTATTTGCTGACTATGGTAAAGATAGACCGGGAAAACTATTTCTGCATTGGGATGTGGAACCTGCTTTGCGAGATGCTGACTACGTGATGACTCTCCGCCTGCAAAAGGAACGGATGACCCAGCATTTACTGCCTAGTTTGCGAGAATACCATCAACGATATGGGATTACGCGCGATCGCATTACTCTGTGTAAACCAAATGTGAAAGTACTCCATCCAGGGCCAGTCAATCGCGGCGTGGAAATTAGCTCTGACTTGATGGATGACCCCCAGTTTAGCTTAATTTCTCAGCAGGTCACCAGTGGTGTTGCCGTGCGGATGGCTTTGCTTTACTTGATTGGGGGAGGCAAGGTTTAGGGGCTAGGGAAGAGAGAAGAGAGAAGAGAGGAAGTTGACATTTTTGGTATTTCGATTATTCTAGAAATATGACTAATCAAGATCCGGCTCGATATGCAGATATCTTTGCTGCATTGGGGTCCCAACCTCGTCTGGAAATCATGCGGCTGCTGTTTGCTGCTTATCCAGAAGGAATGACCGTCAGCGAAATTCAGGCCAAATTGTCGATACCAAACTCGACACTTTCACACCATTTAGAAAAATTGCGGATTGAAGGATTAGTTGATTCTCGAAAAGAGAAACAATTCTTTTGGTATTCAGCTAATCCCAAAACAGTAGAGGAATTGCTTTTTTTCCTCTATAACGGTTGTGCGATCGCTCATCCAGTTACACAACCAATTAAAAGCGAGATAACGGAGGAAAAATATATGTTTCAAAACTTTTTTGCATGGGTGATGGAAAAACTCTTTCCTTCCTCATCCGAGCGAGGAATTCCAGCCAATTTCTTTCAAAAATGGACGCAAAAAGCAATGACCGCAATTCATCTGGCAGAAAGAGAATCACGGCGCTTGGGTCATCAGTATATTGGTACGGAGCAAATTTTGCTGGGATTGCTGGGAGAAGGTAGCGGTATAGCATGGCAGTTTCTCAATTCTGCCGGAGTAAATTTTGAAAATACTCAAAAAGAAGTAGAAAAAATTATCGGTCGAGGTAGAGGTTTTACTCCCGCACAAATTCCCTTTACTAAGAAAGGAAAGCACGTTTTAGAACTTGCTTTAGAAGAAGCGCAACAATTAGGTCATAATTATATTGCAACTGAACATTTGTTATTAGGAATTATCAGGGAAAAAGAAGGTTTAGCAGCGAGAGTATTAGAAACTCTTGGGGTAGACTTGTCAAATTTGGAACAAAGATTAAGAACAGCTTTGAGTTAAAATCCAATATCTCTGTTTCCTGGCAATTACGAGCCGATATATTTTGTTAACCCACAGGATTTAAAAGTGATGAATACGACGATCGCACTTCCCTTAAATTTTACCGCTCAAGTCCACCCGAAAGATAATTTTGCCATTACTTTTGCTCCTTTATCATTGGAGGAAGTCTACTCTCTAGCAGATGATGCGGGTAACGGTGCTGTAGTGATCATGAGTGGAATGGTTCGCGATCGCACTGATGGCAAACCCGTCGTTGCATTAGAATATCAAGCTTACGAACCGATGGCTTTACACGTATTTCAGCAAATTGCAGCCAATATTCGCCAGCAGTGGCAAGATGTGAATAGCGTAGTCATTCACCATCGAGTAGGACGTTTGGAAATTGGTAAAATCAGCGTTTTGGTAGCGGTAGGTTGTCCTCACCGAGCAGAAGCATTTGAGGCGTGCCGATATGCGATCGATACCTTAAAACATAACGCACCAATTTGGAAAAAGGAACATTGGGCAGATGGTTCTAGTAGTTGGGTAAGTATCGGTGCTTGCGAACGATCGGAAATTTGCTGACCAAAACCTAATAAACCGGGTTTCTTCATGAAAAATATAGGTTTTCCAGTTTAGCTATTTGCCAAAAACTAAGGTGATATGCCTGATGCAAGATCTGCGCGAAGAAAAAATATAGGCTTTCAGGTAAGGACATTTTCCAAAAATTAAGGTGATGAACCTGAAAAATTAAGGTGATGAACCTGGTGTCAGATGTGAGTAAATCTAGTTATTCGTTCTGAGAGGAAACCATGAATAAAAATTTAGCTATTATACTGGGGGAACTACAAGCACAAATATATTGGTTGCACGATGCAGAAGAGTTTACAGAATTAGCAACCGCAGCCGCTAATATTTATCTAAAACTTGGCTATAGTCAGCAACAGTCGGCAACCGCAGGTAAATTGATCGGCGAAGCATATCAATTAGCTGATGATGCTAATTTAGCTTATAAGGCGGGCGATTTCGATCGAGAAATGCAGTTTTATTATAAAGTTAAAGATAAATTGGTTCAAGTAGAAAATACGCTCAATTATCAAAATAGTATAGCTATACATCAAATGCAATGGTGGCGCTACTTTCGACATAAACAGAAAGTGCAAATTATGCTACACTTGTTTTTACAAAATTTAA
>CAZJJR010000424.1:0-3532 GCA_964546365.1 uncultured bacterium | reverse complement strand
CCCCACTGATTGTAATTTTGAATTAATAATTTTGAATTTTGAATTGATTTGACCTACGACCCACTACCATCCCAAACCTTATAACTAGCAACTTACGTTATTACCTATTTTTTTGGCGGTTTTGTGAAGATTTAGGTAACATCATGATACTCAAAGTCGCCAAACTCAATAAACTTAAGCCAGAAGTAGATTCGGGGATCGGTGCTGCTTGCGGATTTAAAAGAAAACCACGTTGTTGTCCGTTAAGATAACCGTAGCCAATTATTTGTCCTCGATCGTTAATTTTTAATGCTGAAGTGAGTTCCCATCCCAAATTATGGGCGATTAGATTATTGAGATCGAACATGGTATTTTTTTCCCATAAAAAGGCGTGCTTTAAATTAGTGGTAGTATAAGAATAACCAACGATCTGAGTTAGATTATTGATGCTATTAGCTTCGCTTTCTATGAAACCGGTATTTTGAGGGTTGCCACCTAAACTGCCTAAGTCATTACCGACAGGATTGTTTTCTGGGTTGTTCCATAAGATAGCGCGAGTAGGGGAGGAAAACAATTTTGTGAGGTCGGAAACTATCGCACCAGACCCTACTACTTGACTTCGATCGTTGATGTCTAATGCGGTAGCTGGTACGTAGAAGGGATAGGCAGTATTAGCCTCAGAAGGAAAAAGTTGAGTTTGATTTTCCCCGTGGGATAAAAAGGTTTGTCGTGCGCCGGCACCTGCAATATTTGCGATCGCGCGACCTAAATTATCGATCGCTAAATTATGAATATAGCGACCGGATAAAAATCGGGTAAAATTACGATCTTTATCTTGAATCAAGCCGTAAGCACCATATCGAAAAGTAGTAGGAGGTCTGAGTCCGATTAAAAGGGTTTGTTCTCGATCGTTAATATCGCCAGCTAATAAATTAGAACAAGTATCACCTCCACCACAAAAATCTGGAGAAGGTGGTTTAATTTCTGCGATGCTAGTTCCGTCGGATCTAAAAGCTTGTTCTTTATAAGATTCAAAATATAAAGTGCCAACGATAACGCCGTAATTATTAATGGCTTTAGCTTGTAACAGATCGGTGGTAGTACCTGGAAGATTTCGTAAATCGGTGAGATTGCCCTGATGCCATAAATAATGTTCGCCGACTATTTGACCGATATTATTGAGATCGGAAGGTTGGAAGGGTAACTCGGTCACGGAATAAAAAGAAGCAGCTTCAGCTTTGGGGATATTGGCAAGCAAAATTAAAGCCGAAACCGCAGTAGTTACTGATAACTTTTCTCGCAGAGGCATGGGGAAATTTTAATTAATTCGGGAAATTATAAATCGGGTAATAAAGGTTTCATTGGCAGCTAACCAAGGAGATACGTTGCTTAATTTAATAAATAGCGATCGGCTTTGATTACTTAACCTATCTTAAGTAAGGGAAAAGATTAAAATCTATGTTGGTAGTAGCGATCGCGTAGGGATGGGTGGGTTTTAATTTAAATCTGAATAATGAAAATACGAACTTTTGGGCTAAACCCGCCCCTACCCATCTGTCCCAAACATTTGCGTAAACGATCTAACACAGTGAATTGCTGATGAAGAGGTTGACCGAACAAGATGTAGTGTTAGGAACTGACTATTTTCAGGTGAAGTTAAATCAACCATCTCAAATCCGATCGCGCCAGCCATTTGGCAAACTGGCAACAAAGGAGAATTACACTATAACCTGAGTGAGTTAATCTGGAACGGATAGCTGTAGAATATCAATCCCCAATTCCGAATTTGTATGACGCCTGTATTTTGCAGTAAGGGACACGAAAACGCTGCCAGTAACGTGTATTGTCAACAGTGTGGCGAGAAGCTAGACCGATCGGTTGGCAATGCGGGTAAAGGTATTTATCCAGGGGCGGTACTGGGCGATCGCTATCATATTTTGCAGCAACTCGGACATGGTGGTTTCGGGCGCACTTATTTGTCGGAAGATACCAACCGCTTTCGGGAGCTCTGCGTTTTGAAAGAATTTGCCCCGCAAGTGCAAGGTACTTACGCCATGCAAAAAGCCGCAGAACTGTTTGAGAGGGAAGCAGGCGTTCTCTACAAGCTGCAACATCCTCAAATCCCCCGGTTTCGCGAATTATTGCGGGTAAAGCAGGAAGACCAAGGCTATCTATTATTAGTCCAAGATTACGTAGAAGGGCAAACTTATCGGGCTTTGCTGGAAACGCGCAAACGCCAAGGGCAGCGATTTAATGAGGTAGAAGTTACTCAGTTGATGCTGCAACTTCTGCCGGTTTTGGAGTACATCCACTCGTTGGGAGTAGTTCACCGGGATATCTCGCCGGATAACATTATTTTGCGAAATGCGGATTACTTACCCGTACTGATCGACTTTGGCGGCGTGAAGCAAGTGTCGGCAAATGCGGAATCTCAGTTTACTCAAGCCAGTGGCGATCCGCATCCTTCTTTGGCAACTCGTTTGGGGAAAATCGGATATGCGCCGAACGAACAAATGCAGGTAGGGGTGGCTTATCCTCACAGCGATTTGTATGCTTTGGCGGCGACGGTGTTGGTGTTGTTGACTGGGAAGGAACCGCAACAATTAATCGATCCCCATAACATGATTTGGAATTGGCGGCGCGAAGTTAGTTTGAGTTTAACTTTGAGTCAGGTGTTAGATAAAATGTTGGCTTATCGACCGGGCGATCGCTATCAATCGGCCCGCGAAGTGATTCAAGCTTTGACTCCACCGATCGCAAATAATATCGCGCCAACGCAACCGCCGAGTTCTCCCCCGTCGCCAACGCAACCGCCGGTGATTCCCACTCCCGCATCTCCGACTACTGCCCACGCTACTTTAGCAGTGTCTCCCGGAGGAAGTCGATCGCATCATACCCCTGCCACAACTCCAGCTGCTAGTAGTAATCAACCGAATATTCGATCGAATTCCCATTCAAATAATTTCTTGGGTAAAGTAGCCCTGATCTCCGTGTTAGTTTTACTAGCTGGGGGAGTTGGCTGGGTATTCGGCAATCAAATTATCGGCAAATCATCGAATCGAAAACCAACTCCTCAACCAACGGAAGAACCCGGTACGCAAAATCCCGAACCGCCACCCGCGCCCCAATTTTCCAAGGAAGAACGCGATCGCAAACAAGCTTTAAAGGATAAAAGAGAATCTCTGGGAATTGATTACAATTTTTACGCTAGCTTGGTCAACGAATTATTTTGGCAGAGAAATCCCAGTTTAAAAAATCGCTCTCTCAGCAGCGATCCGAAAGACGAACAATTACGCAAACAGTGGGATGAAATCGGGCGTCAGTGGCTTGACAAATTAGCCTTTTTAAGTGCTGAAACTCGTCGTCGTTTGGGAAGTTATGGCGATGGCGATCTCAGTCGTTGGAAAGCAGAAGTAAACAAACGATATCTCAGCAGTCGTGCTTTGTACGATCTAGCGGATGCGGAATTCTTTTATCGTTTTCCCGAACAACGGGACAAAAAATTTATCGAAAAGCCGATCGGTCAAGTTTGGTACGCGATCGTCGATCGGAA
>CAZJJR010000423.1:0-3594 GCA_964546365.1 uncultured bacterium | reverse complement strand
GTCCTCGCAAGCGGATGGAAGTAGTCAGTCATCCTAACTACTACGTTTTGCGAAGCGAGATGATTTACTTCCTCAATCAGCAGAAACGGATCAAAAAAATTCGGGCGAGAAAAACTGGTGCGATCGCCCGTCACGGCCTAGAAAAAGTTAATCTAGAAATCGGGTTCGTTCCCCTCACTGCTTGTGCGCCACTTGCAGTTGCCAAAGAAAAAGACTTCTTCAAAAAACATGGTTTAGATGAAGTTACCTTAGTGCGGGAAACCAGTTGGCGCGGTATCGTCGATGGCATGGTAGGAGGATATTTAGATGCAGCGCAAATGCCATCGGGAATGCCCATTTGGTTAACTTTAGGCGGACACGATCGCGATAACCAACCCCTACCAATGGTTAGCGCCCTCACCATGACGCGCAACGGGAACGCCATTACTCTGTGTAAACGCTTCTACGACCAAGGGATTTACACTTTAGCAGATTTCAAAAAAATGCTGCTGAAATCTCCCGAACAACAGCACAGAATGGGTATCGTACATCCCTCTTCCATGCACAATATGCTGTTGCGATACTGGTTAGCAGCCGGTGGCATCGATCCCGATCGCGATGTTAACTTGCAAAACATCCCCCCTGCACAGATGGTAGTGGATTTGCAAGCGGGAAGTATCGATGGTTTCTGCGTCGGCGAACCTTGGAATTACCGCGCTGCAATGGAAGGAGTTGGTTTTACCATTGCAACTGACTTAGAAATTTGGCAGGGACACCCAGGCAAAGTTCTCGGCGTTCGAGAAGACTGGGCTGCTGCTTATCCTAATACCCACATCGCTTTAGTTAAAGCTTTATTAGAAGCTTGCCAATATTGCGCCGATCCCAACAATCAGTACGAAGTGCGTCAGATTTTGGCAGGACGGGAATATGTCAGTACCAATCCCACTTACATTCAATTGGGAGATCCCGACCCTTCTAGCTGTAGTTTAGATCAGCCAATGCGGGAATACGCCCATCACATCTTCTTTGGCGATGGCGCAAACCGCCCCAGCCGCACCGAACATTTGTGGCAAATGGCACAAATGGCGCGTTGGGGTGATGTTCCCTTCCCCAGAAATTGGTTGGAAATTTTAGAAAGAGTTGTCCGGGTAGGCGTCTTCAGTACGGCGGCGCGAGAACTCGGCGTTTTAGATATGAAATACAATCGTGGTACGATTCAGCTATTTGATGGCAGCACTTTTAATGCTGAAGACCCGATTTCTTATCTCAACAGTTTGGAAATTAAACGTGATTTCACGATGGCGGAAATCGCGATCGACTCCCGAAGAATCAAAGCTGCTTAATTAGTAATTCGTCATTTGTCATTGGTCATTGGTCATTTGTTTCTTCCCAATGACTAATGACTAATAACCAATCACCAATAACCAACAACGAATATGCAATCTAAAACTATCTCTTCTACCGACAAAAACCGAAAGTTATCTACATCCTCGAAATACCGCGAACCATATGTAGTGATTGACAAAGTTGCCAAAGTATACCCCACCCCCCAAGGGCCATACACTGTACTAAAAGATGTCAATCTCACTGTTTATGAAGGTGAATTTATCTGCGTGATCGGTCACTCTGGTTGCGGTAAATCAACTCTGTTGAACATGGTTTCCGGTTTCGCTACACCGAGTAGTGGCAAGGTGTTATTGGAAGGGCAACCGATCGGCGAACCAGGGCCCGATCGGATGGTGGTATTCCAAAACTATGCTTTGCTACCTTGGTTAACGGTATTTGAGAATGTTTATTTAGCGATCGATTCCGTTTTTCCTGAGAAATCGGAACCGGAAAAAAGAGCGATCGCCAGAGAAAATTTGGCAATGGTGGGACTAACGGAAGCAATGGAGAAAAAACCCACCCAAATTTCCGGCGGTATGAAACAACGGGTTTCGATCGCCCGTGCGTTGTCAATTCGTCCAAAAGTGTTGATTTTAGACGAACCTTTCGGTGCTTTGGATGCGATTACCAAAGAAGAATTACAAGAAGAATTGCTGAAAATTTGGACGGATAATCGCTGCACAGTGTTGATGATCACTCACGATATTGATGAAGCTTTGTTTTTAGCCGATCGATTAGTGATGATGACCAATGGCCCTGCTGCTAACATTGGGGAAGTCATGCAAATTCCTTTCCCTCGTCCGCGCGATCGAGCCCAAATCATGGAAGATCCGGAATACTACAATTTGCGGAACTATGCGTTAGATTACTTGTTCCGTCGATTTGCTCACGATGCGGACGAGGAGTAGTTTTTTTACCGCAGATGTCTACAGATGAACACAGATGAACGCAGATGTTTATTAACTGTGTTCATTTGTGTTTATTGATTGCAAAATATGATAAATTAAGAGATTGGCTTAATAAGTTTATCCAACTAATAATCCCCTATCTCTAATGCTGACAAGCTTTCACATTAAACTTTTAGCCGCTATCTCAATGGTAATAGACCATATAGGATATGTATTTTTCCCAAAATTATTAATATTCAGAATCATCGGGAGATTGAGTTTTCCTCTTTTTGCTTGGCTAATTGGGGAAGGAGAAAAGCATACTAAAAATTTTAATATGTATGTAGCTAGGCTAATTGGTTTGGGAATTATCAGCCAACCACTTTACTATTTATTATTCGATCTTTGGCGTCCCAATATTTTAGCAGCATTAGCTCTCGGTTTGCTAGCCATCAGATTAGATAAAATAACCGACCTAAAGGTAGCATTTGCATTATTGTTTGCAGGAATAGCCCAATTAATTAACGCCGAATCAGGCGCTTATGGAGTATTCTTAATAGTTTTCTTATCTAAATTTGAAGCTAAAAGCGTTCGTTGGTGGATAGCTTGGATTGTATTTAATCTGATTTGCGTAATACCCTTAGCTATTGAATCTTTAGAACAAAGTTATCAGTTTTTTGCCGTACTTGCTCCTTTAGTTCTTCTACAATGGAAAGGTGAACCGGGTTTAAAAACAAAGTGGTTTTACCTTTTCTACCCGCTTCACTTGGCTATTCTGTGGGGAATCCAATTCACAATTAACAAAGGGTATTATTTACTGCCAGTAAACGTGACACCTTGGATAAAATAACGATTGAAAAAGGCATAAATTGCTAATGCAGGCAAAGTAAACACCATCGATGCTGCCATAATGTAATTCCAATAACTAATGTATTGTCCTTTAAAAGCATTCAACCCCAAAGGTAAAGTAAACATTTCCGGATCGGACAATATCAACAATGGCATTAAAAAATTGTTCCACGCACCCATAAAAATAAATATGGTTTGCGCTGCCAAAGCAGGTTTAGCCAAAGGTAAAACAATTTGCAGAAAAGTTTCCCATCGACTTAATCCATCCAGTGCAGCAGCTTCTTCTAACTCTTTGGGGAAATTAATAAAAAATTGCCGCATCATAAAAATAAACGTGGCATTTACCGCACCGGGTATAATTAACCCCTGGTAAGAATTCAGCCATCCCAGATATTTTAAAATCAAAAAACTGGGAATCAGGGTTACTTGTCCCGGCACCATCAACACTGCTAAAATCAAGAAAAACCAAAATCTACTTCCCGGAAATCGAATT
>CAZJJR010000422.1:0-3623 GCA_964546365.1 uncultured bacterium | reverse complement strand
GTAGTCCCCTGCTTGCTGCCTACATATTTATTTACTACTACCTTTTCCTAATTTAGCGCTGCCTTATTCAAATCGACAATTAACGAATTCTCACAAAGCCAGCTTTTTCGATTAATTCTTGGCCTTGATTGGTTAACAATAAATTAGCGTAAGCCTCGCCAGCCCGTTCGTCAAGCTGACCGTTTTTCTTAATCACCACGAACAAGCGGCGAGTTAACGGATATTCACCGCTTTGGAAAGCCACCAAATTCACTTGATTACGCTTGTTAGGACATTCAGAGAGAGGGATAAAAGGTTCTTTATAAGGAGTAATAAATTTATGAGAAGTGCGACCTAATGGCAGCGGTTTTACCTTACATTGCGAGATTAACAATGGTGCGGATGCTTGAAAAATTGCCCCGGATTCGTTAGCGACTTTCCGTAAAGCATCTGTTGTTGTAGGTACGAATTCCAAATGACTTTCTGAGTCTGGAGTCCCTTTTCTATAGGCTTTGATATTGGGATTTGGCCCTCCTACTTCTTGCCAGTTAGTAATTTTACCTGCATAAATATCGTTGAGTTGAGCAACTGTTATACCTGGTATGTTTAAATTAGGATGAACGACTGCTGCAAAAGCATCGATCGCGACGGGCACTTCCACCAACGTAAATCCTTTTTGTTTGGCTTTTTCATGGTCTTTATCTTGAATCGATACAGAAGATTGGGCAAAAGATAATTGATTATCTAATAACATCTGTATCCCAGTACCAGAACTAGGAATACTGATGTTAGGTTGGGTGTAGCACAAACGAAATTGAGGCCAAACGGTTTGCAGTGCCGGATCGATTTCTTTGCGAATAGTTGCCCAAGTAGTACTACCACCATAATTAAATAAACCTTTCGGTACGCCTTGAATTTCCGCAAAAGTTTCTCGATTATATTTGTCAGCATAACTAGAGCGATCGCTAATTGAATTACTTGTATTTAAACCAGTCCGGCTAGTGAACCACCAAAAACTTACTGTAGTTAAAATACTTGTAATAATTAAAGATAAAATTAAAATAGTTGTTTCATTCTTTTGCGACATAAATGAATCTTTCCGAATTGGGTTAAAAGATTAAGGAAAGCAATTTGTAAATTAAACGAAACAGGGCTGTACAGGCGATCGCTAACAATCCTGCTCCTACTGCTAAAATAACAAGGTCTGGAAAAGCTATTCCAGATCGTAAGAACGGTAAAAACCAAAAAACTGCTAAAGAAATACCTGCTATAATTAATAAATCTATTTTTTCTATGATGCGGCGCGATTGAGCAAAAATCAGACACCCTAAAATTAATATTCCCAACCCCATCCCGATTGGAGAAAACCCTAAACTGCTATAAAGAGCGACTGCCAACAATCCTGCTGCAAAACCACTAAAACCCGCATTAAATAACAATTCTAAGCTGGAAAATGCAGGAACGGCAGTTCTGAGTGGTGTAGTAAGTGGCTGTGGTGAAGAAGGATGAGATAGTTGCGAATTCGGCGGTTGGGTAATCGGTGTTTGCGAGGATAAAGGTGTCGGAGATGGGAAATTTCCTGAAAGCGCTGCCAATACTTCTTCTGCTGTTTGAAAACGCTGATTGGGAGTTGCTAAAAGCATTCGTTCTAAAACACTTGCTAAGTTATTACTTACTCGTGCGTAATTTCGCAAGTTCCATTGATTAGTGTAAGAATCAAATAACTGATTTGGTTGTTTTCCCGTGAGTAAGATCGAGCAAGTAACAGCTAAAGCATACAAATCCGTAGAGGGATAAACTTGACCTCCGGACATTTGTTCTGGCGGTGCAAAACCCATTGAATAAATGCCAGTCGAACCTTTTGAACTTGTTGATGAAGCTACTTTAGTAACTTGTTTGACTGCACCGAAATCTAATAAAAACAGACGATTTTGGCGATTCCGCATGATATTAGAAGGTTTGATATCTCGGTGAATCGATCCTCGATCGTGAATGAACTGTAATAAAGGCAAAATTTCTCGTAATATCTCTAAAACCTCTTCTTCAGAAAATTTACCCTTTTTAGCTAATTCAACTTCTAAGTCTTCTCCTTCAATGTATTCTTGGACTAAATAAAAAAAATTGTCTTGCTTGCCCGGTGGAAAACTAGGAACAGTCAATTCAAAAAAAGCAAAAAGCTCGGGAATTTGCGGGTGTTGATTGCCTAATACTTCTAAAACTTCTGCTTCTCTTTCAAACAGATTTTGAGCAATTTGTACTTGATTGGGAGACAAATCTCCCGCTGGTTTAAAGAGTTTGACCACACACTGACGCATGGCTGGCGTATCGCGATCGCGTGCTAATACCGCTACCCCAAACCCTCCTTTCCCCAACAGTTTGGTTGGCAGATAACGGTCTCTCAAAATTAAAGGCATCCCACAAGTAGTGCAGTATTTTTGAGTTACTCTTTTGAGAGTAGCCTGGTCATCTAAATCGGAAAAAACATTAATTGGTCGAGGGCAGCCCGGACGAGTACAGTAAAGTTCCATGCAAAAGGCGTCGGTATAGATAGCGGAAACTGGCCAAAGGTTAGAGGCTAAGAGTTATTTGGCTATCGCGATCGGCTGGAACATTTACTGACTAGAAAGCAAGCAGAAAAGAGAGATCGAGCGGATGAAAAATTACTTCAGAATTGTCCCGATGCCGGATGAGTAGCCAGTTATTTTTTCCTTAGCCTATACACCTTAGATACCTGAATTAAACGGTTCCATTAGTGGGAACAGTTTGGGCTGGTTGGTTATTCGGGGCTTTATGACTATTAGCTGTTACTGTTGGTGTTTCTATAATGTCTTTTCCCCATCCAGGATGAGCAAACTGAGGCAAAATTTCATTGCTAAATGCTTCAGCGGCTTTCGAGCGGTAGCGGTTAGGATTGACGATCACTGACAGCATTCGCTTTACAACTACGCCATCAATTGTGGAACGATGAAGCACGCCCATTTGTAACTCCTTTTCAATGGCCGAAATGGAAACAAAAGCAGCCCCCAATCCAGACTGTACTGCGTTTTTAATTGCTTCGATCGAATTGAGTTCCATTTCAACTTTCAAACGTCGAGTATCGATACCGCTGCGGGTTAATACTTGGTCGATTACTTTGCGAATAGTCGATTGAGAATCTAAAGCAATGAACTGAAGCTTGTATAGATCGTCTTTTTGAATGATATCGAGTTTACCGAAAGGATGAAACACTGGCAGAATTAGCGCTAGTTCATCTTCTAGGTAAGGCTTAATTTCCAAAGCTTCTACCAGTTCCGAAGGAATTTCACCGCCAATAATGGCCAGATCTACTTGTCCGTTAGCCACGCTCCAAGCAGTCCTACGGGTAGAATGAACGTGTAGTTGCACCGATACATCTGCGTATCTTTGCCGGAACAAGCCGATCATGCGGGGCAAAAGATAGGTTCCGGTAGTTTGGCTGGCTCCGACAATCAAAGTGCCACCTTGAAGGTTTTGCAGGTCTTCAATGGCACGACAAGTTTCTTCACAAAGCGATATAATTCTCTCGCCATAGCTCAACAATAGATGGCCCGCTTCTGTGAGTTGTGCGCGTCGCCCTCCTCGATCGAACAACGGCACATCCAATAGCATCAACAGCGATTTGATTG
>CAZJJR010000421.1:1347-3675 GCA_964546365.1 uncultured bacterium | reverse complement strand
CTCTCCGTAACTTCTCACGCATTGAAGAAGCAGAAGTAAAAGTAGTTGATTTGCATGAGGGTATTGATAGCACATTAATTCTTTTAAATCATCGTTTGAAACGGGATATTGAGGTAGTAAGAGATTACGGAAATTTGCCCAAAGTGGAATGCTATCCCGGACAACTAAATCAAGTTTTTATGAATATCCTGAGTAATGCCATTGACTCTTTGGAATCGCGCTGCGCGAACGATGCTTTGAAATCTTCTGACCGCAAGCATGATGAAAATGAACCGATGCGGATTGCAATTCGCACGGAAATGGCAAATAATGATTATGCGATCGTCAGAATCGCTGACAATGGAACAGGCATGACTGATGAAGTACACCGCAAACTATTCGATCCGTTTTTTACAACAAAACCCGTCGGTAAAGGTACTGGCTTAGGGCTTTCTATTAGCTATAAAATTATCGTAGAAAAACATCGAGGCTGGCTTTGGTGCATATCCGAACCGGGGAAAGGAACGGAATTTTGGATTAAGATACCGATTTGCCAAATAAAGCAACCAGTAACTACGATCGATTTAGCCTAACTACTGGTACTAACCCAAGTTGCTCGTTATTGCCGTGGAAATTGATAGTAGGTAGTTGCTAGTAAAAGAACAAACATCATCTATTAATATGCTAGCGACTACTGACAGCCGATTACCCATTCCTCAAAAGCTTGTTACACCAGTAATTAGCAACTTGATTTATTAATTTAAAGCGAATTCAGTACATAAAAAATATCAAATTGTGAATTCTCAAGTCAGCTTTCCAC
The DNA here is from genome assembly GCA_964546365.1 of uncultured bacterium. Lineage (GTDB taxonomy): Bacteria > Cyanobacteriota > Cyanobacteriia > Cyanobacteriales > Aerosakkonemataceae > DATNQN01. The sequence goes on along the minus strand of CAZJJR010000421.1, from coordinate 2,876 downwards.
TCCACTCAGGAGAAGAAGACTGGGAGTTAATTTTTTCTTAAACTTTCACCTTCACCAGTTTTTTACTTTTTTACCCTAACTTAGAGATACTAGAGTTTTAAATTGTGACTCTGGTAACTAAAAGTTCATCTACATTTAGGGAATCTATCTTATATGCAAGCTCAACTTAGTTTATTTTCTTACTCCCTATCCGAATTATTCGCCAAAGTTAGCAAGTCTGGCAAAATTAGTTTCATTGAATATTGCAAATTAATGGCTAATTTCCAAGAAGGCGTGCTTAATGAAGAAGATTATCGCTCAGTTCGGCGATTGTTACACGCCGTCAGGAGAGGATGGGTAGAAGTTGTTGCTTGTGTGGCTACTACGGAAAATCAGTTTTTTTAAGGACAAATCTATTCGCGTGCAGATTTCAGCCTCTTTACTAGCTAAAACGCACATACACTTCTATTACTTTTAGAAATTAGCCCTTGATGAATTAATAATTTTGGTGCTATGAGAAATACCTATATTAATTATCATCAATAATTATCTTATCACTAGAAATAGTGCAATCTTAAACCATAAATAAGCCAATATAATGGCTCTGTATGCAAAGTAAATTTTTGTTCATATATAACTTAATCTAGAGTTTGACGTATTTTCTAAGGAGACCAATAGAATGTTAGATTTTATCTTAAATGAAGTTAAAGATACAGACAATTTTCCCGATCGAACCGCTCTCCTTCATGCACTCAAGTTAGGTAATCCTGTAATTTATTACCAACCACAATTAAACACTACCACCGAAAAAATTATCGGGATGGAAGCTTTGGTATATTGGAAAAATCCCCAATTTGGTTTACTTCCTGCTCACAAATTTATACCGCTTGCAGAAGAAACCGAACTAATGACACCTATTAATGAATGGGTATTAAAAACTGCTTGCGCTCAATGTAAAGTTTGGCATAATGCAGGATTTTCGCATTTGAAAGTGGCAGTAAATATTTTTGAAAAGCAATTTCAGCAACCTAATTTTTCAGAAAATTTGAAGTCTATTTTGTTACAAACAGGCTTGTCACCTCAGTTTTTACAATTGGAAATTTCTGAAAGCCTTATGGTGCGTACCATAGAAAATAACCCGTTAATGCTGGAAAGGTTGCATCAAATGGGAGTGAATTTATCAATAGATAATTTTGGTACTGGTTATTCTTCGTTTAGCCATCTCAAAACTTTTCCGATCGCTAATATTAAAATAGATCAAACATTTATTAATGAAGTAATGCCAAATTCTAAAGATTTCGGCATAATTAATGCTATTATTATTTTAGCAAAAGGGCTGAATATTAACGTAATTGCTCAAGGAGTAAAGACAGAAGCACAAAAAAAATTATTGCAAACCTTAAACTGCGAACAAATGCAAGGCTATTTGTTTAGCAAACCACTATTATTTGAAGAAACTAACTATTTTTTGCAAAATTCATGGTTAACGATCGATAAAAATTATAAGTAGGATAGCATGGATAAACGCACATGGGCAGGGCGGGTAAGAT
>CAZJJR010000421.1:0-1337 GCA_964546365.1 uncultured bacterium | reverse complement strand
AGCGAGTAAAAAGGTTGTATATCAAGCATTCTAACTAAACCCGCCCCTACAAATCCATAATCGTTTTTTCACACCTACCTACTCAGCTAGAACCTGATTAAAAGCTTGCACTATTCTCGATAAGACCTGAAAAACCTAGTTTCTTTACGAAAAGCTAACCTTTCAGGTTTAGCTATTTGCAAGAAACCCGGTTTTAGTCTAGGTGCAAGATGTGAGTCTACTTATTTTTTAACTTCTTCAATGACTGCTTCAGCTTGATGAACGATCGATCGCAATTTATCCACTGTGACTTGTTCAACTCCTTGCCATAAACCGCGCTGATACGCTTCTAACATCCTTTCTGCCATATCTCGCAACGCCCAAGGGTTCTTTTCCTGAATGAATTTTTGCACGGCAGGATCGAATAAATACGCTTCAGCGACTCCCCGATACATAAAATCTTCCACGCAATTAGCAGTTGCATCGTAAGCAAACAAATAATCTACTGTCGCTGCCATTTCAAACGCACCTTTGTAACCGTGACGCATTACTCCAGCAATCCATTTAGGATTAACTACGCGGGAACGATATACTCGTGCGATTTCCGATTTTAATTGTCTGACTTTCGGGTTTTCAGGAATAGAGTTATCGCCAAAATAAGTTTGCGGATTTTTACCAGATAAAGCACGCACTGCTACTGTTAAACCACCTTGAAATTGATAATAGTCATCGGAATCAAGTAAATCGTGTTCGCGGTTATCTTGATTGTGTAAAACTATTTGCATTTGTTGTAATCGTTGCTCAAATGCTTCTGGTGCGGAAATCCCATGTAAACCTGAAGAAGCAGAATTGGTTTTGCCGTAAGCATAACAACTCCAATTAATATAAGCACGGGCTAAATCTTCGTCGCTTTGCCAATTTTGAGCTTCAATTAAACCTTGCAAACCGGCACCGTAAGCACCCGAAAAAAAAAAAAAAATCCGAAAACGCGATCGCATTTTTGCCTGTTCCCCATTTAAACCAGCCGCCACCCAAAATTCCGTTTCCTGCTTAACTCGCGCCGCCAAAGGATTATCCTCTGGCGATTCATCCAAAGCGGCTACTGCTGCAACCGCTTCATCAAATAAATCAATTAAATTCGGGAAAGCATCTCGGAAAAACCCAGAAATTCGCAACGTCACGTCTACTCGGGGACGACCTAACACCGAAACGGATAAAATTTCAAAATCCACCACCCGTCGCGAAAAACCATCCCAAATCGGTTGTACCCCTAGCAATGCTAGCGCCTGCGCCAAATCATCCCCACTAGTTCGCATGGTGGAAGTTCCCCAAATCGATAATCCTAGTGTTTTTGGATA
>CAZJJR010000420.1:0-3696 GCA_964546365.1 uncultured bacterium | reverse complement strand
GTAATCGAACATTACACGACGAAAATGGATCAAACTATTCCCGCATTACAACAAGTCTTAAAAACTAGTCCTGCCCTTTTTACTACTAAAGTTTTAAAAGAACTAGATCAAAAACTAGCAAGCTTGGAGGCTGAAAACATCCATATTGTTGCTAAAGAAGTTAAGGAATGGGTCAGTAAACAAAATCGCCAATTCAAAGAAACTGTTAATCTGTTCGCCCAATCTTTCCGGGAAATCAAGAATGTCAAAAAGGCAGAAGGTTCCGAAGAAGAAATTTTGGAAAATCGTTTCCGTGAATTGCGAGAAGCTGTAAAAATTAAAATTAATCCTCCTCAAGCTTCTTAAACAAATTGATAGTTATATCGTGTCATGTTCGATTACCGCCGATCGCAGCCAAGTCTGTAGCAAATACCAAAGTCATCTCTTAACAATAACAATCAAGACTAAAACCCTTACTGCGAACTCTATCGGACATCATATCGATCGGTAAATAAGGGGACGCAAAAACGCAGATTAACTTTATTTAAATTAATCAATAGATTTTATATTCACCAGCAAATCTATGCGCCAAACGTCCACCTGTTTACCATAAAAGATTAACCAAATTAAATATAGCCATTTCGATCTGTCAACCAGAACAATCCGGATATCGTTGCTTCCACTTCCGATCGCCCAGCCTTTCCCGAACTCCTGATTTTTGTGCGTTATAAGTTATAGCTGTTTGTCCCTGGCACTAATCCTTTCCTATCTCCAGCTTTGAGGACTTTACTCCTTAGAACCAGCTTTTTAAAGTAATCTGCAAACTTATTTTGTGACACTTTCAAAACTGTCCGTATATATTAACCGTTAACCAAGCTTGGAAAGCGCTATTTACTGTTAAATTTTATAATTCTACAACATACACTTAAAAAAGTGTCACCATAGCGTCGCTTCTTACAGAAGATGATTAGAATATCATGAAAACAAGGAATTGGGTAATAATTCTGCAATTTAGAATTTATTCATAATTCTGAATCCTCAATACTGTTTCAACTTATCAACTTAATCTTAACGCTCAACTTATGTCAGTCACAAATGTTTCTTCCAGACAAAAAGATACCACAGCTTGGATTATTCAAGTTTGGCTTTCTTTCGTTCTCTCTATTGCTGCCACTTCAGTAGGAATAATTTACCTACCTGTAGATAATTGGATTAAAGGTTATATGGGTATGGGTTTACTTTTTTCCATTGGTTCTACTTTTACTTTAGCTAAAACCACCAGAGACAATTATGAAGCCACTAAAATAACAGCCAGAATTGATGAAGCAAAAATCGAAAAAATTCTTACCGAACATCATCCACTTAAATAAATTAGAATCTTTCCTAGTTCCCAGGCTGAGCCTGGGAACTAAAGAGCGCGAGGCTCAGCCTCGCTTAACAAGCGTGCCATTCGCCTACATACCCCCCTCTTGTCAACTCCCCGATACTCGTCGCAAACCCCGCAACCAACGGTAAGGATAATAAAAGGGTACTAGAAGCGAATGAGGAATGCGATAGCGATGCTGCATATACTCAAAAGTGGGAAATAAAGTATCCCAAATAATCCGGAAACGCTGACGCCAATCTTTAGCACCTGCCACATCATCAAATAAACGTAAAGCCATCGTTTGATGTTGCCAGAGATAAGTTCTTACTTCCTCTCGTGAAGGTTTTAAATTTCGGAATTTATCGATAACTTCTACCGGAATAGGCACTTTCCAATCATCAAATAATTGAATTAGTATTTCTTTAACAGACAAAGCCAAATCATATTCTTTAGTCTTATTTATAATTTCTTGCCAATCTATTTCTTTTTGATACAAATCGATTACTTTCGCCACATCATATAACCACAGCAAACTTTCGCCTCCATGATGTAGCATTAAATGAGCGCATAAGTAAACAATTTGCGCTTCTAAACCCAAAACCATTGCAGGTGTTTGATTAACTTTAGTTGACAAAGAAGTTTGCCAAAACCAATCTTTATCAAAAGTGCGTTGATAATAAATTGGTGCAATTAATCGCCAATGCAAATCAATATAAGTATCAACTAATCCCCGTTGATAAAAAATCTCTTCATTGCGAAATTCTTCTGTAAAACCAACTTGCATATCTACGCCGATTGGATGATAACCTAGCTCAGCTAAAATTTGCCTAGTTAGCGATAAATCTTCTGGATGAATAAGTAAGTCTAGATCGCTCATTGGGCGTGCTGCAATATCACCGTAAACTAGTTCAGCTAAAGCAGCACCTTTAAGCACGATCGTATTAACACCTGCCAATCTTAATTTATCGAGTATTTTAGCTAATTCTTTTAGTAATAAAGCGTTACGGCAACCATGATAATAATAAGAATTACGCCATTTATCTTCTACGGATATAGGAACTATATTCTTTCCTTTGCTCAGATGATAAAGTAGCGGTGCTAAAGATTCGCGATCGATAATACGTTGCAAATTATCCCAGTCTAAATTATCAGAAGCAGCTATTTCCCGTGCTGATTCTAATGCTGTTTCATCCCAGTTACTACGGAGAATACAACTGATTAGAAGAGAATTTTTCATTGTTAATTTTGCTGCATTTGGCTTTTCCACGATCGAGCATATCGCCCGCCTAAAGTCAATAGCTGATCGTGACATCCAGATTCTACAATTTGACCTTTTTCCATGACGTGAATAATATCAGCACGTCTGGCGATCGTAAAACGATGAGTAATAATAATAGCAGTGCGATCGGCAGCTAACTGACAAAACCTGTCCATCCAATCTGCCTCCGCCCAAGAATCCATTGCGCTCGTTGGTTCATCTAGTATAATTAAAGCAGCCTGACGCAAAAAAGCACGAGATAAAGCAATCCTTTGCCATTCACCACCGCTTAATTCCGTTCCACCTTCAAACAATTTACCTAACAAAGTATCGTAACCTTGGGGCAAACGGGCAACAATTTCTTTCGCACCCGCCGCTTCTGCCGCCATATTAATATCAGATAAACTAGGTAAAGCAGTTAGATCGCTAAGCGCAATATTTTCACCAACAGTAGCATTATAATCAACTGGTTTTTGAAACAAAACTGTAATCAATCGCCGCAAATTTTGAATCGGTAAATCGCGCAGATCGATACCATCCCAAGTTATCATACCTTCTTGCGGATCGTACAAGCGGCAAAGCAATTTCAGTAGAGTACTTTTACCGGCACCATTTGCACCAACGATCGCAACAATCTTGCCAGCCGGAATCGTAAAATTAAAATTAGTCAAAGCTGTTTTCCCGCTACCAGGATAACCAAAACTAACATTGTGAAAACTAATCTCTTTTCTTAAATTAATTGGTGCAGCTAAAGGTTGCGGAGAATCTACTAATTGTGGTTGCAATTCTAGAAAATCAAAAAGATTACCTAAAAACAGCATATTACTATAAACTTGTCCTACATTTTCCAGCAGACTTCGCATTACCCCTTGTCCTCTTTCAAAAGCTTGGTAAAATAAAGCTAAGTCTCCTAAACTAAACCGCCTCTGCCAAACTTTCCAAACCATCCAAGCCATTGCCACTGCGGTAATTAAAAGCGCGATCGCACTTGCACCCAAATTAGATAAATTCTCATTCTTCGCTAATTTTATTTTTTCCAACCTTAACTTTTGTCGCAATCTTTGATAAGAAGATTTAAAATATTCTCCCAATC
>CAZJJR010000419.1:0-3709 GCA_964546365.1 uncultured bacterium | reverse complement strand
CAAACCTCGCACCGCAGGTGGCGTGATTTTTAGTTACAACGAAATTTACCTCGACGAAGCAATTCCTACTGATGCAAGAGACGTTCTGAGAATTGGGGAAAGTCGCGCTTTGCCAACAGTAAGAAAAATAGATGATTTGAGAATTGAATTCACCACTCCAGAACCTTTTGCTCCTTTCCTGCGAGTGACGGGATTGCCAATTTTACCCGCTCACGTTTTGCGAGAATCAGTGCAAACTAAAGATTCGGAAGGAAAACCCAAATTTTTAAGTATGTGGGGTATCGATACGCCACCCAGTCAAATTATCGTTAATGGGCCTTATGTTTTGGACAATTACGCTACCAGTCAGCGGGTAATATTTAAGCGGAATCCTTACTACTGGCGCAAAGATGCGGAGGGTAATTCTCAACCTTATATTGAGAGAGTGATTTGGCAAATTGTCGAATCTACCGATACTTCTTTAATTCAGTTTCGTTCTGGTGGTTTGGATGCGGTTGGTGTTAGTCCGGAGTATTTTTCTCTGTTGAAAAAGGAAGAAAACAGGGGTGATTTTACTATTTATAATGGTGGCCCTGCTTCTGGTACGACGTTTCTTTCTTTTAATCTGAATAAAGGTAGCAAAAATGGCAAACTTTTAGTCGATCCGATTAAGTCAAGTTGGTTCCGAAACAAACAATTCCGCCAAGCTGTGGCTTATGCGATCGATCGCCAAACCATGATTAACAATACCTTTCGAGGTTTAGGCGAAATGCAACATTCTCCGGTTTCCGTGCAAAGTCCTTATTACTTGTCACCATCGGAAGGATTAAAAGTCTACGATTACAATCCCCAAAAAGCCAAAGAATTACTCTTATCTGCTGGGTTCAAATATAACGAAAGAGGTGAATTGTTAGATGAAAAAGGTAATCGAGTTCGCTTCACTTTGATTACTAATGCTGGTAATAAAACTCGCGAAGCGATGGGGGCGCAAATTAAACAAGATTTGAGCAAAATCGGGATTCAAGTAGATTTTACTCCGATCGCCTGGAGCGCTTTTACAGATAAACTTTCTAATACTCTGGATTGGGAAGCACATATTTTAGGTTTTACCGGGGGAGTAGAACCAAATGATGGTGCGAATATCTGGAATAGTAGCGGCGGTTTGCACAGCTTTAATCAAGGCCCACAAACGGGATCGCCCGTTCAAAATTGGGAGGTTTCCGACTGGGAAAAAGAGATCGATCGCTTAATGGTTCAAGGCGCACAAGAATTAGACGATGCAAAACGCAAAGAAATTTATGCCAAATTTCAAAACATCGTACAGGAAGAACTGCCTTTAATTTATTTAGTCAACCCTCTATCAATGGGTGCAGTACGCAATAAAGTAAAAGGAGTTGATTACTCTGCCTTGGGTGGCGCTTTATGGAATCTCTATGAACTGAAAGTAACAGAACAAAAGCCAACGGCATTTTAGGATAGTAGGGTGCGTTAATAACGCACCTTATAATCATAGTTTGTAGTGAGGACTTTAGTCCTTAATTTGAGGACTAAAGTCCTCACTACAAACAAGCTTATAAATTATTTTTTCCAGATGATTATGCCATATGGGTTTTACTTTTGGATTTCGTTTCAGGCGGTTAGCATCTATTATAATGCCGTTGATTTTAGGAATTACTTCTCTATTTGTCTTAACAAGTTGCAGCCCGACAAATTTTAAAATCAAAGCTGCACAAGTACCCCAAATAGTACTAACTGCCCTTAGCGATCCGAAAACTTTTAATCCTGCATTAAATCAAGAATTTCCTAACATTTTTCTATTTGCTTTTGACCATTTAACGGAAGAAAATGGGGTAACGGGGGCAGTTGAACCATGTTTAGCTGAATCTTGGCAAATTTCGGAAGATAAAAAGCGGATAATTTTTACCCTGCGAGAGGGTTTAAAGTGGTCTGATGGTGAACCATTAACCGCAGATGATGTAGTATTTACCTTTGAAGATGTCATTTTTAACAAAAAAATTCCTACTGACTTCAAAGATTCATTCTCAATCGGTACATCTGGTAGTTTTCCGCAAGTTCGCAAAATAGATCATCGCCGCGTCGAATTTATTTTACCAGAACCTTTTGCCCCATTACTAAGATCGGTGGCAGGGCCAGACGGTGCTTATATTCTGCCCAAACACGTTTTACAAGAGTCAATTAAAACAACAGATGCGAATGGCAATCCTCGGTTTATCTCTACTTGGGGAACCGATACCGACCCAACTAAAATTGTGGTCAATGGGCCGTATCAATTGGAGAGTTTTCTAAGCGGTCAAAGGTTAGTATTTCGCCGCAATCCTTACTATTGGCAACGAGATAGCCAAGGCAATCAACTGCCATATATCGAGCGAATTATTTGGCAGTTTATGGAAAATACGGATACTCAATTGTTGAGTTTTCGCTCTGGGGATTTGGATGTGATGGGAGATGTGCGTCCTTTACGACCGGAGTATTTTTCTTTGTTGAAAAAAGAGGAAAACAGAGGAAAATTTAAAGTTTATAACGGTGGACCTTGGTCGAGTACGACTTATATTACTTTTAATCTTAGTCAGGCAAGGGATAAAAATAATCGTCATTTTGTCGAGCCGATTAAGTCTCGTTGGTTTAATAATTTGGCATTTCGGCAAGCGGTTGCTTATGGGATCGATCGCGATAAAATGCTGAATAATATTTTTCGGGGCATTGGTGAAAAGCAAAATTCTCCGATTTCGGTGCAAAGTCCTTACTATCTTGACCCAAAAGATGGGTTAAAAGTGTATGAATACAATCCAGAAAAAGCGAAAGAATTATTGCTGAATGCGGGGTTTAAATATAACGATCGCCAACAACTTCTCGATGCAGAAGGTAATTTGGTGCGCTTTACTTTCCTCACCAACACTGGTAACAAAATCCGCGAAGCTATCGGTGCTCAAGTTAAAGACGATCTGAGCAGAATTGGAATGCAAGTTGATTTCACTCCGATTAACTTTAATATCCTAGTCGATAAGGTTAATAATTCGCGGGATTGGGAAGCTCATATGATCGGTTTTACCGGAGGAATCGAACCGCATGGTTTAACGAATTTATGGATGAGTCGCGGCGGTTCCCACTCATTTAATTTAGCACCTCAACCCGGTCAACTGCCGATTTCTGGTTGGCAACCTTTAGACTGGGAATTAGAGATCGATCGCTTATTTATGGAAGGGGCGCGAGAATTAGATGAAACTAAGCGCAAAGCTATTTATGGTGAGTTTCAGCGGATCGTGCAGGAAAATGTACCCGTGATTTATTTGGTGAATGAAACTGCTTTGATGGCAGTGCGCGATCGCATCACCGGATTAAAATATTCTGGCTTACCCAGTTGGGGTTTGTGGAACATTCAAGAACTTAAAATTATCAAAAAACTGGGTTGAAAACCCCGTCCTTCTAGGACGGCTTTCCCATGCAATAAGACGCTAATAATTGTTAATTTATTACACATATTTGTGTGACTTAGATTACCATAAATATGTGGTAATAAGGTCGATAAACCATGTTTGTATTCGAGTTTAAATGCGTAGGCAAACCAAAGCAGTACACAGCAATTGAAGAAGCTATTCGCACATCTCAATTCATCAGGAACAAATGTCTGAGATATTGGATGGATAATAGAGGTGTCAATGGCTACGACCTCAATAAATACACTGCCAAACTAGCCAAGGAATTCCCCTTC
>CAZJJR010000418.1:0-3725 GCA_964546365.1 uncultured bacterium | reverse complement strand
TTCCGCGCTCTACCTCCCCGGCATGAATGCCGAGGTTTCACGCGCAAACTGATGATGTAGAGTCATTTTACAAGAAAAATAATCAAAAAATCCACGAATACATGATATATGAAATGAGTGATAGCCAGAGTCCAAGCGATCTATTTTTGGACGCTCAAGCGGGGGATTTCTATCGTTACCATCAAACATTATCAAATATTAAGGTATGAGAGGCGTAGCCCACCATTTCAGGGATGCCATCAAACCACACATTGTGCTGCACCAGACTCCGCTACGCTCCGCCGGTGAGCTTCATCGTTAAAGTAACTCACGCCTACGCCTGATTGAGCATTCGGTATCTTAATAATTGAAGAGAAACTTATGGAAGAATTTGATAGAAGATTGGAAAACGTAAAACAGCTTTTAAACTCGCAAAGCAGACAAAACTGGCTTTTTGGCGCAGGAATAAGTTTCGGTTCAAAAATACCTTTAATGTATCCATTGACCATTCGTGTTGAGAAAATTATCGAGGAGTGTTCATTTGCTCAGGCAAAAGAGATTTTGGCATCTTTAAAAGCAGATCTAGCCGATGACTGTCATGTTGAACACTACTTGAGCCATTTAGGAGATCTTCTAGCTATTGCAGAGCGCTCTAGGGATAAAGTCGCACATATTGGTGCTAAGAGTTATACATCTGAACAGCTAAGGCTGCTTTATCTGGAAATTATCAAAGCTATTGGGGGTATTGTTAGGTACGGATATGTTACTGCCAATGCTGAGCGCGGGATAAAAGAGGAGGTTGGAAAAGCTGAAAAACCAATTATTGAAATAGAGCCTCATTATGAATTTATAAATGCACTATTGATTAGTCAGTCAAATTTAGAGCGACGTTCAAAAATTACATTCTTTACTACTAATTACGATACTTTACTCGAAGATGCCTTAGCTCTACACAAAAAAGTAGTATGCGATGGATTTTCAGGCGGTGCTGTAGGGTTTTGGAATGCCGAAAAGGAATTTTCAAATGCTGCTGCAGATTCAAGTACCTATCATCTATATAAATTACATGGTTCGATAGATTGGCACAGAGATGATAATTTAGGACTAGTACGTGCGCGGTACGGAACAAAATACTTATCAAATCCTGCAAATATCATGATTTATCCTCAAGCAACAAAATACGTTGAAACGCAGAAAGACCCGTTTGCTAGTTTATTTTCTGGCTTAAGAAAAACTCTAATGAATGGGCAGCAAAATACATTGATAACTTGCGGTTACAGTTTTGGTGATAATCATATTAATGCTGAAATAGAAGGTGCATTAAAAAGTGAGTCTAACCAAACGACGGTTATTGCTTTTATTCAAGAAACGCCAAAAGATGGGATTGTTATCAACAAAACTTTGGATGCTTGGCTGGGTTGTCCGAAAATTGGCCCCAGAGTTTACGTTGCCGGTGAACGGGGAATTTACCATAATTCAACAACTCCTTTGGCTGAATCTGATACTATTAAGTATACATGGTGGCGTTTTGATGGCCTAACTCAGTTTCTCAGAACAGGGGATGTTTCATGAATAATATTTTCCAAGCAAGAAAAGAGCTAAAGGTAGGTAAGATTATTGAAGTATCGGGTAATAATCTACGTATAGAAATTGACGAAAATGTTAATGAGCTTATTCGTGCCGTTGATGGGCAAGTTTATCCTGTAGGGCAAATGGGTAGTATTATTAAAGTGCATTTTGGCAGGAAATTGCTATTTGCTTTTGTTCGGTCTCTAAAAATGAGATCCGAGTTGATTTCTGATGATAGCAGTCGGCTAATCACTGCATCGGATGATGCTCGTATCTTAGAGGCAGACTTATTTGGTCAAGGGGTCTGGTCTAACAAGAACTCTTGCCTAGAATTTTCTCGTGGCGTTGAAACGTACCCCTTGCCTCTGCAAAGTGCATATATCTGCCTAAATGATGAATTAGAGGCTGTTTATAAAGCTGCGGAATCGAATGCCCAAGATGAAGCCATTACTCCTATGGTTCCGATTGGGAATTACATTGGTGGTAACAATGCAGTATGTAGAGCGAATATTGATAAACTGTTTGGACATCACTTTGCAATATTAGGATCTACTGGTTCAGGAAAGTCAGGAACAGTGGCATCAATTTTACATTCTGTTCTAGACCATCGACCAGAAGGCGAAAAATTAAAGCCAAGAATTGTCATCATTGATCCTCATGGAGAATACGCTAGTGCTTTCGGAGATAGAGCGAAAGTATACCGAGCATATAATGACTCTTCTGTAACGGAAAATGAAGTGGAGCCATTGAAGTTACCTTATTGGCTTATGTCCAGTGATGAATTAAGATCGTTGATTATTGGTAAGACAGAACACGAAGCCACCTCTCAGAATAATATTGTCTATGAAGCAATTACTTATTCTAGATTGCTAGAGGCTGGCTACGTAAAGGATGTCGGCATGGATCCAAGCGGCGGAGTAGAAGCCGAGTTTGCTGCCAATATAAATGAAGATCAGGTTTTGAATTTTGATAGAGATAAGCCCGTTCCGTTCAAACTGACGCAGTTTGTTAAGCACATAGACAAGGTGCAAGGTCGCAAAGAAGGGAAGCAGGAAAAGTTGGCTGCATCATTAGGCCGAGATAAAATTGATAACATACTTAAAAAACTGAAAGTTCTACGGTCAAATCCCCAGCTTAATTTTTTATTAAAAGAGTATAGTGAAGCTGAATCTCCAAAGCTAAAAGATATATTGGCGCAGTTCGTGGGCGAGGCAAATGGAAAAGACATTCGAGTCATAGATATATCTGGCCTGCCAAATGAAGTAGCCGGGCCATTAACTGCATTAATATCCCGTCTTCTATTTCAATACAAACTCTGGCAGACACGAGATGAAAGAGTGAAAGACCCAGTATTATTTATCTGTGAAGAGGCGCACCGCTACGTGCCAAATCATGGTGAAGCACAGTACAAAGAAGCTCAAGATGCTATTCGACGCATTGCAAAGGAAGGAAGGAAATACGGACTAGGACTAGGACTTATTTCACAAAGACCATCTGATGTTGAAAGCACCGTACTTTCTCAGTGTAACTCTTGGATTGTTCTCAGATTGTCGAATTCTAGTGACCAAGAACACGTATCGCGGTTTTTGCCTGACAGTTTGAGTGGTTTAACTAAAATGCTATCATCCCTTACACGACGAGAGGCCATTTTTGTAGGGGAGGCCGCAGCACTTCCAAGCAGAATTCGAATTCGAGAATTGTCACCTGAAAATTTACCCAATTCTAACGACATTAGATTCGCAAGTGGATGGTCAAATGATGCGATACAAGAAGCTGATTTAGTGACAATCACAAATCGATGGTGCGGAATTTCTGGTGGGTAATTTAATCCTATTGGCAAGCAAAAATTTAACAAAGCATTGCAGCGGACAAGCCGCTGAATGCAGCGCTAGAAATTTTCATCGTAGCCACACTTTTTCCCCTGTCAAGTAAATTACATAGGACTTACGCAAACTAATAAATCATAATAAAATCTTTTGTTTTCTATATAATCACCTTTTTTATCGAAAATTACTACCTTGAGCATCAATAGAATCGATTATCATCAATTTCTTTCGGCAAGTCACATCAATTTCACTATGACTTATATGGCAGATCACGTCGACGGCCTCAGTCACGATGTCATAAATCGCTTTTTGCGTAATAATAAATTAACTGCAAGGATAATTTGGGAGCAT
>CAZJJR010000417.1:0-3740 GCA_964546365.1 uncultured bacterium | reverse complement strand
AACCCTCCCCTTGGTAAGGGGAGGGCTAGGGTGGGGTTGATTATTTAAATAGGATTGCTATATTACATAGTAATCAACGGGGTAGCACTATCGGTATATACGCAATGCTAAATTAATTTATAAGTCAAAGCAAGAGAATATACTTAAATAATTTTTATCAAGAGAGCCAAAAAAATAAATCAAGCGCTACACATAAAATGTCTTTACCGCAAAAATACAGAATAATTTAAACATTTTTGCTTTTTTGCCTAAGTCCCGATATTGTCAACTGTAATTTAACTTAAAAAAATAAAAATGCAGATATCGAGTAGATTAAAGTCATATAGAAGCAAATGCGATCGCATTACACGTACTTAAAAAGCTGGGTAATAATTTCGATCGCTCAATCATTTTAATAGGCACTATTTTTGCTTAAAAAGTACGGATATTTTTTACAAAATTTAAATTAACTTCTGCCTCCCGATAGAGCCAATATCTAAAATTTTTCTTTAGATTAGTGTGCATCTTTAAATAAGCAAAAACATAAGGTAATAGCTAAATGAAAAATAGCAAACTGAAAACGCCAAAGGGCTTTGAAAGTTTTTTGGCAAATCCTGCCATAGAGATAAATTTAGAATTATATAAACAAGCGATCGCGACAATTAGTACTGGTATTACTATATTAGATGCTAAAACACCTGAATTTCAGATAATTTATAGCAATTCAGCGTTTGAACAACTAACAGGCTATTCCAAGCAAGAGATTTTAGGACAGCACTGCCTTTTTCTGCAAGGAGAAGACACCGATCGAGCAGCTATTGAAAAAATTAAACAATCGTTGAGAATAAAGCAGCAGTGTAGAGTAATTTTGAAAAATTACCGAAAAAATGGCTCTGCATTCTGGAATCAATGCACTATTTCGCCGATTGAAGATGCTAAAGGCTACATTACTCATTTTATCGCCGAGCAAGTAGACGTAACCGCACAACAGCAAGCAGAGCAAAGATTGCAAGAACGAGATATCGCTATGAATGCTTGTATTGATGGAATAGCCATTATCAATCACAAAGGCGAATTTACTTATTTAAATGAAGCATACTTAAAAATTACCGGCTATAACCGTTCGGAAGATTTGATGGGGAAAAGCTGGGAAAAAATTTACGATCGAGCAGAAATGAGAATATTCAGTCAATATGTACTACCTATAGTTGAAAAACAGGGAAAATGGCGGGGTGAAGCAGTTAGTTTACGACGAGATGGTAGCAAGTATCGGCAAGAATTAACCCTGAGTACTCTACCCGCTCAAAAAGGTATATTTTGTATCATGCGGGATATCAGCGAACGAAAACAAGTAGAAGTAGCGCTACAACAGGCAAATGAAGTACTCGAACGTCAAATTAACCAAGGTAGAATTGAATTAAGAAAAGCGATCGATAAATTACACAAAGAAAGCATCAAACGTCAACAAGTGCAAGAAACTTTAAAAGAAAGCGAAATTCTTTTACAGTCAATTGTCACGAATTTGCCAATAATTTTATTTACCATTAACAAACAAGGTAATTTTGTTCTTCTAGAAGGTAAAGGATTAAAGCCACTAGGTTTAAACCCGGAAGAGATAGTTGGAAAATCAGTATTTGAAATATACAGTCAACAAACTGCGATCTTGCACCATATTAACCAAGCCTTAAACGGCAGAGAAACCTCGTGGATATCCGAAATAGGAGATTTAGTGTATGAAAGTTGGGCTACACCGATCGAAAGTAAAACAGGTGAAGTGATTGGTTCGATCGGAATGTCAATTGATATTAGTTCCCATATAAAAACAGAACAAATATTGCGGCAGCAAGCTGAACGAGAGCGGTTAGTAGGAGAAATCGCCGCTAATATTCGCCGTTCGTTAAATTTAGAACACGTTTTGAATACTGCCGTAGCAGAAGTCCGAGAATTTCTGCAAACAGATCGAGTTCTACTTTACCGCTTTGAATCTGGTTGGAATGGTGTGGTAGTAGTAGAATCGGTGGGTAAAGATTTTACTCCGATTTTAGGAATTCCCATTCACGATCCCTGCTTTAAAGAAAAATACGTAAATCTTTATCAACAAGGTCGCATTCGCATAATTTCAGATATTTATAACAGCGAGCTTCATCAATGTCACGTTGATTTATTAGCTAAATTCCAAGTGCGATCTAACCTGGTAGTGCCGATTTTACAAGGGGAAAATTTATGGGGATTGCTGATCGCCCATCACTGTCGAGAGTCTCGTCAATGGCAAGAATCGGAAGTTAGTTTACTAAGCCAACTAAGCGAACAAATCGCGATCGCGATCCAGCAATCAGAACTATATCAAAAGCTAGAAAACGAACTGATCGAACGACAACAAACAGAAGCTACTTTGCGACAAAGAGAAAGGCAATTATTTGAAAAAGCCACAGAATTGGAACAAACTTTATATCAATTACAGGCTACGCAATCCCAACTTATCCAAAGTGAAAAAATGTCCAGTCTAGGCCAATTAGTAGCGGGGGTTGCCCATGAAATCAATAATCCGGTTAACTTCATTTATGCCAATATTTCTCCTGCAAAACATTACATAGAAGATTTATTAGAATTGATAAAAATTTATCAAAAGTATTCTCATCTTCCAGATTTTATGTTTAAAATTGAAGAAAAAATTGCTGAAATAGACTTAGAGTTTATTCAAGATGACTTGCCAAAATTATTAAATTCAATGCTGCTAGGAGCGGAAAGAATCCGCGAAATAGTGCGGAGTTTGCGTTATTTTTCTCGCCATGATGAAGCAGAAAGAAAAATAGTTGATATTCACGAAGGTATCGATAGTACCCTATTAATTTTACAAAATCGTTTAAAAGCAAAACCGAATTATCCCGCTATTGAAGTTATCCTAGAATATGCCAATTTACCTAAAGTAGAATGTTATCCCGGACAACTTAACCAAGTGTTCATGAATATTCTGAGTAATGCGATCGATGCTTTAGAAGAAAGTAATAAGTATATGTTAGTAAGTAATCGGCAAGAATCTCATTCACTACTGACTGCTGATAAAGAAGTACCTACTATTCGCATCCGTACTGAATTAAGGAAAAATAACACCGTGGCGATCGAAATTGCTGACAACGGTTCAGGTATGACAGAGAAAGTCCGCCAACGGCTATTCGATCCATTTTTTACCACCAAACAAGTTGGTAAAGGTACGGGGCTTGGCTTATCGATTAGCTATCAAATTGTAGTTGAAAAGCACGGCGGTGAACTAAACTGCGTTAGCCACCCCGGACAAGGTACAAAATTTGCGATCGTCATTCCTGTCAAACAGAAAATTTGATTTTGCTCCGAAAAAGTAATTCTATCCATTCCCACAATGGTAGCAATCCCCAATTTTAGCGATCGAGGATTCTCTTACTCAAAATTAATTAATTAGTTACAATCTAAATTTTTAAGTCTAAAATTGCTTTACTGCGCCATTTTTGAATGAAATCCTGCCAAATTTCGGGAGATATTTGCTCTTGCAACCATTGTAAAGCCTGATTTTGATGTTCTAGAGAACGATAATACTTACAGACATTGACCATGATTAAAGGTGGTTGTGGCGGAATAGAAATTCCCGGTGTATTAGTCAAAGATTGATTGCGCCATCTTTTACTAAATAGATCGATCGCAATATCGGAAAGCTGCCCCTGCAACCATTCTAAAGCTTCGATTTGTTCGGTCAAACCTTTATAAATTTTACAAGCATCTATCAGAGT
>CAZJJR010000416.1:0-3744 GCA_964546365.1 uncultured bacterium | reverse complement strand
CTTACCAAGGGGAGGGCTAGGGTGGGGTTGATTACTTAAATAGGATCGCTATAGCTTATCTTTTTTAGCTTTATTTTAATCTGTAGCATCGTTCATTCTCTATCTGCAAAAATCTGTTTGGTCTTCTAATTTAATCCTGGAATTGCGAACATACAATGCTACCATCACAATGGAAAACGAAAAAGTGCTCTTCAACATTATTCAAGCCCCTGGCTTCAGACTGATGGTATTAATTTTGAATTTTGAATTTTGAATTGTTATGACGTAGGTGGGTGCGTCGTGTTGAGACTGCCCTCTACTTGGTATTTATAGCAAACGTCAAGGCGGTTAAGGCATTATTAATTGCTGAAACTCTCACTTCTAGTCCCTAGCCCCTAGTCCCAAGCTATAACATCAATCATTTCCCATCTGTAAAAATTTGTCTGGCAGTCAAATTCAATTCTGGAAATGTCGGGGATACGATCGAGTCATCACCTCGAAACTGATTAACTTGATACTCGCCTTCTACTAAATAATAGATGGAAATAGTCGGCTGTTTGGGATTGCCAATGTAGCGTCTACCGCCCAAATCTAAATAATCAACAATCCAGTATTCAGGAATGCCAAAACTTTCATAATCAACCAACTTGTGGGCATAATCATCTTGCCAATTCGTGCTGACGACTTCAATCACGAGGGGAACTGATGCTGCTTGTGTAACAGTTGATGACTTTTTCCACAGCGGTTCTGATGCTAGATTGTTTTGATTTATAACTAGCACGTCAGGCGAATAAGCAGATTCGCGATCGGGAACTTTAATTAATGCTTGTTTGGGGATGAAGTAAGGAAGTTTTAATCGTTTGAACTCTACAGTTACTTCACCACCTAAAAAACCATTAATCTCTTCATGTTCTCCAATTGGCTGCATTTCAACAATTACTCCATCGTGGAGTTCATAAAAGCCGCCGTCTGGTTTCCATTCCAGAAAATCTGCAAAAGTTGTTGTTTTTGGCAAGGTTTCAAACATAGGATTAATTGCATCTCATTTTTCAATTGAGCCAAATATGGTTTCCACCAACCAGTTTAACGAACAGGACTAACGCATTTCAGCGCACTCGATCGCACAAATGTCTATCCTCTTCCTTCACCTCTACATTGGTTCGCAGATAATCTCGCACCCAATCGCAACCCACTGCTACTACCTTATCCAACTCTACAGACTGCTCTAAATTCCACAAAATTACCGTTTTGTCTTCAGAAGCCGAAACTAGAGTTTTGCCATCAGGCGCGAACGCTAATCCCTTCACCCCAGCACTATGTCCGATGAGATTTGTGACGAATGTGCCGTCAGACTTCCAGAGTTTAATGATCCCATCATTACTGCCTGTAGCAAGGATCTGGCTATCAGGACTAAACGCGACACTCCAAATCCCAGAATCATGCCCTTTAAGAGTATGCAGTAGCTTGCCGTCACGACTCCAAAGTTTAACTGTTCTGTCTTCACTCACCGAAGCAATCAATTCACCATTGGGGCTGAAAGCTACGTTCATCACTGCACTATTATGACCTTGAAGAGTCTTAAATAAGCTATCCTCACCTTTGACCTCCGATCGAGAATCTTGCTCGCGCTTCTTGTTCAAAACCTCAGGCAAACGCCAAAGCCTTATTGTTTTGTCGCCACTGCTGGATACAAGTATCGAACTATCAGGACTAAAAGCAACCCCCCAAGTCCCCGCCGTGTGTCCTCTCAAAGTCGCGATTTCGGTGCTGCCGTCTAACCGCCAAAGTCTGACTGTGCGATCGGTACTCGAAGATGCAACCATCTTACCGTCAGGGCTAAAAGCGACTCTCCTAATACCACCCTGATGCCCTTTGAGACTATGAAGCAATGTACCGTTCGCACTCCAAAGCTTAACCGATAGGTCTGCACTAACAGTAGCGATCGTTTTTCCATCTGGGCTAATAGCAACTGAGCTATACAGAGGGTTAGGGCCTTTTAAGCGCCGATTGCTAATCCCGTCCTTGCGCCAGAGTACAGTTTCCTTGGGACTCGATGAAGCCACTAACTGTCCGTCGTTGCTCAAAGCCACTCCCCAAACTCCAGCCGTATGCCCCCGCAGAATTGTGAGCAGAGGAGTGCGTAGTTTCCAGGCTTTGACAGTGCCATCCCAAGATGCAGAGAATAGGGTGTCGCCGCTAGGACTAAATGCAAGATCTTTAATGCCACTGTCATGGCCTTTAATGGCATTCAAAGCAGTACCATCAAGGCTCCAGAACTTTAGCAGATTGTCGTCAGACCCAGAGACGATTGTCTGCCCATTCGGGCTGAATGCTAGAGCGTTAACTGCCGAGTCGTGTGCGGTAAAAGTCCTTAATAAACTGCCCTCACGCTGCCATAGTTGCAGCTTGCCATCTCCATTGCCTGTTGCCAGGATTTTGCCATCAGGACTAAAGGCAGTTGATAAAACGGGAGATCGAATATCTGAAAGTGTTTTCAGCAATGTGCCATCGGGTTGCCAAAGTTTTACAATGCCGTTGTCAGAGGTCGAGGCAATTAGCTCTCCATCAGGGCTAAAAACGACTTGAGTAACGATCTCGCCATGTCCTGTCAAGGTTTTTAGCAATGTACCATCGACGCGCCAGAATTTTAGTGTACCATCGGCACTGGCTGCAACAATGAGTTCTCCGTCAGGGCTAAACTTGACTTTACTAGCTGAAGCTTTAAAGCCTTTCAACGTTTTCAGCAGAGTACCGTCACGTTGCCAGAGTTTGACGGTTGCATCTCCGCTTGCTGAAGCAATGAGCTGACCGTTGGGGCTGATGGCCACTCCTAAAGCTGGGCCTTGATGTCCTTTGAGGGTGCGAAGCAATTTGCCATCGCGCTGCCAAACTTGGATGCCATCTTGCAATGTTGCTACAGCAATAGTCTTGCCATCAGAACTGACATCTAATGTATGATTGGCAGAACCATAACCTGAAAAGCGGTTAAATTCAGCCGCTCCATAAATTGACCGTCGCAAGGCTAATTCCACCATTGCTTCTGTCTGTGGGTCGCTTGGTGCTAAGTGTTTGAGTTCTTTTCTAGCTTTCAGGGCTTCTATTAACGCATCTAATCTTTTATCTAAGGCAAAGAGGGCTTCTGAATATCTTGCCCTACCTTGAATTTTTTGGATTTCCTCGTTACGTTGGCTGACAAGGGCTTTTTGGTATTGGGAAAAAGCAAAGATTCCGGCTGCGATCGCATTTATTAAAGCAAATGAAAGTGCCACAATCCAATATTTTTGACGTTTGGCATTTTTTTTCTTGAGTGCCAGCCTAGCTTCTACTTCTTTCAGACGTTCTGCTTCTAAAAATAATTGCAATTCTTGTCTGTCTATGTCTTGGCTAGCCGCTAAAAACTGATAGTCCAAATCGCTTAAACTTTTCCCCCGCGACCACATTTGAGCATCTTTCAAAGCTTGCCCTCGCAACAACCGCGATTTATCCTGTTGTTTGGAAGAAACCCACGCTTCAAAAAGTTGTGAGTAGGGGCGCAGTTCCCTTAATTGTTTTTCTACCCATTCGAGATTGAATACTTCTCGATAAATCGGATTTTTTACCTGCAAATATCCCTGCTGTTTGACAACTAACCCCGATAATATGAGTTCGATTTGTTCGCTGCTGTCATCGGTTGCCACTGGTGCATCTTGTAATATCTGCTGGTAAATGCCGAGCAATCTCCCCGCTCGTTGTTCGTTATACAAAATGCGATCGCGTACAGTTTTC
>CAZJJR010000415.1:0-3768 GCA_964546365.1 uncultured bacterium | reverse complement strand
CTCGAATTGTTTGTTCGCTATTATATGCAGGAATAATTACTGAAATAACTGCCATATTTAACTTGCTATATATATTTATTCACTTTCCAAGGACATATCCTTATTGGCATGAATCATTAATGTTTCAATATTAAATAATTTTGGGTATTTCTTTTGTAAAAATACAGCTACTTGACGTGGCGTTAGTACGGTAATTGCGATTTTTAACAATACTTTCCAGATTACTCGCGTTTTTAATAACGAAGCATCATATTTTATTGCCTCCCATAAAAACCTTATCCCTATTAGTCCTTTCTCTCTGTCTGGTAATCCTTCCATTATTTTGTAAGTGTAATACTTGTATCTTCTTTTGATCGCAATTCTATTTATCTGCTGTAAATGTTCGGGTGCGCGATCGGCAATTTTTTCACGTACTCTTCTACCTCCTTCTTCCATTTTTAAAATATTAGTAGATAAAGAATTGGGAGACTTTCGATATAAAATTTGCGGACGACGTACAACTACAAAATGATAGCGTTCCGCTAGTCGTAAATACATATCCCAATCTTCACAATGGGTAAAAGATTCATCATAACCGCCTACTGCCTTGAAAGCTTCACTTAGAATCAAAGGATTGCCATCAAGAAAGTTTTGGGCTATAAGATTCGCGTAAACATCACCACTAAAATTAGGATGAATACCCTCATATAAAAATTGCCCCGATTCATCAATTCTACTAGTCCAACTGTAAGCTACTGCGGCTTGAGGATTTGATTCTAAAGCTTTTAATTGTGCTTCTAACTTATCAGGTGTCCATAAATCGTCAGCATCCAAGAATGAAACATATTTACCAGTAGCAATTTGAAAACCGCGATTGCGGCTAACACAAACACCTGCGTTAGGATAAGAAAAAACTTTAATTCTCGGATCTTGTATATTAGATACTATCTCTAATGTTCTATCTTTTGAACCGTCGTTAATTACAATTAATTCAAAGTCGGAAAAAGTTTGATTTAAAACAGATTCGATCGTATCTCCAATTGTTTTTTCGCTATTGTATGCAGGAATTATGACCGAAATAAGTGGCATATACGCTATTTACCTAATTTTTTATTTTTTTATGGAATCAGCCATGATGAAAGGTCTCTTTGAATCAAATCTTGCAAGCTCAAAATATCTTCTCGATAAACTTCAATAAGTTGCTGTCGCATTTCCTTGGATAATTTTAATGGCTGAGCCATATTTTTTCTATAAACTTTAGCCGCCCAAGGCTTTCTGAGCCTCTCAGGTAGAACTCCCCTTAAAAATTGTTTAAACGGGTTTTCCCGAGTAAGAAAATCTTGTAAAACTTTATTTTTTGGTGGAATAACTGAGTAAGCATATTTAATCGAAGTATCTGGTTGGTAGTCCTCTTCAACACCTAAAAATCTATAGAGATCTTTAGTTAATCCAATATCATCCTTTTTTAAATCTTCAAATAGATAAACTTTAATTTTATTTCGATCGAATCTATCGTAATATCGCTGTAACTGCTGGTAATAAAATCCCATATTTTTGTAATGCCAAATCCACTCCCAATTACTTTGGATGCGGCTTTCTTCTGCTGCTAGTGCTTTCGCAAAATCGACTATCTTTTCCCTTTCTTGACCAAATAACCACAAATAAGCTGAATAAGCGCGATCGGCAGGATGTCTGAGAATGGCAATTATTTTGGTATCTGGGATGTAGTGCTTGATGCGATCGGGCGCTTTCGGACTGTACAAATATAATGGAGATACTTCCCCGATCGCCTTGTGCTCCCCAACATCTTTAAATAAAGCGCAGTAACTTTCAATATCAGTAACAGACCAAGAATTAATCAAATTTTCCGCTTTTGGGCCACGAAAATCCACCTTCTCTCCTTCCAATGCAAAAAAGTTCGGTTCTTTCACAGGACTCATATAAATTTGCGGATGCTGCTTCAAATACTCGTCGATCGAGGTACTACCAGCTTTTCCAGCACCAATTACTAAAAAATTCGGCATTGTCATAAAACACCTGCGTTAATTTAACAAAATGTAAAGAAAGAATTAGATTATTAAACGAACCAATAAACTATAATATAACCTTAAAATATAATAATGGCAACCAAATAGTAATTATGAGCTACGAGTATTTATCTAAAGAAAGAATGATCAGCTACTACAACCAAGTTAGAATAATTAAGAGCTTGGGCAATCAAATAACAACTATTCTAGAAATAGGAATATTTAATCAAATTTTCTCCGATCTGATGAAAAAAAATGGTTACTTAGTAACCACGGCTGATGTAAATCCAGAGTTAAAGCCCGATATAATTTTAGATTTAAACAGTGATTTTGAATTACCTAAAGACAAATTTGATGTAATTGTCTGTTTTCAAGTTTTAGAACACCTACCTTATGAAGCTGCTGAAAAAGCACTGCAAAAACTAGCCGAAGCCACTAAAAAATATGTCGCGATCTCTCTGCCATATTCTAGCGAATATTTTTGCTTGAGATTGACAAATTCTCGGACAATTTTACCAAGGCATTTATTTATTCAAATTCCCCATTTTTGGAAAACCAAACCAATATGTGCCAATCATTGTTGGGAGCTAGGAATGAAAGGCTATCCTAAAAAACGTTTTATAGACACCATTAAAAAATTAGGCTTGAACCTCAAAAGAGACTATCAAGACCCTCTCCACCCCTATCACTGGTTTTTTGCAATTGAAAAAAAACAATAAAGCCGTGTTTGCTGTTAATCCACCAATTTTATAAAGTAGGGAAATCCGAATCTCTACTGGGGGTAATCCCTTTAGCAAATAAAAATTTATGCCTTGCCGTGCGCTTTAGCTAAAGCGCACAATCTATCTTGGAGATAGTATATACAACTTGCGCTAACCTATGACTATGCTGGAACAAGGCACGATTACTATTCATACCGAGAATATCTTCCCGATCATTAAGAAGTCCCTTTACTCCGGACACGAAGTTTTCCTGCGGGAATTGATCTCCAACGCCGTGGATGCCATCCAAAAGCTGAAAATGGTTAGTCATTCCGGCGAACTCAAGGGAGAAATCGGCGAACCAAAAATTCAAATAGCTATTGACAAAGATAAAAAAACTCTCTCTGTCAGCGATAATGGCATCGGCATGACAGCTGAAGAAGTCAAGAAATACATCAACCAAGTCGCCTTCTCTAGCGCCGAAGAATTTATCCAAAAGTATCAAGGGAACAGCGAAGCAATTATCGGTCACTTCGGTTTGGGCTTTTACTCCTCCTTCATGGTGGCTCAAAAAGTCGAGATCGATACCCTTTCTTACCAAGAAGGTGCAACAGCAGTACATTGGTCTTGCGACGGTTCCCCCACCTTTACCTTAGAAGATTCATCTCGTACCGATCGCGGAACCACCGTCACCCTCACCCTGCAAGAAGAAGAAGCAGAATACCTCGAACCTACCCGGATTCGGCAATTGGTGAAAACCTACTGCGATTTTATGCCAGTAGCGATCGAACTTGACGGCGAAGTAATCAACAAGCAAAAGGCAGTATGGAGACAATCTCCTAGAGATCTCAACAAAGAAGATTACCTAGAATTTTACCGCTATCTCTATCCTTTCCAAGAAGACCCCCTGCTGTGGGTACACCTCAACACCGACTATCCCTTCCAAATCAACGGCATTCTCTTCTTCCCCAAACTCAAACCGGAAGTAGACGTAACCAAAGGACAGATCAAATTATTCTGCAACCAAGTCTTCGTCAGCGACAACTGCGAAGAAATCATGC
>CAZJJR010000414.1:0-3775 GCA_964546365.1 uncultured bacterium | reverse complement strand
AATTTCCCCTTTTCCTAAGATATTCAAGGCGACTTCTTTGCCATCCAAATTGTAGGTGCGGATTTTCACCCAACCTTCCAAGATAAAGTACACCGAACTACCCCAGTCGTTTTCCAGCAGGATCACCTGATTTGATGGGTGAGTACGGGTAACTAGATGGGCGGTGGCTTTTTCCACAGTGGAGTCTGGTAAACCCGAAAAAAAAGGAGTAGACCGGATCAGTGAATTGAGATTGGTATTCTGTTCGCGAGGAGTTTTTAAGTCTTCCATGAGGCCATTCTGTTATTAACACTATTGATTTAGATTTATTAAGATCAACAGTGGCCCACTGGATCGAAATTTGCCGATCGAGTTACAACAAATTTTAGATACCAGTAGGAAGGAACAATCATAATTTATATATCACAAGAGATTAGTTGATCTAGCTGTTCCCTGAGCGACTAACAATTACACTTGAGATTAGCAATTCCGAATCGCTTTGGCGATCGATCGGCCAGCGCATTGCCAGATGATCTTATGTGGCTGCAACGCTTACACTGTAGACGTTTCTCAATAATATAGTTAGGGATTTATGGTTAAACATCGCATTTGAGATGTTAAATCTTGTTGCCACCTAAAATTTTTAGAATTCCGATTTGCGGGTATGGTATAACCTCCTTGAAAAACTAGTACCTGTTAATTGCGAGCGCAGGCTCTACGATTGCTGTTCTTAGCATACACTTTGTGCAGCAAGAGGTGATTATCAGCTTCATGATTTCCTCATAAACAAGGAGACAGAGCGTGGGAAACTGCTCTTAACCTAGCCGTATCCCCCTTCTATTCCCCTGAGATAAAGAAGAATCTGGAAAGATTTTCGCATGGAAGGATGGCAAAGTAGGTGTTTTCCGTAGTGAATCTCGGCAAGTGACGATGATTCTGGTTGCGCTCTGGTTTGCCCCTTAGTAGCGATCGCGCTGACACGATCGCCAATGGAGACAGCAAAAACCTTAAGTATCTTTTAATACTATAACGCGACAGAGGTAAATTTCCTGCGACTGATTTGCTTTCCATCCTAGACAAGCCAATGCCGAATTGAGAAAAAGTAGGCATTTCCATCGTTTTTCAGGTCAGCAATTGAGGAGCGCGATCGATTTATTGCGTATCCCCATCTCAACGAAATTAGTCTTTGCTCGACGACTAATAAGTATTAAAATATACTTAACATCAAACTAGTTTTGCAAAAATAACTTCCTAAATGGGAGAATTCTACCCTAGCGTAAGTGTCCCGGCTTAGAATGATAGCCATCCGATTCATTTTCCGATTTAGTTTTAGGCAGGGGTTTCATCGTGACGTTTCAGACGGATCGAATTCAGGCATTGATTGCGGAGATTGACGAAGCACTTAACACCACGAGGAAATCCCGCCTCGGTTGGTTAAAATTAGGCGAAGTCGGTCAACAACGTCAACTTCTAGAAAAATTGCGTAGTAACCTCCAGAATCTACAGGAACAGTTAGCGACGACTACTCAAAGGTCGCTACTGATCGATCGCATAGCCTCTCTACCAATTGAGCCTGTTGACTTGGTTGAACCACTAGCCTCCGAACAGAACCAACAAAACACGCCACCAGAAATTTTGCAAGCAGTGGTGCAAGAAATGAGCTACTTGCGACATTTCTACGAACAAGCCACATTTTTAAACTTAAGACAGCAATATCAGGCAGATTTAGAAGTTTTACAGCAAAAAAGACAAGCATTGTTAGATGAAATTCAGCAGTTACAACAACAGCGAAAGCTGTATGCGGCTTCGCTCGAAGCAGAAAAACAACTACCGAACAGGGAATCAGAACGGTCTTCTCAAGAAACTAGCTCTCAAATTCCCGAACCAAAAAATATTGTTTCCGATGAAGAACACCCATCAGTCACCTCTAGTCAGGTAACATCGCCAGATTCCCTCACGGCAGTTACGAGCTTAGAGATTCCCTTACTTTACGCTGGTGCTGAATTGCCGCCCCAGATCGCCTTTTTAAACGAGCAAGACTCAGAAAAAATATTAGAAAATCAGGAAAGCGAGGGTCAAGAAAATCTAGGGGTAGATGATGAGACAGCAGCATCGAATCTCACCTTTGAAGATGAAAGTGAAATGTCTCCATCGAAGTCTCCGATCGAAGATACCTCTAACTTTTCAGTTAATGAGATTGAAGATGTAGTAATTCCTGATACGATCGCATCTCTGACGGATTTACTAGAAATTATATCTGCCTCTGACGAGCTAGCAAATGAATCCTTGCCAGCTAATATCCAGTGGGAACGTGCTGAGGGTGCAACGGTAACGGAAGAACTAGTACCAACTACTGATGCTTCTGTTGGTGAAGTAACGGAAAGTTTTATCCCTGCATCAGTAGATGAAGACTTACTACCAGCTGCCGAGCGACAGAATAATTCCAATGTAGACCTCTGGCTGGGGAAAAATATGCTAGATCGATTGAGTGAAGACCTTTCTAGTTTAGAAGGAATTAATTTAACAGAAGTGTCTGAAACCAACGACATTTTGCTACAAAACAATGATTTGGCCGTCCAATCTAGTGAAAGCGACCGAGAATCCGCTCTAAATCAAGAAGATTTAGTAGTGAATCGCGATTTAGAAGAAACTGCGATGACTGGTGTCACGGAAATTCCGTGTACGATTCCAGAAGATATTCTGGCGGAATTTGACGATTTATTTGGTGAATCTGCGGAAAAAATGACCCCAGCCTCGATTTGGGAAGAAGACGAAGCATTAGAAAAAAAAAACTAGCTACTACAGAAGAACCACCGTTAGTAGAATCCAATGAAGTGGATAATGCTTTTCCCGTTACCCGCAAAAGTTTAAATTTTGTCAGTACTCCCCTTCCTCCACTTCCGCCACTTTCTCCCTTACCGCCTCTTGTCTGGTATTTAGGAATTGATTTCGGAACGACGGGAATTTCTGCCGCTTTGTTCGATCGCTCCACAGAACAGGTTTTTCCGATCGCTTGGTCATCCACAGCACAAACTGATTCAACTGCGACTTTTCGTTTACCTGCTGTGATTTCTCAGGAAACTTGTCTGCGGAATTTAAAACCATACTTAAAAGTTGCGCTTCCTTATTACGACGAAGAAACTAACCAATGGCAACCTGTTTTCAAATTGTCTTCTCAACAACAGGTTACTCTCTCGGAAATGCTGCAAGCAATCCAAACATTGCTATCTACTTTTAAGCCAATTCAACCAACAGAATTAAATATTAAAACTGAAATAGAAAATTCTGTTGCTGATTCGGATGAGGCACAAATTAACTTAAATATTTCCTCAGAAATTAACGCTGGGAAATTAGAAGCTTTATCTAGTTTAAAAGGTGGATATACCATCGAAGCAGTTGGTATGACACCAGAAAAATTAAATGGAGCGTTATCCGATCTGGCGGGAGTAATTATCAGTTGTCCGAGCGATTGGCCAGAAGCATATCGTTTTAATTTGCGGGAGAGCGTTTTAACATCCGAGTTGGTCAAAAATGCCGAGCAAATTTGTTTTGTAGAAGAATCGATCGCCACTTTTTTAGCAGAAGTACATTCCCACTACTTGGAAGAAAAGGAAAAGCTACCGATCGGTAATACGGAAGTGTTAACCAAACGAACATTTCCCTGGCAAGGTGTTACTACGATCTTCCATGCGGGAACTACGATCGGTGAACTTGCATTAGTAGATGTACCGGAAAACATCGAAAATTTAAATTATTCTGACTTTACGATCCGTAGTTTCCCTTATGCAGGTGCTTA
>CAZJJR010000413.1:0-3776 GCA_964546365.1 uncultured bacterium | reverse complement strand
CCCCTACAAATCTACCTTCGTTTTTTCACACCTACCTACTTACCTGTTAAATCGCGATCGCATCTAATTTTCCTTTCAAAGCCCCCGTTCCAGTATGTATTTTTCTAATTGCATAAAGTAAAAATTTATTAAGTTAGTTGTAGTTCTAGATAAATTTATATCCGTAGAAGGATGGAAAATTTCTATTATATTGCTAATTTAAAAATGAAATATATCCAGGAGTAAACTGTATGAATATTATTGCTTGGGTAATTTTAGGTCTGCTTGCTGGTGCGATCGCAAAAGCTATCTATCCAGGTAATCAAGGTGGCGGCATTCTGGGTACAATTATCTTAGGTATTATCGGTGCTTTTGTAGGCGGCACTTTGGCTACCTTAGTGCAAACGGGAAGAATTGCTCTGACTGCAACTTCGCTTAGCATACCCGGGTTGTTCGTAGCGGTACTCGGTGCTTTAGTGGCGATTTGGATCTGGAATATGATTAACCGGAGGGCATACCGTTAAGTCATCGTTTCTCCGAGCGGTATTCTGATTATTCGGTTGTGATTTTCCATAACTGAGTTAGGAGCGTCTTGCCACCTTTGCTACCAATTGAATATTATTTGGCTTATTCCTGCTACTTTGCGCTCCTGTAATTAGGGGCGCATTTTAAGTTGAGCATAATATAGCTAGGGGCTAGGGGTGAGAGTTTCAACAATTAAGAATGCCTTAACCGCCTTGACGGTTGCTATATTATAAAATTTTATCTGCAAAGACTTTCGGAGTCTGGAAAAAGCTGAAGGGTGAAAAAAAGAGAATAAAGGAGTCAGAAGTCCGAATTCAGAATGAGTTCCTTTCACTAAATCTTTGATTTAGTTCAATTAGTGGTTGCTCAAAAAATCACTAATGATTAATTGTTACTCCTGAATTCTTACTCCTGAATTCAGAATTCTTATTCAAATTTAGTTAGGTTTGGTGTGATGAATTACATTTGGTTTGGCTTAACTGTTTTATCTTTA
Source organism: uncultured bacterium (assembly GCA_964546365.1). Classification (GTDB taxonomy): domain Bacteria; phylum Cyanobacteriota; class Cyanobacteriia; order Cyanobacteriales; family Aerosakkonemataceae; genus DATNQN01. The sequence continues at coordinate 2,779 of CAZJJR010000413.1, read as the reverse complement.
ATCATTTGGGTAGTACTATTATGTTTTTGGGGACAATTTTGGCAAGCCAACCAACGTTTAGAAGCGAAAGAGACAGAACTAGAAAAATGGCCCTCTGTTTGTGCCGTAATTCCCGCCAGAAATGAAGCTGATGTCTTGCCAGCGACACTGCGATCGCTACTTACCCAATCATACCCCGGTGCTTTCCAAATCATCCTAGTTGACGACAATAGCACCGACGATACGGGGAAAATTGCCCAAAAAGTTGCTGAAGAATTAAATAAATCCGAGCAACTTAAAGTTATTTTTGGCGATCCACTGCCACCGGGTTGGAGTGGTAAACTTTGGGCAATGGAACAAGGTATTCGTTATGGCGAAACTTTCAACCCACTACCAGAATATTTTTTACTAACCGATGCAGATATCGAACATCATAACATTAACTTGTGCCAATTAGTCACGAAATCACAACAAGAAGATTTAGATTTAGTTTCTCTAATGGTACTTTTACGCTGTGAAAGTTTTTGGGAAAAATTATTGATTCCTTCTTTCGTCTTTTTCTTTCAAAAACTTTATCCATTTCCTTGGGTAAACGATCCCAAAAATCCCACCGCAGCAGCCGCAGGAGGCTGCATTTTAATTCGGCGTCAAGCTTTAAACCGAGTAGGCGGTATCGAAGTAGTTAAACAAGCATTAATCGATGATTGCTCTTTAGCAAAAGCCGTCAAATCTCCCGGTAAAATTTGGTTGGGACTTACCCAATCAACCCGCAGTTTGCGAACTTATTCAACTTTATCTAGTATTTGGGATATGGTGGCGCGAACTGCTTTCACTCAATTGAATTATTCTCCATTTTTGTTACTGGGAACGTTAATTGGTATGACATTAATTTATATCGTTCCTCCAGTAGCAACAATTGCTGGCGCGTTAACGGGAAATTGGTTAATTGCAGTAGTAGGGTTATTCACTTGGTTGCTGATGGCAATTGCTTATTTTCCGACGATTAACTTGTATAAACGTTCTTTTTTATGGTCTTTTTGTTTACCTGTAATTGCTTTCCTCTATACGCTGATGACTCTGGATTCAGCTTGGCGTCACTGGCGAGGACGTGGCGGCGCTTGGAAGGGGAGAGTTTATCCTGTAACTATCAATACACGGTCTTAGATAGTAGAGCAAGCGCTAGTATTTTCACCTACATAATCTGGAAATTTAGAGGCTATTATAGCGGTCAAAGATCGTGAGTTTTACCTATGAAATGGCCTACCTGGATTCCTTATCCTGGTGCGTGGATGAATGCTTTCGTCCTCTACCTTTTACTGCACTTTATTTCCTCTGGGGCAAAAATATTTGGTGATTTTGGTTCCTTTTTAGCTAGGGTTTTACAGAGACCGGAACATTGGGTACTGTCTGGCGTCTTAGCGGCGTTGTCACCAATTATTATTATCGCTTTCATACATCATTTTTTGTACCTGTTTTTGGCTAAGTTTTTCCCCAGTCTTCGTTCGCCTGAAATCGAACAAACTAGCGGATTTTTTCCCAGTTTATTGAGCGTTTGGGAAGGTGTTTATGGGTGGTTGGTAATCGTAATATCCAGCTTACTTACGGTTGCTGTTTTAGCTTTGTTTTATCCTTTGTTTGGTTCTCAATACCAGAACTGGTTTTACAATTGGAAAGGACAGCTATATGGCCCTGGTATGCTGGTATGGACGGTGATTTCAGCTTATCTTTATCAGTTTGAACATATAGTTCAGCAACGCATGATAGCTGTAGAGTCTCAATCCGATCGAAGATGAGAATTGATTTGTTACTATTGAGACAGGGATGGTAAATCTCCCTGTCCCATAATAATTTAATGCCATTTTAGGTTAAAAAATTTTTAACCTTAATTGAACAAGTTAGTAGACTTACATCTTGTACCATTTCCAACAAGATTGGAGAACCTACATAACGATCGCGAAAAATTAAAATTTTCAAGTTTAGCTATTTGTAATAACCCCGGTTTTTAGCCTTGGGGCAAGATTTTAGTAGAGATTTTTTCTAATACTTGCAATCCGCGAAGCGAACCATAAATTAAGCGAATTGCACCGATCGGATTGCGTAACATGGCGATTGCTAAATGCCAAGGATCGAGCGATCCATCAGGATTAAATGCCGCAGCGAGATTGGGGATATCGTGTTTGCAATCATCGCTGACTACTCTTAAGATTGCTACTGCGATATTTGCTTTAGTCAATAGATTTACAGCAGCGAATCCTTCCATGTCAACTACTTGGGCACCATAAATATCACCTAAACGGCGTTTTTGGGAAGCTGAATAAATCAGGCGATCGCTAGTTAAATTACTGACTAAAGAAACAGGAGAATTTATTTGGTTAGAAAGTTGTTCTGTGAGAGCAATATCGCATTGTGCGATCGCTAAACCTTCATCTGATTCGTACATACAGTTTTGGTAAACTACGACATCCCCCACTTGATATTTTGACGAGAGACTACCGCATAAACCCATTACCAACACCTTTGGCTGCTTTATGTTTGCTAATTCCCCAGATTTTAGCCAATTTTCCAGATATCGACTTAATGGTTTAACCCCGATCGGGATGGCAAAAACTGACGGTATCGAATTGGCGGAAGATGATGCCTCTATTTTTTTTAACCCTTGGCAAACAGCCTTGTACTCTACTCCTTGCGGAACCAAGATAGCATCAATCATGGGAGATAAATATGTATGTAGTTGGAAATTTATCAAGCAAGATTTTAGGAGTTAGCAGCCATAAAACAAAAGAAAAAATTCTTTTAGTTA
>CAZJJR010000412.1:492-3798 GCA_964546365.1 uncultured bacterium | reverse complement strand
CGTAATTGAAACTGTGTTGATTGAGTCGTTTTTGTTTGAATATTTTGCGATGGCTGCCGAATCTTGCTCCTTGAATGGAAAACGTAAACGTAATTGTCTATCGTTGGACGAAAAGATTGCGTTGATTGAGCTGATTGAAGCTGGAAAATCGCAATCCGCGGTGGCAATAGAAAAAAATATTCCGTATGCGACGTTGAATCAGATTTATAAAAAGCGTGATAAAATTCGAAAGCAGCATTTCGAATTGTCCGGAAGTCGAAAGAAGTGTCGCACTTCACCGAACGAAGAAGTGGAAGTGGCGCTTTGGCAGTGGTTCAAGCAGTTCACCAGCGAGAATCCAACCGTGCCAATCGATGGGAACTGCCTGAAGATTCAAGCGACCATTGCTGCCCAGAAGCTACGAATCCCTGATTTCAAGCCGTCGGAGGGATTCATCAGCCGGTTCAAATCGCGGCATAACATCATCAGCAAAGTGATGAACGGGGAATCGGCCTCTGTCGATCCGGTAATCGTTAACCGTTGGAAAGAACAATTGCCAAAATTGATTGCCGGATACGAGCAATGTGATATATACAATCTCGATGAATTTGGCCTGAACGTAAGTTTTTAGAATTATTTGTGTTTAAGTTAGAGTTGAGTTTTGTAGTACAAGATGACCCCCGATAGAACCTTGGCAGTAAAGGGTGAGAAGTGCCCCGGTGGCAAGAAGTCGAAGGAGCGGGTGACGGGGGTTGCTTTCTGCAACTGGGACGGGAGTGATAAGCGGAAGATGGTTGTCATTGGAAAGTCAGCCAATCCGCGCTGCCTTCGGGGAGCCAAATCACTTCCCGTTGTTTATCAAAGTTCGCAGAAAGCATGGATGACCAATGCCATCTTTCAGAAGATTCTGGCCGACTTTGACAAGGAAATGCGGATAAAGGTACTGGAACCAATTATTTGTGCTTACTGAATATAAAGTTGTATTTTTAGAAGCGGAAGGTTTTGCTGCTGGTTGACAATTGCAGCTCGCATGCAGTCAAACGGGATTTGGCGCTGTCGAACGTCAAGGTGGAGTTTTTCCCCGCGAATACGACATCAGTCAGCCAGCCTATGGATATGGGTATCATCAGGAGCATCAAGGCCGCATATCGGAAGCGATTATTGGAGAAGATCGTCAGATCGCTGACGAATACGGGTGAAATGCCGAAGATTGGAATCGACACAGCAATCTATTTGTTGGCTGCTGCTTGGGATTCGGTTTCGCGATCTACGATTGAAAATTGCTGGCGCAAGGCTGGTTTTCGATGTACGGAAGCTGTCGAAATGGAGATCGATTTCGACGCATTCGATGAAGGGGAGCCAGCGGAATTTGATCGTTTGATGGTTGAAGCGCTCGGCATGATGAATATTCGTGGGGAAGAATTGGTGATATCAAGCGATGACTTCATCACGGCCGACGATCAACTGGTTACCCAAGCCCCGTCCGACATGAGTGCAGTTTGCGAAGGATTGCAAGCTGTGGAGGAAGAAGCTAGCAGTGATGAGGACATGGAAATCGATTCCGAAGGGCCACCATTGATAACTTCAGCCGTCGCCATTCAATACGCTCAGCAACTGAAACGGTTCCTGCAAACGGTGCCCGATGTGCCATTGGAAATACAGCTATCCCTTCATAAAATGGAGTCACTTTTGGAACAACATCGCTTCAAAGCTTTGAAGCAAAGGAGCATCGAGGACTTTTTTGTGTGATTGTTGACTTTTTTGTATGTGATGATAATTCATGTTGTATATAATGTTGAATAAATTGTTGATATGTAATGTATTAATGAGACAGCAGAAAGAGATTTTCAGTGTTCAGCGCACAACAGGTCGCATTACACATAACTCATGTATGAATGGCATTGGGCAGCAAATTCAAAATTAAGACTCGGTCACGGCCTAAGTTCTAATATTCAACTAATGCCCGATGCCAAATTACATGGGCCATATAATAAATTTTGTTCTAAAGTAACAAAATTACCTTATATACTCTCACAGCACGTTCCTCAAGGTGTAAATAGTGCTAGGAATAGCGCGTAACACAGAGATACTTAATATACAGTCACCTATAGCACTTGTTCGGTAGCCTCCGCTTATAACATAACTCCGCATATAACATAACAATACCTCGGGCCGGAACGATTATGTTATAAGCGGAGTTCACTGTAATACTCTTCCAGCTTTGTTGAATTTTATTGATGCTGTTGAGTTATTTAACTTTTTGTTGATTAGGATACAGAGTCCAGCATTCCTTGGATTCTCTGTAGATGAGTGGTATAATAAAAATTGATTGGAAAATAATTTATCGAAGTTATTTGAGGCTGTTTTGTTTGAAAAATGGGTCTCTTGTAGAAAAATAATTGATTTATCAAGTATATTGGCAAAAAGTAAGTCAATTTTGTTAAATCCGTGACCTAAGCCACCGACATTCATGCTGCAGAAAGTAAAATATTCAATACTCATTGCTTAATTCTTTATTACTTTTCATTGTCAGTATCTCAGGTGTTTCGACAGCTTGTGGTTCTAAGCTCTTTGACCCTGATTCTCCTTCCTTGTTTGTGCTGTATTCATAATCTGTGCGCTTACAGCTTTTTTGTTTTATCTCTTCCGGAGAGGAGTGATGTTTCTTTCTTTTTGAGTTTGTGTTTGCTTTCAGGAAGGTGTGTAGCGTTGCTGTTTGCTCTATTTGATCTTCTGTTTGTGATTTGTTTTGTTTGTTTCTTATGGTTTGTTGCCATTTCTCAGAGTTCACGTTGTTTGATTTTGTTGCTTGGGAGAAGGATTTGTGTGTCATCTCTTCATTTTCCTTCAAATTTTCAAGTGGTTTTGAATTCGTTAGTGGTGGGAATTCTATCTGGTCAACGATCACGTTTTCTATGATTTCTATGTTTTTGACTTTTTCGTTGCCATTCTGTCTTTTTTTGGTCAGGTTTAGGCGTTTAGCTTTCGTTTCTCTTTTTCCTTATCTTTGTCATCAGTAGCTATCATTTTTGTTTGCCATTCAGTATCAGTTCTATTTTCAGATTGTTCTTTTTGATATTCTTTTTCTTCATGATTATTTTGTCCAGATATAACAAAGGGAAATTTGGAAGCTTTGTGTCCTTTCTTTAAGCATTTCCGGCACCAGGTCTCAGCGCCTGGGTACCATACTTGGATTACAGCTTTGTGTTCAAGATTAGAGCCAAACTGAAATAACTGATAACATGGTAGTTCTTTTCGTATCCTTTATGAAATTGGGATAGCTCAATTCATTTCTAAGCCTCCGTCCTTTATTTCTGTTCCTTTGTA
>CAZJJR010000412.1:0-478 GCA_964546365.1 uncultured bacterium | reverse complement strand
GTTTGATTTTGTTCATACCCTTATATTTTTGACTTCGTACTCGCCGCCTAAATCTTCATTTCTGGGGAGTTCCGATTACACAGATAAATTTCCTATCGTTAAGCGTCTTGCAATACATATATCTCTAGCTTCCTTTGTTACAAAGACAAACTGAAGTATTTGTTATTTTGTATAACTTCAGGTAAAAAAATCTCTTCTATAGCAGGATTCGAATTTTTCTGGAAAACTTTTAGGACGAATTCAAGTTAATTTTGTAGAATACTCGAGATATCATTTTCCTGTATGTTCAGCAAAGCTAATTTAGTTTGCGGAAGGCCAAATTTGGCAGGAACTCTAGTCACTTTTTTTATTTAGATAAAAAAAATCAAGTTAATCAAGTGAAGGTTACGTAAAAGCCTGAAAAACGGCTTTTCTAGGTATTATTTTAGATAATCCAGCTGTTTTAAGACTGTTATTGACAACAGATCACAAGATGTTA
>CAZJJR010000411.1:0-3800 GCA_964546365.1 uncultured bacterium | reverse complement strand
AGATGGCTATATTCTTATAAAGAACCCTCCCCTTAGTAAGGGGAGGGCTAGGGTGGGGTTCATTACTCAAATAGGATGGCTATATTTTTCGTGAAGAAACCCGGTTTCTCAGGTCTTGTTGATAATGGTGCAAGATGTTAGTCTACAAGGTTTATAGGCGACGCACCTTTAATTTTTTGAGAGGTCTAATGTATGATATTGCATAGCTCGTTAATCAAAATAAAATTTATTAATTAAATAATTTTGTTAGTTCAAAGTAATCGACTATTCAAACTTAAATATATCACAATAATGTTGATGATTTCAAAATTGCTCTGTTTTTAGTATACTGGAATTTAAAGTAACTATGCTATCAGCGCGGTTAGCCTAAAGTTAGATTAATTATATATGCACAAAAAATCCAAAATAAGGGTACTTGCTTTGGGAATGATTTTAAATAAAAATCGGATATTTGTTTCCCAAGGCTATGATTCCCATAAGCAAGAAAGTTTTTACCGGGCTTTGGGGGGCGGAGTAAAGTTTGGCGAATCTAGCTACCAAGCTTTGCAGCGAGAATTCCAAGAAGAACTTCAGGCCGAATTAACTAATATCAAGTATTTAGGTTGCTTGGAAAGCATTTTTACCTGCAATGGCAAGGCGGGGCATGAAATTTTGCAAATTTACCAAGCTGATTTCGTAGAAAGCAAATTTTATCAATTAGAACAGGTTATTTTTTACGAAAAAGACCGTCAAGAAACGGCAGTTTGGATAGAAATAGAACGTTTCCAATCGGGAGAATTAAAGCTAGTGCCGGAAGGGTTTTTAGATTTAGTAGAGTAGAATTGTTTTGATTATAATAAGCTAATGTGTATCCTAATTGCACATTTTCATAAGTTGCTGAAAATTTTTATAATCCCCTCTCTTTTCTCCCGATATCTGCCTCCTTCTGCTGTTTTAACTAGCAATTTAAATGCTAATTACAATAAAGGGTCGAGGGGCTGGCAAAAATCCGTTACGCCTTGCCGCACGACATACATAATTACGGGAGTTGCCAATAAAGCAGGGCATATACTGGTAGCAGCCAAATACGCAACTACTTCTGAGTATTTTCCTCTTAGCAAATCATCTCGGAATTCCCGGCGGCAAATTACGGCGCGACATTTGCGGGCTAACACGCCCAACCAATCGGCATTGGCGATTTCTGGCTGTAGTCCGGCGCGAATTGCCAGGGTCATCGCTGCATCTTCCAAGTCTCCCTCGCAGTCCTCGATGGTTTGCAAAGCTTCTAAAGCTTTGGGATAATCAGCTAGTTGATTGCGAAATTCGGCAATTTCTGCGGGATTTACTTGAGTCATTCGATTTGAGATTAGAGATTTGAGATTGAAGTATTGACCCCAAAGATAAGTCTGGTAAGTCTGGGAGTTTTGACTGAGGGAAAGCCATCTACTATTGTGCCAAGATTTTGCGAAAGTTTACAGGTTGGCGATCGCGCTTTAAAAAGCAAAAAAAATCCGATCGGTATGCTATAAGCTATACTCAGCAAGGTATTTTCAGCTTTGTCCGATCGATCGCAACCGCCAAGCCCCAGTCCTTAGCCATAATTGCGAAACCAAAAATGTTCAACCAAGTCAAACGACTATTAGGAATAGAATCTAATCAAACTTCTTCTAAAAGTACTCTTTCCATCGACTGGGTACTTCCCGATAAGCTAGGCGTGGGAAGATTACCCAAACCAGGCGAAGGCGAGGTATTGGCAAAAGGGAATATTAAAACGGTACTTTCTTTGTGCGCGGAAACAGAAGGTATTTTACCTGAAGATATCACCAACACTTTTCAATGTTTCCGGGTAGTTTTACCCGATCGATTTTACGATACCGTGATGAAAGCGCAAGAACTAGGGGAAGCAGTGGCGATCGTGCGAGAAAATTTAATCAAGAATCAGCCAGTATACGTTCATTGTCTGGCCGGAATCGAGCGATCGCCTACTGTTTGTATTGCTTATCTGTGTCGTTACGAAAATATGGAACTTTGGGAAGCTGCCAATTGGGTTAAACAAGTTCATCCTAATTCTTTGCCCAGTACCTCTGGCTTACGTGCCATTCGGGAATACCTAAGTCAGAATTAAATTTGAAAAGTTAAAATCTAGATGGAATTTTTGAGTTTAAATTCCTTTCCTAAATTAGCATAAAAAGAATGGTTAGCAGTGGATATTAAACTGAATTTTCCCCTGCTTGCGATGATGTTGAAAAAATTTATTTAACCAGAAACGATATTAGATTCTCCTGGCATTTCCGTGGGTAAATTTGCGCTGACAAATTTACCTACTACCTGCCGCAGTTGATTGGCATCAAATGGTTTAGTTAAATATTCCGTAGCACCTGCCAAACGTCCTTGCACTTTATCAAATAGTTTATCTCTTGCCGTCAGCATAACGATCGGCAATTCTTTAAATTGAGGTAAATTCCGCACGGTGCGACAAAATTCTAAACCATCGATACCGGGCATGGAAACATCTAGTAACAGCACGGCAATTTTTTCGTGGTAAATAACTGCTAAGGCATCTACTGCATTACCTGCTACTAGCACCCGATACTCTCCTGACAAAGCACGTTTGACCATTTCTTGCGTAACTACGCTGTCATCTACCGCCAGAATAGTCGTGATATTACTTCCACTTGAAGGCATATTTTCTGCTCCCATTTTTTAGCGATCTGACTAGGGCAACTCTAACTGGTTTGCTAAAGGGCAGGCGATCGTGTATTTAGCAACTATTCGATGTCAGACTGAGTAAAAATTCTCGGACTGACATTACTTAACGACTATATACAAATCTACCTGAATGTTATAGCAATTTTTTCTTGTTAACTCCACATTTTCAGAGTTCCCTGTTTTTGGCCTTACTTACTGTCCCTTAATATATTTTCACTCATTAGAGAGGGGAATGGTTGAGAAGTTAATAGAGTGCAATTTTTGATTGGCAGAAGTTAAGTACTAAGTTATCATCTAAATCAGCAAGCAGTATCTTTATTCCTATTCAGATTAACCTTAGCAATTGTTTAATTTTTTTTAATTAAATTTTATTAAGTGCGTAGAAGAGAATTCCATTATAGTTGTAATATTCAGTTAAACAAGTTAAAATTAATACCAAAATAAACGTCAGCGATCGCTTGCTTAGGCAGAAGCGTCCGATATATAGCCAGTTCTGGCGAGTAGAAATTATTTCTACTTGTAGGAGATCTAAATCAGTCGCTCAAACCGAAAGCTAGGAACTCAGACCGGGGTGCTGTAGGTAAAGTGGCGAAAAGTCTTGGGTTGGGAATAAAATAAATCAATCGGTATCTACAAAAAGTAGTATCAATAAATACGGCATAAGGCTGATGGCTTACGTAAAAAATTTAGATAAATTTAAGTTTTTATTTTATCAAGCCAAGCTCTGTTCCCAGCTGAGGCAGATTCTCCGAAACAAAAGGCATCATAAAAAATGACAGCATCATTACCGGGTCAGACAGCTTATCAGCTTAATGACCCACGTCAGTGCCAAATGGTTAATAGAGCTTCCCAAGAAGATTTAGACGAGCTAACTCGCTTAGCAGCTTATAGTTGCCAAACTAAAATAGCTTTATTGCATTTGATCGATTCTCAAGGGCAGAAGGTAAAGTCAAAGATCGGTTTAGGGATACAGGAAGCATATCAGTGCCAAATTTTTTACAATCAAACGCTGAGGGAATCGGATCTATCGATCGTGCCGGATACTTTAGCAGATGAAAGGTTTGCCAGCAGTCCGATCGTGCTGAGAAAGCCAAAAATCAGGTTTTATGTAG
>CAZJJR010000410.1:0-3817 GCA_964546365.1 uncultured bacterium | reverse complement strand
GGTGAAGTATTTAATCGCAACCAGGTACAGCAGGATTTACAGCGTATTTTCCGGTTGGGTTTGTTTGAGGACGTACAGGTTTCCTTAAACCCGGGTGAAGACCCTCGGAAAGTCAACGTAATCGTGAATGTTAAAGAAAGGAATAGCGGTTCGATCGCGGCTGGTGCGGGTTTTAGTTCTGCTAGCGGTTTGTTTGGAACGGTTAGTTATCAACAGCAAAACCTGGGGGGAAATAACCAGAAAATCGGGGCAGAACTGCAATTGGGTCAGCGGGAATTCCTGTTTGACGCCCGATTTACCGACCCTTGGATTGGCGGCGACCCCTACCGCACTTCTTATACGGTGAATTTCTTCCGACGCCGATCGATTTCTTTGATTTTTGATGGAGGCGACCCGGAAATTAGGTTGCCCAATGACGATCGCCCTCGCATTCTAAGATTGGGTGGTGGTGTTACTTTTAACCGCCCTCTATCGAAAAATCCTTTAGCCGATCCGGAATGGGTGGCATCTTTAGGTTTGCAATATCAACGGGTTTCGATTCTCGATCGCGATGGCGATATCAGCCCCGTAGATGAATTGGGGAACGATTTAAGTTTTAGCGGTGAAGGTAAAGACGATCTACTTTCCGTACAACTCGGACTAGTTCGCGATCGTCGTAATAATCCCCTGCGAACTACTCAAGGCTCTTTACTGCGATTTGGCTTAGAGCAAACCGTACCCATCGGTTTAGGAAATATTTTTCTGACCAGATTTCGCGGTAGCTATAGCTACTTTATTCCTGTAAAATTCACCAACTTTACTGAAGGCCCACAAGCTCTGGCTTTTAACGTTCAAGCCGGAACCATATTAGGAGATTTGCCTCCCTATGAAGCTTTTGCTCTAGGTGGTACTAACTCGGTACGCGGCTATGATGAAGGAGATTTGGGTGCAGGGCGCAGTTATTTCCAAGCCACAGCCGAGTATCGCTTCCCGGTTTTTTCCATTATCGGCGGCGCTTTGTTTGTTGATTTTGGTACGGACTTCGGCACTGGTGCAGACGTACCGGGTGACCCGGCTGGTATTCGAGGTAAGCCCGGTACTGGTTTCGGCTACGGTTTAGGCGTGCGAGTTCAATCTCCTCTAGGACCGATCAGAATCGATTACGGTTTTAACGAAGATGGAGATGGTCGCATTCATTTCGGAATTGGCGAAAGGTTTTAAAATTTAGGAGTCAGGAGTCAGAATTCAGAATTCAGAATTCTCCGAGTCAGGAGTCAGAATTCAGAATTCTAATTCTTGGGTTGGAAAATTTACCGATTATGAATTCTAGATTCTAAATTCTGGATTCTAACTTCTGAATTCTAAACATCTAAAATCAAATGTCTTTCGTTGTTGCAACTTTCTATAAATTTGTCAGATTACCGGACTTTGCCTCCTTACAATCGCCTTTGTTGTCTCGCTGTCAAGCTCAAAACATCAAAGGTACGATTTTGCTAGCTGCCGAAGGTATTAACGGAACGATCGCGGGTTCTCGCACGGCAATTGATTCGATTCTCTCCTTTTTACGCAACGATCCTCGTTTAGCTGACTTAGAACATAAAGAATCTCATAGTGATACTCAACCATTCGATCGCATGAAAGTGCGATTGAAAAAAGAAATCGTCACATTAGGATTGCCCGAAGTCGATCCGAACGATCGCGTAGGCACTTACGTTACCCCTCAGGAGTGGAATCAACTAATTTCCGACCCGGAAGTTACTATTGTCGATACCCGCAATGATTACGAAGTAACTATCGGTACTTTTAAAGGCGCTCAAAATCCTCAAACATCCTCATTTAGAGAGTTCCCAGAATATGTTCGCCAGAATTTAGATCCGAATAAACATAAAAAAGTTGCTTTATTTTGTACGGGCGGAATTCGTTGCGAAAAAGCTACATCTTTCATGCTCGCTCAAGGTTTCTCAGAGGTATATCACCTCAAAGGAGGCATTCTCAAATATTTAGAAGAAGTGCCTACAGAAAAAAGTTTGTGGGAAGGAGAATGTTTTGTATTTGACCAACGCATTGCCGTTAAGCACGGCTTGGAATTAGGCGATTATGAAATGTGCCTTAGTTGCGGACATCCCATTTCTGAAGATGATAAAACTTCTGCTCGGTATGAGGAAGGAATTTCTTGTCCCTATTGTTTCGATCGCCTAACCCATGAAAAACGCACCCGTCAACTAGCAAGATTGCAACAAATGAAACTCAGTCAATTACATCAGCAAAAGCCAACCGAAAATTAATCTCAAATCGGAAGAAATTACCGATACAGCAACTATGAATATCCAGCAACAGTTAGTAGATGGGTTTGAAATATCTGGGATAGGGCTTCACAGCGGTGTGGTAACCAAAGTAAAAGTTTTACCAGCATCTCCAGGTGAAGGTCGTTACTTCGTGCGAGTCGATCTGCCCGAAAACCCCGTCATTCCAGCCCGCGTAGATGCGGTTAATCAAACTCTTCTGTCTACTCAGTTGGGAGAAGGGGCAAATTCCGTTCGGACGGTAGAACACCTGCTGGCAGCTTTGGCAGCAATGGGTGTCGATGATGCGCGAATCGAAATTGATGGCCCAGAACTACCTCTGCTGGATGGCTCGGCGAAAGTTTGGGTGGAAGAAATATGCAAATCTGGATTAACTTCACCTGCTAAATCGATCGCTCCATCATCTCGTTTCCTCAAGGAACCTATATCGATTTATCAAGGTGATGCTTTCGTGGGAGCGATTCCGTCACCTGAGATTCGCTTTACCTATGGGATTGATTTTGACTTATCTGCGATCGGCAATCAATGGTACAGCTGGTCACCGAGTAAAGAAAGTTTTGCAGAAGCGATCGCTCCCGCACGCACTTTTGGCTTATTACACCAGATCGAACACCTACGAGCTAACGGTTTAATCAAAGGTGGTAACCTAGAAAATGCTCTTGTTTGTGGCCCAGACGGTTGGATTAATCCCCCGTTGAGATTTGCAAATGAACCAGTGCGTCATAAAATTTTAGACTTAGTAGGCGATATGAGTTTACTGGGAAATTTTCCGGTAGCACACTTCTTTGCCTACAAAGCAAGTCACACCCTGCACGTTCAACTAGCTAGGTTGTTGCTGAAGGATGAAGGCTGAAGGATGAAGGATAAAAATTAACTAACATTTACCTTTTCACCCTAAACCCTAGCCCCTATTTACTAACTGGTACGTAATTAAAAGCAATCCACTCATGTCTACACTGATTGACGTAGAAACAAAGGACTCGCCGACAGTCCAAGAAACAACAGCAGATAAAGGTTCTGGGACAGCTACCAAAACAGTTTATACGATCGAAGAAATTCAGAAACTGCTTCCCCATCGCTATCCTTTTCTGTTGGTAGACCGCATCATTGAATACGTGCCAGAAAAACAGGCAGTCGGTATTAAAAATGTCAGTATCAACGAACCTTTTTTTCAAGGTCACTTTCCCGGACGCCCCATTATGCCTGGGGTGCTAATTGTGGAAGCAATGGCCCAAGTTGGTGGTGTGGTATTAACTCAGCTACCGGGGATGACCGGAAGTTTGTTTTTATTTGCTGGGATTGATAATGTCCGCTTCCGTCGTCCGGTTGTACCTGGCGATCGACTGATAATGACAGTGGAACTACTCTGTCTGAAGCGGCGTCGCTTTGCTAAAATGCAAGCGCGTGCGGAAGTAGATAACCAATTGGCTTGTGAGGGGGAACTGATGTTTTCCCTGGTTGATTAAGTTGGTAATTAGTCATTTGTCATTCGTCATTCGTCATTTGCGATCGGTTTAAGCAAGCACCCAGTTTTT
>CAZJJR010000409.1:3578-3818 GCA_964546365.1 uncultured bacterium | reverse complement strand
TACACTCTGTCCCGACTCCTAAGACCCATAAGAACCTTGTTGACCTTCCGTATTGCGGCAAACGATCGTAGGTTGGGGAGAAACCGCTTGAAAATAACTGACTGTAAAGATATTAATTTTTTGAATATCCGCTAAGGTAGCGCAAAAGTTAGGAATGTCATTTTTTACTAACTCTTCACTATAATATCGCAATTCTCCGATCGCACCCGTCCGATATAGCCGCCAACCTCGACTGGGGAG
>CAZJJR010000409.1:3110-3548 GCA_964546365.1 uncultured bacterium | reverse complement strand
ATTCATGATGCGGGCAAAATTTTTGGCAGCTAAGGTTTTCGCTTCATTCTCGATCGGTTCTAAAATTAAGACGCCAGGTTGAGTATTTTTCGGATCGGTTTTAGCTTGTGCGATCGCTGCTTTTCGTTTTTCTTTTTCATTATCTTCTAATCGCTGTAGCCCCTGTCGTGCTTGTCCCATAATTTTGGGGTTGGTGGTGCTACGCAACAATTGGCGATAAGCTTTTTCTGCTGCTTCTAATTTGCCAGTTACTTCATACAAGCGTCCGACATATAACTGTACGTTGGGATTTTCCGGTGATTCTTTGACCAGTTGTTTGAGTAAGCGGGCGGCTTCTCGATAATCTTTGCGCTCAAAAGCGGCAGCAACTTCATCGATCATATTATGAGGTAGAGGGGAGAGGGACTAGGGGCTAGGGGCAGAGGGCAGGGAGCAGGG
>CAZJJR010000409.1:0-3079 GCA_964546365.1 uncultured bacterium | reverse complement strand
GGGGGGGGGAGCAGGGGAGCAGGGGAGCAGGGGAGCAGGGGAGCAGGGGAGAGCGGGAGATAAATACAATAAATTTTCAGACTTTACCCTTCACACTTCATCCTTCATCCTTTATTCCCTAGCCCCTATTGATTAATAGTTCCCATTTCGATCGCAGCTGCTAGCACGGATAAAGCCACTATGGGGGCGAGTACGGCAGTCAGGATGCGGCGACCGAGAGAAACTGGTTGAAATGAGGCGGTGCAAGCTTGTTCGACTTCTGCTTCCGTCCATCCTCCTTCTGGACCTGTCGCGATCGCAATTGTCATTTGCCCCAGATCGTTTTTGATTAATTGTTTTTCTTGCCAACAGGTTAATAAGTTGGGATGATGGGCGCGGGGAACGCAGATATATCGGTAATTAGCGATCGAAGATAATGACAAAGCCTTGTCAAAAGGAACGGGGTCAAGAATTGTCGGTACGATTTGACGTTCTGACTGTTCGGCTGCTTCAGTAGCGATGCGTCGCCAGCGTTCTAGTTTTTGGGGACTAGGAGCGAGCAAAGTGCGATCGCTAATAGTAGGAATTATACTAGCTACTCCCAGCGCAGTGGCTTGACGTACCACTTCATCAAATCCGTTTCCTTTTGGCAAAGCTACCATTAAATAAATCGCTACTGGTAATTCAGTTTGAACGGAAATCGCCTCTAAAATTTGGGCTGTTTCACCTGCTAATTTAGCCAGCCACCATTCTCCTCGTCCGTTGATAGCAATAAAGCGATCTCCTTCTTTTAAACGCAATACTCGAATTAAATAATGCTGCTGTTGAATAGTGAGAATAATTTGGTTATTTTCTAATTGGGATGGTGCGATCGCGATGCGTTGTAATTGAGCCAACTTATTTTTCCTCTTTGCTAATTATCTGGTTAGTTTGAATCAAGCCGCGCTTCAAATTGATCGAGGGCGATCGCCTGCACTTTAAAACTTATCGATTTCCATAACTTTTATTTTAGAAAATCAAGGCCCTAAGTAGAAACCCAGTTTCTTTAAGAAACTGGGTTTCTGTCTCAAATTCATCTGCCCTTAGTATAAGTTAAAGTTCCCCCTTCTACTTGTTCAATCTGCATTCCCGGATCGCTACATGAGTAGGAAGTTTTGTTTTTGGTGCGATCGGATAGCGGACAAGTTCGAGAATCTGCTTTCGTTCTGGCGTCTGATAACCGTTAGCTAAAGCTTCACGGGTGACAGATTGAGTATAACTTTTGGGTGAGGATGTTTCTTAGTTGTTAAAAACAATACCACCAAAAGTTAAGATCGATCTGGGGAGAATCAGAGACAATTTTTTCATGGTGAAACTTGTTAGTTTGGGGCTGCTTAAAATTTATTAATTTTATTTAACAGCGGTCACAAAAAAGATATGTGGAGCATCATGAAGATTACGAGCCGGGAATTGATAAGTAAATCTGCCAAAAGAAGCACCTTCTTCTCCTGGTTGAATTGCTGATGCTTGCCAACCATAAGCCGCCAAAAATGATTCGGGTTCTTCACAACTGGATAGCCAATATTTAGCCCAGTCATCAGATCCATTGCAAATAACTGCGTTGATGAGATCGGCACCCAAATAACTTCCTGCTACAGACAAATTTTTGATATTTTGTAAGAGATTTTCTACTTCTGTTTGGTTGAGATAATAGAGAAATCCTTCTAATAACCAGATGGATGGTTCTGAAGGCTGATAGCCTTTTTCCAGAAGTAATTGAGGCCAAATAGGTTCTTTTAAATCAGCACAAATTGAATGGCGATCGCAATAAGTAATAATCCCGCTTAAAACCGCTTCTTTATAATGCAGTACATCAGGCCGATCGATTTCATAAACATGAGTTCCTGGTTGCCAATTCAGGCGAAATGCTCTTGTATCCATTCCAGAACCCAAAAGAACAATTTGCCGGATCTGCTGAGAATATTTATTCAGGAAATCATCAAAAAAGCGAGTCCGAACTGATGTAAATGGTCTTCCTTGTTTTTCATATTCTTCTACGCGAGGCATCGCTGCTTCAATAGCCTCTTGACCCGCTAATTGTGCTGCCAAGGGGTCGTTAAACAAAGCATCAGGTCTTTGGGTTTCGATCGCACGAACAGCCGCCATCACTTTGGCGGTAAAACTCACGCTTATTTCTGTTACTTCAGACATTTTGTTCCTAATACTGGCTAATTATTTGGCTATTTTACTGTATTGGCAGTAAACGAGCGCGATGCTGCGAATTGAGCTAGTTGTTGAGATATTTATCGAGTAAGTGAATAAAAGCGATCGCCTATTTATATTTGTGGAGTTCGTGAGAGCGATCGGTAATCAATCAGATCGCTGCCGATGACCAGTCAAACCTGCTTCAGGAAAGCAAAGCTTTCTTTGGTGAAACTGTGTTTTTTAGTTACTCAAACGTAAGATTTCCCTGACTTCCATTAAAATTTGCCCTAACATATTTTTACCGCTGCCATCAGCACCGCAACCCCAATAATAATCAATAGGTGAATTTTCTACGATTAATTCATCGCCTGTAGAAAGTAATATTTCTCTAATATCGGTATGAGTCTCAAATTTTCGCAATACAGCTTTTTTCATTACCTCATCTTTTACCTGTTCCCAATCAGGACGGAGAGGACGAGAGCGATCGCGACCCATCGTAGCAGCATCTTTTGGTTTTTTTACCAAACGAATTTGTTCTGCATGAGGCGTTCCGGCGAATTTTTGGGCTTGGAAATAATGCTCGCTAGTTGGCCAATAAACGCCATCTAATTCAAAGCCATGAGGTGAAAAATTAGAAAAACATCCGTATTTTTCATTAATGGTGTAGAAATATATAGCCATTTAATTTTAGATTTTAAGTTTTTAGAGTTTAGGTCTTGGATTGAAGAAGTAACCGTAAAGATAAATTTGGAATTGCTGAAGTAATGCAAAAAGGGTTGGTTGAGTATGTTATAGAGTGGTAAAGGATCTATCATATCGCGTTCTGTTGAAGAATTGTTCTCCAGAGCCGGATAACTATAAAAATCCCGATCTGCTGAAAAACCGGACGATCTTTCGGTATGATATAAAACTGTCT
>CAZJJR010000408.1:0-3831 GCA_964546365.1 uncultured bacterium | reverse complement strand
AATTCAAATTGTTACTTATGGGATTAGTTACGTTTTTGTACTATTTTTGCTCTTATTACAGCTGCAATAAGAGCAAAAATAGCGTAACAACATATCCACTTTATCCAAGGTAGCGTCAAAAAATCTATCTTAAAGCATAATCTTCATACCATCCTTTCCTTTACAAATGAGTGAGGTTGAAAAGATGCAGGTATGAATGATTTCAGATCGACTGAATCGGGAGTGCATTGAGGAAGATATCTTTATCTTTCCAGCTTCGTTTGCTCAACAGCGCTTGTGGTTTATCGAACAGCTGCTGCCTGGAGATTCTTTATATATTATTCCGCTTGTATTTCGGCTTGCGGGATCGCTAGAGCGCGAGCAACTCGATCGAAGCATCCAAGCGCTGGTTCGCCGTCACGAAATTCTCCGCACCACGTTTGAAGTTGTAGATGGGCAATTAGTTCAGGTAATTGCACCAGAATTGCAATTGCCGCTCAAATTCACTGATTTACGAGGATTACCAGCTAATATTCGCGAAGAAACTGCACTAGATCGAATCTGGCAGGAGATTCAGCAACCTTTTCATTTAAACAAAGGGCCACTATTTCGAGTTTGGCTATGGCAATTACAGGACACCGAACATTTACTACCGATCGCACTGCATCACATTATTTTCGATGAATGGTCAAGCGGTGTCTTGATTCGCGAGATGGGCGAACTTTATGCAGCGGCGATCGCGGGCAAATCGCCTGTATTGCCGGAATTACCCGTTCAATACGCCGATTTTGCTCATTGGCAGCGGGAATGGTTGCAGGGCGATGTACTGAATACCCAGTTATGCTATTGGAAGCAGCAATTAAAAGATGTCCCAGTTCTCAATTTACCTGGTGCTGCTTCTCGTTCGTTGGCGCAGAGTCATCGGGGTGCGAGTCAATTATTGGAATTGCCGCAACATTTACTAGATGCTTTGGAGGAATTAAGCCAACAAGCAGGCGTCACGCTGTTCATGACATTGCTGGCAGCATTTAAGACATTGCTGCATCGCTATACGGAACAAACTGATATTGCGATCGGATCTCCGATCGCCAACCGTCATCGCAGCGAACTGGAAGGATTAATCGGGTTTTTGGTAAACAGCTTGGTATTGCGAACCAACCTAGCAGGCGATCCCACTTTTCGCGAATTGTTAGATCGAGTGCGAAATGTTACCTTAGCGGCGTATGCTCATCAAGATTTGCCATTTGAAAAACTGGTAGAAGAATTGCAACCCGTTCGCAGTCTCGGCCAAAATCCATTATTTCAAGTTGTTTTTGCGCTCCAAAATACGCCGATCGAGCAACTGGTATTACCTGGATTAGTTCTCAGTCCGGTAGATTTGGAAACAAAAACTTCTCGCTTTGACCTGGAATTATATCTTTGGAAATGTGCAGATAATTTTAGAAATTTGTGGGGGAAAGGTTGGCAGAACTCCGATGGTTTGCGTGGCGTGATAATTTACAACACCGATTTATTTGATGCCGCCACAATTACATCTTTAAAACATCACTTCCAAACCTTATTAGAAGGAATTGTTGCCAATCCAGATACCCATCTTTCTGCCCTGCCATTATTAACCACTGAAAAACAAAAAGAATTGTTACAAAATTGGCATAATAATCAATCTAGTTATCCGGCTAATATTTGTATTCATCAATTATTTGAAGAACAAGTAGAAAAAAGACCTACCGCGATCGCAGTTAAATTTGGCGATCGCAAATCCACATATCACGAGTTAAATCAAGGCAGCAATCAACTAGCGCGATATTTACAAAAATTGGGAATTAGCGCTGGAATGTCTGTCGGGATCTGCATGGAACGAAATGCCGTTGCGATCGCGGCAATGTTAGCGGTACTCAAAGCAGGTGGTGCTTACGTTCCTCTCGATCCCAGTTATCCTCCGGAACGACTGCATTTTATGCTGGAGGATGCCGGAATTAGAGTGGTATTAACGCAAGAAAATTGCACGGATTTATGCCAAACTGACAAAACAAAGATTATTTGTTTGGAAAGAGAATGGGATGCGATCGCCCAAGAGTCAGACGAAAACCTGTCTACTTCTTCTACAGCCGATCGAATTGCTTACATAATCTACACTTCTGGCTCAACCGGAACACCAAAAGGGGTGATGGTGCCGCATCGAGCAGTAAATCGACTGGTGCGGGAAACCAACTACGTGCAGATCGAACCATGCGATTGCGCGGAGCACAGCGCCAGAGGCGATCGCATTGCACAAATAGCAAACCTCGCTTTTGATGCTGCAACCTTTGAAGTTTGGGGCGCATTACTCAATGGTGCCCAATTAATTGGAATCGAGCGGGAAATAACGCTTTCACCTACAAATTTTGTCGCTGAATTGCATCAGCAGCAAATTAGCATCTTGTTTCTAACAACAGCGTTATTCAATCAAACAGTCAGCCAAATTCCTAACGCTTTTCAAGGGCTGAAATATTTGCTGTTTGGTGGTGAAATGGTGAATGTAGAGCGCGTGCGTTTGGTGTTGCAACAGGGAAAACCGCAACATCTGATTCACGTATATGGCCCCACCGAAAATACCACATTTTCTACCTGGTATGAGGTACAAGATGTTCGAGAAAATGCTACAACAATTCCCATTGGTAAGGCAATTAGTAATACTCAAGTTTACTTATTAGATGGCAATTTAAATCCCGTTCCCGCAGGCGTTAGCGGGGAAATTTATTTAGGTGGAGATGGATTGGCAAAAGGATATTTAAATCGTTCAGAATTAACAGCAGAAAGGTTTATTAATTTTGATTTAGGGGCGGGTTTGACCCCTCCCCAACCCCCCTTTTTAAAGGGGGCTGGGGGGTTAGGTTTTCCCAATTCGCCAACATTATATAAGACTGGCGATCGCGCTCTTTATCGTTTTGATGGCAATCTTGAATTTTTGGGAAGAACAGATAATCAAATCAAAATTCGAGGATTTCGGGTAGAATTAGGGGAAATCGAGACAATTCTCGCTCAACATCCCACAGTAGAAACAGCAGTAGTAGTCGTGCGCGAGATGGAAAGCAATTCCGCTACACAAACGCTACTCGATCGCCAATTGATTGCATATCTCGTACCGAAAGAAGGATCGACGATACCAAATGAGCGAGATTTGCGATCGTTTCTCAAACAAACATTACCTGCTTATATGTTGCCTGCTGCATTTATCGTATTAGATAGGCTTCCCCTCACTGCTAATGGCAAAGTCGATCGCAAAGCATTGCCATCTCCTAATCTAATTACTGTCAAAGAAATAAGTCCGATCGTTGCACCTACAACTTCATTAGAAGCATCCTTAGTAGAGATTTGGACTCAACTACTGGGACGAAAACAGGTAGGAATTCACGACAATTTCTTTGAATTGGGCGGACATTCCCTACTCGCAACTCAGCTGGTGTCGCGCATTCGCGATCGCTTTCAAGTGGAATTGCCATTACGCAACATATTTGAAACTCCCACGATCGCACAACTCGCACAAAAGATAGAAGATTTGCAATGCACGCTACAGGTAAATTCTAACAGCTTGATGAATTACTCAAAAGAATCGGGATCGCAACAACGCGAGGAATTAGAACTATGATGAAAACAACGATCGCAGAATTTGTTTCATACCTAAAAAGCTTAGATGTCCAGTTATTTGTAGAAGGCGATCCAAATACATCTTCCGACAAAATTCGTTTGCGTTGTAATGCTCCCGAAGGAATATTGACAAGTGAACTACGTCAGGAATTAGCCGATCGTAAAGCCGAGCTTATCACCTATTTGCATCGAGAAGAGGCAGGGGGCAGGGGGCAGGGGGCAGGG
>CAZJJR010000407.1:1903-3845 GCA_964546365.1 uncultured bacterium | reverse complement strand
AGATGAAGCTGCCGAACTTGGCAAAGCCGTAGATATTACCGTTGATGCTAAAACTCAATATCCGGCTGCTTGTAATGCGATTGAAACTTTGCTCGTTCACAAATCAATTGCCCCTGATTTTCTGCCTTTAGTCGCTGCTGCTTTGCAAACTCGCCAAGTTCAATTGCGCGGAGATGAACGCACTCGCCAAATATTGCCGATGGAACCTGCGACGGAAGCAGACTGGACAACGGAATACAGCGATTTGATGCTATCGATTAAGATAGTGGATTCTTTAGAAGATGCGATCGCTCACATCAACACCTACGGTTCTCGCCATACTGAAGCGATCGTAACCGAAAATGCCTCTGCTGCTAATACTTTTATCGCCCAAGTTGATGCTGCTGGTGTTTATCACAATTGTTCCACTCGTTTTGCCGATGGTTTCCGCTATGGTTTCGGCGCAGAAGTCGGAATTAGCACTCAAAAAATGCCTCCTCGCGGTCCAGTTGGTTTAGAAGGATTGGTCACTTATAAATATCAATTAGTAGGTGATGGTCATGTGGTAGCAAGTTACAGTGGAAAGAATGCGAAATCATTTACTCACAAAGATTTACCAAATGAGTAATTGCTAATTAATAATGTAAAATCAGGCATAATAACCCAAGTAATTTTCGATCGCAATACAATTCTCAGAGTCAGAATTCAGAATTTAGAATGAATTGGACTTTACTGGCGAATAAATGATGGGTTTAAGATCGCCAAATCTTTGATTGAGTGGTTTTCAATCAGTATTTGGTATTTGACTTTCAAGGATTAATTCAGAATTCTGACTCGGAGAATTCTTCTTCAACTCATTCCCAATTCTCTACTCCCAAATATGGACTCCATTCACGTTACTGGTATTCGCTGTTACGGCTACACTGGCTACTTACCTGAAGAACAAGTACTCGGACAATGGTTTGAGGTGGATGTTACTTTATGGCTGGATTTATCCACAGCCGGTAACAGCGATAATATCGAAAATACCCTGGATTACCGCAGCACCATTGAAACAGTTAAGCAGATAGTTAGTTCATCTAAGTTTGCGTTGGTGGAAAGATTGGCTGAGGTGATTGCATCTAGCATCCTGGATGATGAAAAAGTCTCTCAAGTGCGAGTTAAGGTGACAAAGCCCTCAGCCCCTATCCCCGATTTTGGGGGTAAAATTACCATCGACATCACGAGGGCTAAATAGTAGTCATTTTGGGGATAAAACAGTGGCATTTCGCATATTAAGTTTGGATGGTGGCGGAATTCGAGGTATTATTGAAGCAGTTATTTTGTCAGAGGTGGAAAAATTAATTAATCAACCTTTGAATAAATATTTTGATTTAATTGCAGGTACTTCCACCGGATCGATCGTGGGAACGGGAATTGCACTTGGGCTGAAAAGTGAGGAAATTCTCGAACTATTTCGCCAAAAAGGGCAGATTATTTTCCCCTATACTAGTCGCTGGTCGGTAAAGCGAATTGGTTTGGTTTTAAAATATGGTGTTTCAGCACCTAAATTTTCCAACCAAGGATTAATTAAAGCCCTTCAAGAACAGTTTGGTAATGCGAAATTATCCGATCTCGATACATCGCCAAGGCTATTAATTACATCTTACGATACTTTAGATCGAGAAACGATCGTGTTTAAAAGCTGGCAGAAATACAAACCTTGGGCGAATGCCAATCTCTGGGAGATTTGCACCTGTTCTGCTTCTGCACCTACTTATTTTCCGGCTTATTTACTGAAAACACCTGATAAAGATTATTCTCTGATTGATGGCGGTGTTGGTGCTAATAATCCTACTGCTTGTGCGGTGGCGGAGGCGCTTCGATTGAATTATTCGATTCGAGAGATTTCGGTGCTTTCGATTGGCAGTGGAAATACAACTAGTTCAACCCCGACCGGTTCAGCCTCGGCAGCGCGCTGGAG
>CAZJJR010000407.1:1241-1893 GCA_964546365.1 uncultured bacterium | reverse complement strand
AAAAGTACATGGTTGGGGAGTGGGACAATGGATATGGGCAGGAAGATTGATTGAAGTGTTATTTGATGCTTCTGCTGATGTGAACGATTACATTACTCGACAAGTAATTAATTCTCCAGATACGGAAAATGAAGGAAATTTACCTTATCTACGGCTGCAACCGAATATCAAAAATAGTATGATGGATGATGCCAGTATTCAGCATATCAATAGATTGATCGATTTGACTAAAAATTACATTGAAAGTAATCGAGAAATCTTGGCAAACTTCTTGTTGCAAAACGCTTAATTAACCAGTATGTAGTGGGGAATGGGAGTCCTCTTACCGCTTTAATATAAGGACTAAAGTCTTTACTACAAACTTAAGATTGCAACTACTTGTCAAAATTAGCAATTAAAGTTACATTTTATGGAAAAAGTAATAAATTAAGCTGTTGCTTGGTTAGTATAGCAATGAAATTGCTCTATTCGGTTAAGTATGAGTTTTTTGCTATGTACCATCGTTTCAAGTATTTTAGCCTTGTCAGTGCAACTTTACTGTTTTCCCTGGTGTCTCCAGTGCAAGTAGCATCGAATCTCAAAAGTTCACCAGCTATTGCACAAAACATTCCTCCTTCAGATAGTGGCGTTCCTCAAAGAAATCTGCTGACCG
>CAZJJR010000407.1:0-1225 GCA_964546365.1 uncultured bacterium | reverse complement strand
GAGCAAAATGCGATCGATCCGCTTCGCCTTCCTTGGGTGGTAGTTTCCCAAAACCGCAATCAACTCGTTCCTCTACCAGTAAGAGATAAAATTTCCAACTTATTTACCAGCCAAGGTTTGTCTCCCGTTTCTTGTAGTAACAGTCCAATTGTCATAATTTCAGTGAATAATTTGTATGTAGCTTGTGCATCGCCTAATCCTAATTTTCCGGCAGGAAACTATCAGGCTAATATACCAAATCTTTAGTGAGGGGCTAACTATTATTATGTCATTTAGTCTGCGTTGTTTGAATTGTTCGATCGCTACTTTATTTCTAATTTTTGCCAGTTATTTTTTACCACATTTATCTAATGAATTTATACCTTCTGCCCAAGCGCAAGCAAGGGTAATTACACCAGATTCATTGATTGATGAATTATTAGAAAGGGGTGTCGAACTAACAAATACAGGGCAATTGGGAGCAGCTTTAGATTTATTTCAACGTGGATTAGCTGCTAGTCGAGAAAATGGCGATCGCGAACGTCAAGAAACCGCATTAGCTAACTTGGGATTTGTTTATCGTAACTTAGGTAATGTCGAGCGATCGCTAGCATCTTATCACCAAGCATTTGCCATTTTTCAAAATCCTGATGTTCTGGGTAAAATCGCTGAACTTTATGTTTTATCAAGACAGAGAATACCAGCAATTCAAACTTATCAGAGAGCCTTAGCAAGTTACAGACAAAAGGGCAATACCCAACAAGAAACTAATACCTTAATTGATATTGGCAATACTTATCTCCAATTAGGTATAAATTCTCAAGCTTTAGGTTCGTATCAAGAAGCGTTGGAAATTTACAGAAGACAGCAAAATTGTCGAGGTGAAGATGAGATGAGGCTGAGAATGGTGGGAATTTATCAAAGAATGGGTCAGAATAATTTAGCAAATCAATTATATCGGCAGGTAATGCAGCAAAGAAACTCTAGAAATCGGCAATGCGTTGTTTAAACATGATGCGATCGCTCTGAAATTTGGGAATAATAAAATTAACCTTGCTTTCTCTTAGATAAACTGCTAAAGATGAAAACCCAAATGAAACATAAAATCCTAGTTGCTACGGCTATTTTGACACCAGTGTGTTTAACAAATCTACCAGCTTTTGCGCTCAATCTAGAACACCTCCAACTATTATTTAGTACCAAAAAAAAACAAAAATGTGACTTGAGCAACGCTGATTTAAAAGGT
>CAZJJR010000406.1:0-3993 GCA_964546365.1 uncultured bacterium | reverse complement strand
AATAACCCGTGACGTGACACCAGAGTAGATGTCCGTCTTTGCAAAGGTAACGTTTTTCCATTTGGTAGTAGTCTCGTTCCCAATGCAAGTATTCCTGTTCGATTTGACGACGATCGCGCGTTTTGATCGGGGAATGCCGATCGCCATCTGCATCGGTCGGAAAACTCCAACGCAAACTTTCCGTATAACCCAACATCTGCTGAAGAGCGGGATTTCTGGCTACCGTTTTGCCGGTTAAGTCGATAATTTCGATCCCTATGCTGGCTCCTTCAAAGATCGATCGGAATTTTGCTTCGCTATCTTTCAAGGCAAGTTCTGCTTGCTGGCGTTCTATCACTTCCCGCGCCAGTTTTTCATTGGCGATTTCTAACTCACCGTGACTGGGAAGGGTGATTGCTTGGGGGATGAGGGGAAATAGTTCTGCTGCCGTGTATAAAGATAAAACAGCCGTGGCTGCTTTTAAGATCCCCGATAACCAATAAATTGGATGCCACAGCGTCCAAATCTCTACCAAATGAGTCGTGCCACACAAAACTATAAATCCACCAAACAGCCAAAATACAGAGGAGAAGGGTAGGTCTTTGCGTTGGGAGATAAAGTAAAGCAACATTAAGGGGATAGAATAGTAGGCGATCGCAGTCAGCGCATCCGACAAGGCGTGCAGCCAAACTAACCCTGGATTCCACAAGTAGCAGTGACCGTGGGGTATAAAATTTGGTGGCGTCAACAAATCCCTTAACAATTCCTTCATGTAAATTCGTTTTTTTTAAAGAAACTGTAAAATTTTTCTTTTAACTCTATCTTAAAATGGCTATTTCTTTTAAGATGTTAAGTCTTTATACTAGATTGCCAAATAAACTTACTCTAGCTAAATAGCTTTAGATAGATTTTGAAACTCTAACACATCAGTATTTTTACTTTTCCCGATACCCTATAAGCCATCAATTGGTGAAGGCAAGAGTGTTTAAGTCAGGAAAGAGTGAAAAAATGGGAAAAAAAGGATTATTCGTAGGTTTATTAACGTTAGACTTCTTATATCTAACGGCTGATTATCCTAGTAGCAATCAAAAAATTGTAGCGGCTGATTATGGGTTGGCAGCAGGTGGCCCTGCAACTAATGCAGCAGTGGCATTCAGTTATTTAGGTAATCAAGCCAAGCTGTTAAGCATAGTTGGAAATCACCCGGTTACTCAGTTAATCAGAACTGACTTGGAAAGCCATCATGTCACGATCCGAGATTTAGATCCTACTCATGTTGAACCACCTTCAGTATCTTCTATCATAGTCACTCAAAATACGGGAGAAAGGGCTGTGATTTCGATCAATGCGGTGAAATACCAGGGTCACAAAGATAGTGTTAGTTCAGACATTTTTTCTGTGGTCGATATCGTGTTAATGGACGGTCACCAAATAGAAGTCGGTCAAAAAATCGGAGAATTAGCAAAATTAAATAATATCCCGGTAGTAGTAGATGGAGGTAGTTGGAAACCGGGATTTGATAAATTATTACCTTTTGTTGATTACGCTGTTTGTTCGGCTAATTTTTATCCGCCTGGATGTCAAAATTCACCAGAGGCGATCGATTATTTGTTATCTGTTGGTATTCCTCACATTGCCATCACGAATGGGGAAAAACCTATTCAATATATGTTTGAGGGGAAAACAGGATGGATCGAAGTTCCGAAAGTGAAGGTGGTGGATACTCTGGGTGCAGGGGATGTTTTTCACGGTGCTTTCTGCCATTACATTTTGCAAGATAGTTTTCCAGATGCTTTGCAGGCAGCGGCAAAAGTGGCTTCTCGTTCCTGCCAATTTTTTGGCACTCGTCAGTGGATGAAGATGAAGGATGAAGTGTAAAGTGTGAAGTGTGAACGGCTAAACGTAATATTAAAGGAATGCTAGCGTGACGGTACTGACGTATTTGGGCGAAAACCGATTTGAGGGACTAGAGGAGACTGTAGCGATCGTGCGCTCAGTTGCTTGGGGGTCAACGGATATTTTGCGATCGTATTATCGAGGAGAACCCCATACTGGCGATTTGGATATCCAAGAGAAAAAAGAAGGGCCAGTCACCGCCGCTGATATAGTAGTCAATCATTATATTTTGGATAACTTACAGGCTTCTTTCGGTATGCAAGAGTTTGGTTATTTAACCGAAGAAACCTATAAATTTAAGTCTCAAGGAGTAATGTCAGAACCATTACCTCAATCTTGGATTTGGATCGTCGATCCTTTGGATGGTACGCGAGACTTTATCGATAAAACCGGAGAATATGCAGTTCAGATTGCTTTAGCATATGAAGGCAGTCCGGTGCTGGCAGTGGTAGCATGGCCAGAAGCAGAAAAGTTATATTTTGCCACTAAAGGTGGTGGTACGTTTGTGGAAACTCGCGACGGAAATGTAAGCCCAGTGAAGGTTTCAGAACGTAATTCGCTCTCCGATTTACCGATCGTCGTCAGCCGCACTCACAGAGACGATCGTTTTAACAATCTTTTGGAACAATTGCCTTGCAAAAATAAAAAATATGTGGGTAGCGTAGGCTGCAAAATCGTCACGATTATCGAACAACAAGCAGATATTTACATCTCTCTTTCGGGTAAATCAGCCCCAAAAGATTGGGATATGGCTGCACCGGAACTGATCCTCACCGAAGCGGGTGGCAACTTTACTTATTTAGATGGTTCTGCTTTGAAATACAATCGGGGAGATGTGAATCAGTGGGGTTGCTTGATTGCTAGTAACGGCAAATGCCACCAGGAATTACTAACTCAAATTCAAGAAAATTTAGCAGAAATAGACAAGTAAAGACAACTCCCTGAAATTTCATACTTGTAGGGTGCGTTAGCGAAGCGCGTAACGCACCTTAAATAAGGCAAATGGTGGGTTACGGAACGGTTCGTTAATTATTAGTTGAAAGCCTCAAATTTATTGCCATACCTAACCCACCCTACGATTTACGTTAGCGAAGCGCGTAACGCACCAAACGTTAGGATTAATTATCAGCGCGTTGTCCAATTACGGCATAAAAAGGATCGCTACCAGCACCCATCCATTGCAGAAAACTGGGAAGAGTAGGCGCGTTAATAATTACTTCTGGCTGGTTAAAACCCGCGACAGATTCAAAATAGCTTCTAACCAGTTCGATGCGGCTGAGTTCGGAACCTTCTCGCCAAGCAGTGATGGCTTTTTGATAAAACATTCGATTGGAAAAACTGATAATAGCAATCCCACCTGGTTTTAGGATGCGGTGAATTTCTGAAAAAATGGCATCGGGATATTGCAGATATTGAATGGAAACGCAATTCAGTACGGCATCAAAATCGCGATCGGGTAAAGGTAACTTGGGATTTTTATTCAAATCTTGAACAAAATAACGATCGAAGCGGGGATTTCTCACCAACTCTTCTTCGTTCATACCATGTCCTTCCACATGAGCGAATTCTATTTCTTCTGGTAGATGAGAAACCCAACTGCTCATCATATCGAAAATGCGCGTATTCGGATGGAGTCGTTGGCGATATAAATCGGTTAATTGTTGGATGAACTTGTCATCTACATGAGTCACGAAACGGGGAAATGAATAAAATTGCGTATCATCCGTTTCGTCTAATTTCGTTCGTTCATGGGGTCGCAGAATCATGAGCAAAAAATTAGGAAATTTTCAGATTTATCTTGATATTACTAAATTCCAAACCAACCACCAGTATCGCCACCTGCCCAACCGCCCCCACGGGCAGTTGGAAATGTTTGATTGCAAAGGTCTTTGAAATCTTGAGCGGCACTGATATCTTTATTTTCATAACCTTTGGGATGAAATATCCGACCAATGTATCGCCCCTGCAATCGGATTTGACCCATTACATAAATTCCACCACCAACAGAATAAATACTTCCTTCTTCATTGCGAGAATAACAAGCTATGTAACCACCATCTCGTCCCATGTATTTATTAACGGTGGGCAAAATTTTCTCTGTATATCCAGGCGCGGGCC
>CAZJJR010000405.1:3225-4030 GCA_964546365.1 uncultured bacterium | reverse complement strand
ACCTCCTAGATTACCAGCGCGAGGTGATGCTGTAGCCAGTATTGTACTTGGCGTCATTGTTATAGGGGTTTTCTTATTCTTTGGCGCTCAGTTTTCGTTCGCCTTTATTGGTGAATCTGCCCTAATTATTGGCATTTTAAGCCTTGTTTTCATCGGTCAATCTCTTTACTACTGGTATAAGTATTTGCAGTATAAAGAAGCATATGAAGATTACCAGCAACGTCGAGCTTCCGCTATTGCTTGGTACGAGCAGAAACAACACGATGATAGGTTGGATTAAGCTAAAAAAAATTTGTTGATGACGCGATCCCTTTGGTTCAAAATGTATAAGGCAATTAGGTGATTTTTTATACAACTAGCGAAATAGTCTGAAAATTGTATATTTCTAGCTATCGTTTTTCCCGCTTGATTCCTCTTCCCATTTCCCCACCAGCCGAGAGATTAAAATTAAATCTTTTCGTAGCCTATGTGAGGCTGGCAAGCTTTATAGCGATCCTAAATGAATTGCGAACAACTTAACCCCTCCCAACCCTCCCCTTACCAAGGGGAGGGCTAGGGTAGGGTTGATTACTTAAATAGGATCGCTATATTTCTTCAATGTTCAACAAAAGAAATAGTATTTTACTGCACAATATCTTCCATTAGATAGAGCGAAATTTAGATTAAGGATAGGTTATGCTTGCTTTAAAATAAAGTTATTCAGCAATTTTAGGTTGTGTGAAAAAGCCTAACTATAGCAATCCTAAATGAATTGCGAACAACTAGAACCCTCCCCTTGGTAAGGGGAGGGCTAGGGTGGGGTTCA
>CAZJJR010000405.1:0-3208 GCA_964546365.1 uncultured bacterium | reverse complement strand
GGGGTTCATTACTCAAATAGGATGGCTATATTGCCGATAATTTGCTTTGACAGTTATGTATGCAGGGGTGGGAAATGTTACATAAAAATATAAATTACTCATTTCATCTAGATATAAATAATTGGAAAGTTCAGCAATTAGGTTTATTATTAATAACCGATTTGAGCTTTATCTTTCTACACTTGCTTTTCACCCATACTAGATTTATTTCAGATTATGCTTTTTCCCTAGAAGCAGAAATGGGATATTCGGAATTTTTTCAATATGTAAAAGAATACTGGATTGCTCTATTATTAATATTTTTAGCAATTCGTAACCGCTCGTTTCTATACTTAAGTTGGTCTTTTCTATTTTTCTATCTTTTACTTGATGATTCTCTACAAATTCACGAAAAATTAGGACTTTATATCAGTAATCAATTCAATTTTATTCCCTTGTTTAACTTACGTTCAGAAGACTTCGGAGAAATTATAGTTTCTGGTTTAGCTTGTTTAATATTTGGCTCGATGATTTTGCTCGGTTATCGGTTTGGTAATCGCTTCTCTCGAAATGTATCGAAAAGTTTAATAAAATTGTTACTTTTGCTCGCTTTGTGTGGAGTAGGAGTCGATATGGTGCATACGATTTTCAACAACTCTTTGATGGAAACGTTATTGATCGTAGTTGAAGATGGTGGGGAATTGATCGTCATGAGCCTGATCGCTTATTTTGTATTTTCTGTATCTGATTATTCTCCTTCTAAAAATCATAAGCTGTTACGTATTTAAGATAGAAAATCAACTCGCAAAGGCAAGTCTAAGATGCGGCAATTTTCTGCGAACTTGGCAGCCCCATCCGCCTGTGCGGTGGGGTAATTCAATGGCATTAGTTCAAGAAAAACAAATCGCAGCGATCGCATTTACCAAAGATTTAGGATCGACAGGCTTAGAGAGATGCTGCTCAAAACCCATCTCTAGGGCACGTTGTCGATCGAAATCTCCCGCATAAGCAGTCAGAGCAATTGCAGGGACTTGGGAACCGAGTTCTGGTGGAAGCAATCGAATTTTTTGTAAAAGCGTATATCCATCCATTTCTGGCATTCCGATATCAGAAATCAAAATATCGGGAACGAATCGGGTTAAAAGAGCTAGCGCTTCTTTAGCTGATGACGCCGTTTGAACTGATGCGCCCGATTGTTCGAGGATAAACTGAGTCAGTTCTCGCATATCCAGTTCATCATCAACTACTAACGCCTTGATCCCAGCCAAAGTCATTTCATTATCGATCGCTTCTTCATCTTCTGCCATTGAGGAAGGTAGTTTGGCAAGTGGCAGTTGAACGGTGAAAGTGGCTCCCTTTCCTTCCCCTAAACTTTCTACAGCCACCGTTCCACCGTGCAATTCTACCAGATGCCGAACGATCGCCAATCCCAATCCTAACCCGCCGAACTGACGAGTCATCGTACTATCGGCTTGCCTAAAATAATCAAATACATAAGGCAGAAAATCAGAGCTAATCCCTCTGCCAGTATCTTTTACGGTGATTTGAGCGTGGGATTCTCCCATTTTTAACCAAACCTCGATTTTTCCCCCACAGGGAGTGAATTTCACCGCATTGGATAGCAAATTCCAGACTACTTGTTGAAGTCTAGCCGCATCCCCCATCACTGGTACTTCGTCGTGCAGGTTCATCTCGATGTGAATGGATTTCGCTTCGGCGGCTAAACGAACGGTTTCTCGCGCTTGTTCGATCGCAGTTGCCAAATTAACCAGCTTGGGATCGAAACGTAACTTTCCGCGCAAAATGCGGGAAACATCTAATAAATCTTCAATTAGTTGAGATTGTAAGCGAGTATTGCGCTCGATCGTCTCCAAAGCCCGTTCTGTGGTTGCCGCATCTAATTTTCGCCTCCGCAATAGATTTGTCCATCCTAAAATCGGATTGAGAGGCGATCGCAATTCGTGAGAAAGCACCGCTAAAAATTCATCTTTAATTCGGTTTGCTTGTTCTGCTGCTTCCCTAGCTGCCTGTTCTTGGTGCAAAATGCGATCGAGTTGTTGCTCTAATTGTTTTCGATCTTCAATATCGGTAGCCGTACCGAACCATTTGACAACTTGACCTTTTTCATTCTTAACTGGAACTGCCTGATGTAAATGCCATCGATATACCCCATCCACCCGTCGCATCCTACCTTCCGCTTGATAGTAAGTACCGTTCTGTTGCGCGGCTGCCCAGTTCTGGCTCAGAATTGGGATGTCATCCGGATGAACTACAACTTCCCAACCTTCCCTTTTTGCTTCTTCAAGAGTTAAACCAGTAAAATCAGACCAGCGTTGATTGAGATCGAGAAGCGTTCCTTCCGCATTCGCCGTCCAAACTAATTGGGGTATCGACTCCACTAAGAAGCGATAACGTTGTTCGCTTTGTTGCAAAGCTTCCTCTGCTTGTTTGCGATCGGTAATATCGGTATTGGTACCAAACCAGCGCAACACTTTGCCAGATCGATTGCGGATGGGAATCGCTCGCGATAAAAACCAGCGATACCGTCCGTCCTTCCCCCGCAACGGAAACGTGTCTTCCCAAATTTCGCCCGTTTCTAAGCAGTATCGAAAATGCTCGATCACGCGCTCCAGATGTTCGGGATGGTGTACTTTCTGCCAACCCCAACCTTCCATCTCTTCTAAAGTCGTCCCGGTATACTCAAACCAGCGCTGGTTGTACCAAAACAGCCACCCGTTCGCATCTGCCATCCAAGCAAGCTGGGCAATGTTATCTGCTAAAGTACTCAAACGCTCCTCGCTTTCTCGCAGCGCCGCTTCGACTTGCTTGCGTTCGGTAATATCTCGAATCAGCCAACGAGCCCCCGCAAATTGTCCTCGTTTGTTATAAATAGCCGTCACCGTAATGGAAACGGGAATGGAATTCGGTAGAGCGATCGCTTTTAAGCACAGTTGTTCGGTTTCGATCTGAGAATGCTGCCGTAAATCAACTAATAAATTTCTGAAAGCTTGACGGGTTTCTTCCGCAATATACTTAATTAATAGCAAGCCGATTAACTCCTGTGCTTCACAACCAATTAAAGTTGCGATCGCTCGATTTGCTTCCTGAATTTTGCCATTAGCATCCGTCACTACATAGCCATCCGGTGCAAAATTAAATAAATCTTGATAGCGATAACTTTCTCTTTCCGCGATCTCGTGAGCGATTAAAAGTTCTTCATTTTGCTGGC
>CAZJJR010000404.1:0-4067 GCA_964546365.1 uncultured bacterium | reverse complement strand
ATTGTTACTTCTTTGAGATTTTTGATATTGATGTCCATCTTTCTAATCTTTGATTTAAGGGTATCTTTTAGGTTGGTAGTGAGTATTAGGTAGTAGGTAGTTGGATAATTTTCTTTTACACTACTACCCACTACCCGCTACCCATTACCTACTACCTATTTAGGAACGATTTGCACTTTTACTTTTACTCGTTCTTGCGTGTCTGGCAACTTCACAGTTAAGCCATCGGCATCAAAATCATGATACTCTTGTTCGTCGATCCAAACTTTGCCAATAGCGATACTTCCAGGTGGCAAAATATCTGGTGACACTCTGAGAATATTGTCCTTAAATCCTCCCGGTATGGGCTTGAAGTAGAAGTCCATCGGGTGTTTGAAGATCAGTAGGTTTTGATAAATTGCTGACAGGTAGCACAATTCGGTAGAGTGATAACCGCTCATAGAGTGGCTGCCTTTGTAACGTTCGGTTCCCATTAGGAAAGGCAGTCCGTTGGCTAGCACGTTGAAGTAAACAGCACCGTCATCGTGATCCAGGAAGTGACAGTTATAGAAGGCAGAAGCTTCGCGGGCGTGGCGCAAGTATTCCGGATCTTTCATCGTGCCGTTTAAGATCAGGTAAGCGAGGATGGCTTGTTCTTGTTGCCACCAAGCTTTGCGATCGTGCCACACGAAGCGGTGTTGTTCTTCTCCGTCACTTAAAACCCGCTCTACCACATCGTACCAGCCGCCCCGTTGTTGATCCGAACCGACTGCTGGCATGATCGCGGCAATTTTCTTGGCAAAATCGACATATTTATCTTTGGGTTTGAGGCTTTGCATCCGCATTAGGTTCCAAGCAATTTTCAGGTTGTGTCCTACTACGGCGCGGTTTTGCTGCCAACCCCAAGTGGTGTCGGGACTCCAGTCTTCGTAAAATTTCTCTTGGACGAACGGGCTGTTGTTGTAGTCGGGGAAGTGGGCTTCGATCGTATCGAAGGTATACTCCAACATATCGGCGTATTTCTGTTCCTCGGTTGCCAGGTACAAGTTGATCAGGTACGCTGGGGCATGGTCGCCCACCGAGTTCCAGTTTTTCCGTCCTTGGTTACGACCTAAAGATTCGGCGCGAGGATCGAGAGTAATCGGGTCAAGGTGAGAGAAATATCCGCCTTTCTCTTTATCTAAATAGAATTTGTCGAAAAGATCGATCGTCATCTCCGCATCTTTCAGGATGCGCGGATCGCCACTTGCCCGATAAGTTTGGATCGGACCAGCTAAAGCGTAAATTTGTTCGTAAGCTGGGATGCAATCGTAGTCGTCGCTAAACTCGGAAGTGAGTAATTTTTGTTCCCGATTGCCTTGTACCTTAACGCCGTGATACCAATAAATCAAATTTTCATCGGGATCGTAAAATCTCATGTGATCCCGCAGATATTCAGTACCTTTTTCCGCTGCTTCTAGAAAACGGTCTTCCCCAGTCATTAAAAAAGCAGAAGCAAATCCGTATACTAAGCGAGAAATCGTATCGGTTTCTTGCAGATAGTCATCTTTCTTTTTCTCACCAGCTAGGTTTAGCATGGTGCGATATTCGCGGTAATCGATTTCCTTATTTGGATAATTAAATTGCCATTTCAAGTAAGAATCAGCAATTGAACGAACTTGTTTGATCCACCAATCTGGTTCTTCATGGCGATATTTACCGGGAGCATCGCCGGGAAACACAAAAGATTTCACATCAAATTTGTGTCCGTCGCCTTGGGGATAGAAGACACCGTAAGCAAAAATGTGCTGACCGGGATGGAGTAATTCGCCCAATCTTTGGGTGGCATCGATGTATCCTTCTTCCAAATTTTGGGCGATTCGACCCCAAGCTGTAGGAGTTAAATATGCCGTATATTCTCTTCCATCGGATGTCTTAATACCAAAGCATTTTTCTTGGCGATTAAAGTGGGTGACATAGCCGCCGATGGTGTCCGAAAAAGAAAAATTCATGCGCTCCATTAAATAGCCTCCTGAATTATTTGAATTCAAAATGCAAAATTAAGAGGAAGATTAATTTTGAGTTAATAATTTTGAATTTTGAATTTTGAATTGATTTGTTGACTAAGTTCCAGAACCTACTTTTTGCCGTGATTCTGTCTTTTCAATCTCTGCCACGAAAGCATCCATAAATTCGTCTACGACGCCTGGATGTTTGCCCGTAATCAGATTACCGTCTATTACTAAATCTGCTGTTACATCACCCTCATAAACAACTTCCCCTCCTGCATTTTCTACATCGCAGATAATGTTATGAGCGCAGGTAACTTGGCGGCCTTGTAGTAAATCTCGATCGGCGCATAAAAGCCATAAGCTATGGCAAATCGTGCCTATTTTTACATTTTCTGCACTCATGGCTTTTCTAATAAATGCCACGGCAGGAGCTTGGTTTTTCTCTCCTTTTTTGACATTTACTTGATATCTGAGTCGATCCATAGCATAAGCACCGATGCAAATAATGCCTTTATAATCGGCTGGATCGACATCGTTAACATCTTTGGTGACCGTAACGTGATATTCAACTTGGTCATTTTCTGGATTAGAGCCGAAAGTTAACTCTTTATTTCCCCACAAATGAGAAAGATATTCAACTTCGTAACCTTTTTCGGGAAAATATTCATTAAAGCGGCGGTATTCGGTGGGGTCAAAATGTTCTTCAACGATGACGCCGATTTTTCCTTTTTTTTCAGTAGTCATAATTAAATGATTCCTCTTGTTTGAAATGGTTAAGCAAAAACGATGTCGTTAGCAGTGATTTCGGTGTATAAAGCACCATCCACAATTGCTAAAGGAGTACGATCGGAAGTTCTAATGATGGTGCCTAACAAATTTTCTGATGGTCCGATTACCAAGTTGCTAAAAGAGGTGATTCCGCTAAGACCTTGAATGCCTATTTTGTCAACTCCTACTTGGAAATCAGCGATGTAACTCGGTATTGGTGCTATTGCACCGTTGACGATCCAGAACTGGTCAGCACCATCACCACCAATCATGACATCCCCATTTCCCGCGTAGAGGATGTCGTTAC
Organism: uncultured bacterium; assembly: GCA_964546365.1. Taxonomy (GTDB): domain Bacteria; phylum Cyanobacteriota; class Cyanobacteriia; order Cyanobacteriales; family Aerosakkonemataceae; genus DATNQN01. The sequence goes on along the minus strand of CAZJJR010000404.1, from coordinate 1,022 downwards.
CAAGCTGACCATCCATCACGTTTCTACTACCTTGGCTGATGATTACGTCATCTCCTTTACCACCGTGGAGGATGTCGTTTTCGCTACCCACGATGTAGTCGTTGCCTTGGTTACCGTTGATGTAGTTACCACCGCGAGGCTGTTGGGGAGCGCCTGCGGGGACTGTGGCTCCCCAAACATTGGCAACGATGCGATCGTCTCCATCCAGAGCGATTACGGCATCTCCACCATTAACTTTGATGTCGTCGTTGCTTGATGTACCGAAGATCGATCGTCGATTGAGGGGTATGCTAACAGCTAAGGCTTCGACAGCTTGACTGCCTTGATTTGCGATCGAGAAAGAATTTCCCGGCGCGATGTGGACAAAAGTATTAGCCCCAGCAACCTGGGTTTGTCCGTTAATGTTTAAGGTGAGTTCCCCACTCCTAACATAGAAGTTTTCATGGTGTTCGCTGCTAATTGGGGTAAGTGAGGCATTGTTTCCTTGCGGCGCTAAGGAAAATTGTTTGTACTCTAAAGATTGACCCGTCTCGTCATAGCTTGCCAGTACGCTGTAAGAAATTCCCAACGGGCCATTAATTTTTGGTAGTTCGCCGATTCGATATACTTTGGTTAAACCGGGAAGGTCTCCTAAAGAAGTTGTCAGGTTTGCATCATCGGGAACTACTATTTTGTAAGGTAGAAGATCCGGCGCATCGGGTACTGGGTCGCCTGGAAGCCAAAATTTCAGAGTTTGACCTGCTAATTCAAAGAATGCTTGTAATCTTTGTAACTCTTCTAGGTTGGGTGGTGGAATTGGTTGGGATCTGTCCGTAACTGGTACGGCAGCATTTCGGAACAGAACTTCTAATCCGCCGGGATCGGTAATCGAAAGCAGCCTTCCACCCACGTTTGGCCCGGTACTGGCGCTAGTAGTATTAAGACCAACGTTATTAAATCCGTGAATTCTTCCTTTTGGCCCAAATAGAAAACTGCCGGTCGGAACGGTTAATTGGCTAACCCCCAGGTTTAAATTGAGTGGC
>CAZJJR010000403.1:0-4125 GCA_964546365.1 uncultured bacterium | reverse complement strand
TAAACTGGCTCGCTTTTACAAGCCTGTAATTGAGATTAAGCGTCTCAATAAACCCGCTTTTCCCCACCAAATCAAGTGCAAAATCACAAATTACAGCTTATTCCCAGCACCTCGCACATTTCGACAAAAAAACCGCACAAATTCATCTAAACCGCTGTTTTCCATTCAGGCTAACCGCAGTCTTCACAAAAAGCCGATACGCAGGATTATCTTAGATTTTTCAAAATAGTTTGGAAATTGCAAAACTAACTCGTTGTGGCATTACTGTTAATGCGTATCAAATATTTGTGATGATCCAACAGAATGCGCACCAATAACGCTGTTGACAAACAGCATGATTAGTTGGCACAAACACTTCGTTCGATAATTAAGAAATAAATATATGGACTCACTTTGGATTAAATTCATGGGTATCGGCTTAAATGTAATTGGAAGCCTTCTATTTACTATCCGTGCCACTAAGATAATCGGTGCTCTCTCGTTAGTCGCAAAAGTCCACGATCTGAATATCCAACAGTTGATGCCAGATCATAAGGGAGACATCCTAGGGTTAAAGAATGCGACGGCTCACGTAGATAGAGCAAAAGGAAAGAAACTCCTCATACTAGGTGTTATCTTAATCGGGGTAGGATTGTCTTTGCAGGGCGTCTCAACTTACATGGATGTGCAAGCCAAACAAACAGAACAAACGATGATCGAACAAGACTGTGCTAACTACAACTAACGTCGCGCCAGACGTTGGCCGTTAATTAAAACATCTCATATGCCCGAAGACCGATACTACGGAATAGCAGCTGCCGAAGTGGCAGAACAACGTCCAGATCGCGACCTCTTTGCCCGCGCATACGCAATTGCGTTGGGCGACCCGGAGAAGACAAAGGCGGTTTATATCGGTATACGCGCAGAGCGTCTACAAGAGGAGGCTGATGTTCGCGCACAGCGAGAGGCGGAGCGCAAAAGAGTAGAAGCGCAAAAAGAAAAGGAGCGTCTTCAGCGTGAAAAAGATGCTCAAAGCCAACGAACGTTCCCACAAAAACTGAACATTCCCACACCGCAGCCACCACAACCAAAGGTGCAATCGAAACCTCCTTGCATCTCGCGAGAGCCGACTCCGAAAGCCACGCCCCCACAACCTCAATTCTATGATCCCGAGATCGAACGCGCGGTAAAAGCAATGCGTGAAGCACTTGATGCTTCAAAGTTCTCAAAGGGCTAACAATGTGCCAATGTCGACGAGTTCATTTATGTTGGTAATACATTTGAATGAAAAATCGTAAAAAAAAGCCGTATATTTCGTTTATACAACAAAAACTGCACACCCAATTCAAGCCATTGTCTGTGCAGCCAAAGGCAATTCAACTTAAGGGTCTAGAAATTAGTGGGTTCGCAATGGGAAACGCGAAGGCAGGAGAAAAGGTACGTGTAATTTTTCGCGGTGGAATAACGTCTGACGAACGCGAGTTCCATCAGTATATGGAGGAAATCGGAAACCTAATATGCAGTAGAGCAAGCGATGAAGGAATAATCATTTCTTTTGATTCGCTACATGGCTTTCTTCTCGTCATCCATCAAGATAATAGTGGTGAGCTATATCTAGATAAAACAGGTATGACTATAGAAATACTAACCAAACGCTCACTCAACGCGGGGGATGCAGTTTATAGAAAGGATATAGCGGATATAAGAAGAATTAGATATCCAAAAATCGTGCTTAGCCCTTCTGATAAGATAGTAGCTTGTTTTAAAGTAGGTTGGAAATTCGGCCTGTTTTTTGACTTGGGTGAAAATCGTGACCTAAGTATAGATCAAAGTGAGCGATACATGGGGGCACTATATAGACGGCTACGTTATCAAGGCATCTACGAAGCGATTGCAGATTTAGCAACAGTTGAACGGATGATTAAAGCAGGTTGGTTTCCATTTATAGAAATCATCGGTGGTGACTTCGAGCCGCTGCTTAAAGCATATAGAACCGATTTCGAGATAGAATCAAGAGAAAATATATTAGTCAATAGTTTTGGTTCTGATCGTATTGATTTAATGGCAGAGAGATGGTGGAATAACCCAATAATTGCTAAACACCAAACGGTTTTACAAGCAGGTCTTAATACTTTTAAAAATGGTGATTATATTTCATGTATTAAAAATTTAATGACTGAAATTGAAGGTGTTTTAGTCGATTTACACTTGGCCGAAAAAGGCTCTAGTGCAAAAACTGAGCAATTGCTTAGACACGCAGTAGATAAGGGAGTTAAGAAATCAGGGGATGAGGCATCCTTATTTCTTCCAAACGATTTTTTGCAATACTTAATCAAAGTTGTTTATGCGAACTTTGATCCGATAGCACCACAGAAAACAGGCGTTTCTCGTCATACAGTTGGACATGGTCGTGCAAGCGGAGAAGCTTACACTTCCGCTCGTGCATTACAGGTTATCCTCACATTAGATCAGCTAGCATTTTATTTGTAACTTTACCATTTCTTATCCGTCACATTATAAGGTGTTCTATTTTCACATATATAAAATTGGTGAGGCTGGGGGGAGTTTCCAAGAAAGAACCTAAAACGATGAGCAAAAACAAACAAGAAACGATCGCTACTGATGGTGGTAGCAAGATAATCTGCTGGTATGATGCGTAGTTGCGCGTGCATCAATCTTACTTATGCTCTTAGTGTTGATTACTTTATACATTTTGAATCGTATCTCAACCCTAAACATGGTAACCGTAATTTAGAGGCCGATCCAGACAAACTTATTGAGATAAGGCCACGCTATAAAGTGGCGGCACTTGGCGGAGGGAAGCATTTTACGTTAGCGGAACGAATCTTTACAATTGAGATTTTTCCCTATTCGCGTATTCTATAGGTATGATTGATATGGCTCAAGTGAAGGAGATGCCTCTCAGTGAGAAGCTCCAACTGATGGAAATGCTGTGGGATGATTTGTCTCAAAATCCAGATGGGGTGCAATCGCCCGAATGGCACGCTCGCGAGGTAGAGGCAACCGATGAACGCCGAGCCAAAGGACTGGAGGAGCCCTTGGATTGGGAAGAGTCGAAGAGACTTTTACTGAGTCGATAAGTGAAAACGAAAATTTTACCTTCAGGACTTAGCGATCTTGAGCAAGGGAGGGATTTCTACGAAAGCCAGGCAGAGGGGCTGGGCATGTACTTCTTGGAGTCCCTATTCGCCGACATTGACTCACTTGTCGTTTATAAAGGAATACACAGCAAAAGATTTGATTGTTATAGAATGTTGGCCAAACGATTTCCTTACGCCGTATATTATAAAATCGAGGATAACATAGTCATCGTTTATCGTGTCCTGGACTGTAGAAGCGACCCGAGAAAGCACAAAAAGGCTCTGAAATAATCAGCGATTGCGAGTAAGAAAATAGGCAAAAATCAAAGAATTGCGAAAGGAGGACGCTTTTTTGATTTTATAGTCTTGGGAATTCCCATTCCCCATCACCACTCACATCTAATGTTCACCTATAATCCTACATTATAATAAATTACAAACTTGTAATCACATAGAAATCCTTCATGAATCTCATAGAATCAAAACTGTTTACTATACTTAACCAATCCGATCTGTCTATCCAATTCCCGAAAAATACCTAACGCACCACCATTTCCCACCCCGAGACGCAAAACATTAGAAAACAAGACGCAAAAACGCCATATTTCATCACAGCCTAACAACACAATCCACAAGCCCCTCATTACCAATTACTAAAAATCCTAAAAACCCTCCGGATACTAACGACCAACGAAATCACAACTCATTATGTACGACAGGCGTCCCGCCTGTCCCCCCTCGCCAAGCACTTCCACTCCTACCGCTGCAGGCCTTCTTCATTCATCATTCATCATTCTACCTTTCCATTAACGAGACCCAAAACGTAACGAAATGAGACGCAAAAAAATCTACAACATCAAAAAATACTAACCATACCATTCATAACCCACTAATCAACAACCACTAAAAATCTTAAAACTTCCAGCAATCCTAACGAATACCCCTGTCTCTACTTCTTCATTCATCATTCATCATTATGCCTTTCTAATACCGAGACCCAAAACGTAACGAAATGAGACGCAAAAAACACCATTCTCCACCACAG
>CAZJJR010000402.1:0-4163 GCA_964546365.1 uncultured bacterium | reverse complement strand
AATCCTACTTCTTCAATGCCGATCTCTTTTCCCTAAGCTAAAACACATCTAAATTTTCATATGCGTAGTAGCTTACTACCCACTACCAGCTTCAAAGATATGTTACTGTCTGACTCGGAGAATGTAGTTACCTGTTTGTCCTTCATTTTTAGAACCAACCCAAATTTGATATTCTCCGGCTTTCCAGTCTGTATCTTCCAAGTTGTTATTGCCGCAGCGAATGGTGTCTTTTGGCCCTTTAATGACTAAAGTTGTAGGAGTACCGTTGCTGTCTACTTGCACTCTCAGTTTGGGGAAGTTTTCCTGCAATGTCATGATATGGTCGGGAGTTTCGTCACCGCTATATCCCAGACAAAAGTTGTTGTGACGATCGCGATTGGCGATCGAAGGTAAGGAAAAAGATCCCCCGGTGACACCAGATGCGATCGCAGTTGCGGGATCGAAGTTTGGTGCAAGACTGATCGGAGCAAAATTAGCCGTTTGTGCAAACACGGATGTAGTTGCACTCATAACAGCTATCAATGCTAAAAATTTACCTTGTTTGAACTGCCGCATATAATTAAGTAACATCGCAACAGCCCTCCTCAAATTTTAGCTATTGGCATTTCCTATATCTAACGTAGCTAAAACTTTAATTAGTATTGGTAAGTGTCATGACAGTTTTCTATCTGCACACCCGTTCTATTTTAGATTTTCGATTTTCGATTTTCGATTGGGGTAATCTATATATATTATGTAGGGGCAACCCGATCTAGTTGCCCCTTTTTGTCACCCAGATTTCTGGCATAATCCGGGGTTTTGTGGCATTTTTAAACCTGCTTAGGAATTGGGCAATTTATACTGACCTACAATTTTCTTCGCGTATTCCGGAACGTGGGATTCTAATTTTTCCGGGTGATGGCGCTTCACGTATAAATAATTGCGGGTGAAGTGGGAATCAATGGAAAAACGAGCATACTCCAAACCTTTGGGGCCGATTTTTTCAATTACTACGCCCATTAATTTGGCTGCCCACATGGGAAGAGTTACAGCTTTATCGTAAGCGGGAATGCTTTGCTGAACGGCATTTTTGCGATCGCCAGCAGAAGTTACGGGTTGAGTTTCTAACTGGTCTTTTACTAATTCTAGCATTTCTCGACCAGTGTCGTTTCTGACGACAATCCACTGCCAACCAAAGGGTGCGCCCATGTAGCCGACGACTAAATCTGCTAGTGAATTGACGTAATCAAAACAACTCATGCAGGAAGGAGCAAATACATCTTTTAGTTCTTTGGTATTTAAACCAAAAAACGGTACTTTTTCGATCGAACCATCTTCGTGTTTAAAATGTACCTGGAAGTCTTGCATGAATTCGTAATACACGACTGTTTGAGGAGAACGGCTAGTGGTTTCTAGGAATTTTTGCAAGCCAGCACGAGAGACGTTATCTACACAGGGAGTACCTAAAACGTAGAGCTTTTCTAAGCCTAGTTGTTTTTCGACTGCCCGTAATGCTTGAATCTGACAACCAACGCCAATTACTAATAGTTTTTTCATGCCAGATTGTTCGATTTGTTCTAGCACGGAAAGGTTAGGTGATAAGGTTGGTTTGTTTACTTTAGCGGCGAGAATTTCTTCTGGGGTACGGGCGATAATTGGCATTGGCTGGAAGCGGTCTTCTTTGGTATTCTGGACGCAGACCACGCCTTCGACGATGCCACGGTTGAGCATTTCGATCGCGATCGTACTCACGATCCCCGTCCATTGTGCGCCCGGAATTGGTTGGATTTTCCGCGCCGCCATCATGGTTTGATTGACGCCAAAATATAGGTCGTCGGGGTTATCCAGGTTGCGAGAGCGCCCGTGAGTTTCTTCCTCCAACTCGGCTATCTGCTGATTGATGAAAGCGCAAGCTTCCTTGACATAATGCACGTAATATGTATCGCAAAGGCCGCATTCGCTGCACAGTTCTTTGGCAGGGCGGCGGCTACCCGGTTTGAGGGCTTTGGCTTTTTTATGCTTGGGGGAGTCAACTGAGATGGTCATAAATGGCTTTTCTTATCGACAGATAGCTTTTATCTACAATACCGTTAGAGGTTATGCAGTGGGCGATGGAGATGGAAAGCAAAGCAGGGGAGGTAAGTAGAGGGCTTCCGGTGTTAGCGGCGATCGCAAAAGTAAGTTTTGGGAATTTTTAACTACAGATGAATTTAGCAGCATTTAACCACCTAATTCTATCGCTGGGCAACTCGTTTTTCTGTTTCTTGTTTAATTGCTTTTAACGACTCGGCTAACGCATTTCTGTAAATCGTAAATGCGAGATCGCGAGTTACTGAAGTACCCGGATCGAACGTGACCTCTTGGGCGATCAAGACTTGATTGAGTGCAATGGGTTCTAATTTCCAAAAACCCTTGAGGGATTTAATTTCTCCTTCCTTTAATTCAAAATCTATTTGTTTAGGATATTGCTTGAAAACTGTAAAGACTAATCGACTAGTGTGGGTAAATAGCAGTATTTTAATCTGATTTACTTGCTCGAAAATCGTCTGGTTGCCGTGATTTTCTAAAATCCGACTGGATACCACACCAGGAAGAAAATTCTTGAAGTTGTCATAATCTATCAAGACATTCCACGTAGTGTCGATGGGTGCTGTAATCAACACGCGCCCGGTGTAGTGACCATTCTTACCTGTTAATACTATATCTCCGGCTTTTAAGGTGGTTTGCTCTTGGGCTGTTAAGCTAGTGAGAAAATTGCCCGATTGTGGCACAGCTTGCACCGCTAATGGCACAAATACACTAAGCGCGATCGCAGAGGTACAAGTAATGAAGCGACGATAACTTTTGTGAAAATAATTCAGCACTCAGTTTGCCTCGATGATTGATCGATGTCTGTCTATGGCTGGAGGCAGAATTACTGCCATTTGCTAGCGCGATCGCCTCCTCATCATAACTGAAATACTATATTATGAGCTTATCCCCTGTAGATTCAGACCGATCGCAGTCGTCTGAGCGATCGCCCCGTAAATCCAACATACAAGCTTGGTAGCGCCCCATTTTCGACTTTGGTTAATTGGTTGGTTATCACCGATTACAGCCGTTGCTTTTAGCGCTGTTTTAATTAAATTTGGGATTATTCTTTGGCAGCGAGATTAGTATTGCACCACTAAAATTCAATTTGTTGCCATACTGGAAACCGGAACGGCTCTATTGTTCCTGCTTATTGCAGCTGTGTCGCTACTTCCGGTGCATTGATCATAACCTTGTTATGTTTTTGTGTAGTAATGCAATTATGTTGTTGGCAAGCTTGACGCAACGATCTTCCCTACTTGATGGAAGTATTCGTTTTTTACTCCTTTTGCCACTGGATGACGAGTAATAGCGAACACAGTATGTTCGTTCTTAGCAACATAAAGCCGCTCATTCCCAGCAACAATCTCTATAAACTCTACATCTGCAATTACTTTCCACCAGTAGATATAGCCTGGATTAACGCTGTAGAAAATAACAGCCTTTGGTTTGTACTCACGAATACGTTGTCGTAAATGTGCTGCCCGACGTTGGGCGTAGTAGCTAGCGTACACCTCTCGGTTAGTTAGATATGGCAGTTGTGAATATTGTGCGTAGAGCCAGTTTCTAACTGAGGGCGACGGAAGTGGAAGTAGTTCAACCAGACAATTGGTGCTGCTGTGTCGTCCTAAATGCTCTTTTTGGTAGGCGCGGACTTGTTCTGTGCGAACATCCTGCCCTCTAGCGCTCAATTCAATCCGAATCAGTCTGTTCCATGTCGGCTGGAGTCTTGGCTGCGAACCAAAGAACCGTTCTGCACCAATTGCGGCGTGGTAAGCAACAATATCTTCGAGTTCTAATCTGCCACGGCGATTCCAATCTTGAAGTCGTTGCGCGATATCTGCAAACGAGCCACCGCCTCCTTCTTCCATACCAATAAACCAGTAATCACCCTGATAGTTGCCGTACCCATAGAATTTGTCCATAAAGTCTTGCAGCAATGAGTCGTCGAACATCGGCAATGAGGACATTTACGCTCTCCTACCTGAACTAGCGGACAAATTTATTAAGTGCGATCGCGCTTCGCCATCGCCTGAGTTGAAGCATCAAACCTAACGCCTCTATCAAGAATGGAGGCAGAGGACTCCCGTTACATCCTACGAATTAACGGGAGA
>CAZJJR010000401.1:3937-4188 GCA_964546365.1 uncultured bacterium | reverse complement strand
TAAATCGCCTAGCTCGGATCGATCGCGATATTCTGCGAATCGCAGTCTGCGAAATCATGTTTTTAGGGATTCCCGAACGAGTATCGATTAACGAAGCAGTAGAGCTAGCAAAACGGTACAGTGGAGAAGAAGGGCATCGATTCATTAATGGGGTTTTGCGTCGAGTCAGCGACCAACTCAAAGCTGAATCTCCTCTCGGTTAAAACTTTCAAGTCCAAGCAACAGTAGTTCTGGCAACCATTCAGTAGGTG
>CAZJJR010000401.1:0-3902 GCA_964546365.1 uncultured bacterium | reverse complement strand
CGTCAGTTTAGCGACACAAAAGAAGAAAATCAAAATCAACAGACAGAAACAGTTCAGGAAAAACCAACCGTACCGTCACCTGAACCTGAAACCACTCAAGCTCAATCTCAGCAAGTTGCTGAAGATTATCTAGCTTGGGCAAAAGCTGCTTACAAAAATATTCAAACACGGCAACATTCAGAAGAAACGCCAGCTGAAACAGAACTAACCACACCTGCTGAAACTGAAGTAACTCCGGAAGTAGAGATACCGAGATCGGAAGTTACTTCTCCTTCGGAGTTGGAAACAACCCCCGCTACAGAAGAAATAGAAACAACCATAACTGAAGTTGCTGATTCTACTGAAGTAGAAGCAGAATCCGTTGTCGAGGTAGCAGAACTGATCGCAACTGTTGCTATAGAAACAACTACAGATATATCTGAAACTGCCGATTTAAAATCATCCGCAGTAATAGAAGCTCAACCGCAGACCACTGTTACTACTCCTCAGCCAAAAATAGAACAAACCTCAGAAGCAGTAGTCACGGAAACAACTGCTCAGACGACTGCATCGTCTGAAACTTCTCCAGCAGTAGAAACAGTAGAAGTAGAAGAGGCGACAACCCCTACAGAAACTGCCGCAGTACCATTTTGGGCGCGAGATGACCGACAAGCCAGGTTAGAACGGCTCAAAGCCACAGCTATAGAAGAACCAGAACCAGAAGTTCAGCCTGCGGTAGTAGCTGAAGCTCCCAGCATAGAAGAAATACCCGGACTTGCTTTTGATGAAGGGTTCTTGTGGTCGGCAGAAGTTCTCGCTGCTCAAGGGCGTCGTCCGGAAGATGTTTCGATCGAAGAAATTACTTGGCTCAAAAAGCTCCGCCAAGGCTTAGATAAAACTCGCCGTAACATCCTCAACCAACTGAAGGCAATTGTTGGCCAAGGGCCGCTCAATCAAGCTGCGGTGATGGAAATCGAGGCTTTGCTATTGCAAGCCGACGTGGGAGTAGAGGCGACAGATTATATCATAGGTGAGTTACAAAGTAAACTGCGAGAAGAAGCTTTACCGCCAGAGCAAGCGATCGCGTATTTGAAGCAAATCCTGCGGAATATGCTGGAAGCACCTTTGAAAAAATCCCACAAAGTAAGTTTTGTCCCTGAAAAAGAAACGTTCAATATCTGGCTGATGACAGGTGTTAATGGAGCGGGAAAAACCACAACCATTGGCAAAATTGCCCATTTAGCTGATAAATCCGGTTATAAATGCTTAATTGCTGCCGCAGATACTTTCCGAGCCGCTGCTGTAGAACAAGTTAAAGTTTGGGGTCAGCGCAGCGGGGTGGAAGTAGTAGCCAACCCCGGTAAGAATACCGACCCGGCGGCAGTAGTGTTTGATGCGATCGCGGCTGCTAAATCGCGAGGTACGGAACTGCTATTAGTAGACACGGCGGGCCGACTCCAAAACAAGAAAAACTTGATGGAAGAACTCACGAAGATTCGTCGCATCATCGATAAAAAAGCTAGCGATGCCCATGTAGAATCTCTGCTAGTTCTAGATGCAACTCTCGGCCAAAATGGTTTGCGGCAAGCTCAAGTCTTCTCGGAAGCAGCCAAGCTGAGTGGTGTTGTATTAACCAAACTAGATGGTACTGCCAAGGGCGGCGTTGCTTTAGCAGTGGTGAAGCAATTAGGTTTGCCGATCCGCTTTATTGGTGCTGGTGAAGGTATTGAAGATTTACGCCCTTTTTCCAGCTATGAGTTCGTAGAAGCTTTGCTGAGCGGTTAATCTCGATCGTAGGTAGTGGGTCGTCAGCAACCCGTGAAAAGATTTTGTTTGCTTACCAACTACCCACTACCAACGATCGGCCTCAACCAAAATAACTATTAACTTGCTTTAATTAATATATAAAATTTTCCTGAAAGCTATTGGCAGAATAGCCAATTAACGCTATCATGGCTGCTCTATACTTGAATATTCAACAACGTATCCTTACTCACCCTTGGTAACTCCATCTTAAATTCAGCTAGGGGAAGCTTCATTGCCAAAAATTTATCCCGTCTGCGGTTACGTGGTGAACGTTCTTCGTGCAAATGAATAATGCTCTATTCCCTAGTGCCTGTTCTCAAAGAGAACTGTTTTTGACTTTGAGAAGTAAGTTCCAAAAAGTGACAGCATTCTTTTGCTCGGTCTTGTATAGAATGTTAACCACTCTCACCAGTTTAGAAAGTTATCCGTACTAACCAAACTGGCGATAGTTGTTAAAACTGAACTGCTGGCATTTCTTTAGCATTCTTCTTTGAGAAGGTTAACTAACACCTGTACCGAAATGCTATTGTTTTATGCTTGATTAACTACTATAACGGCTGACCCAATGACTGCTTTGCCCCTTCCCAGACCATCCTCTCCATCATCAGACGATCGCAACGATACCTCTGCTGACGTGACACCAGTTTTTGCCCTCAAAGAGTTGGTAGCGCGTTTACATCGAGAACAGCACAAAATCCAAGACTTACTTAGTTCTCTAGGATTTGCTTTACGGAGTTTTAATAATCTGAATCAATTTTTAGAGTTGGTTCCTCTGATGGCAACGCGAGTTACCGATGCAGATGGTAGTGCTTTAATTTTGATTAAACCAAACGGTCAAATTAAGTTAGAACAACTCCATTGTCAGGATAGTCTTCAAGGTACGGAAATCCGAAAAGCGATCGAAAAAGCAACTAGTAACTTAAAAAATCTGACGGCGAAAAATTCCACCCAAGCAGGCGAAGCGTTAGTACCTTTAGACTTGAGCGAAGCATCTGGCGTGGAAAAAAAACTAGCACTTTTAGACGAGCAACTAATTAATTGCTTAGGCCCAGATATCCATCTGTTTGGTACTGCTATTTTAGTTAAACAAATAGAAAGGGGACGTTTGTACGTTTTCAGCCCCGATCCCGAGTATAGTTGGACGGAAACCAGGCAAAAGTTAGTTCGCTTAGTAGCAGATCAAACAGCTGTGGCGATCGCAAATGATGAACTAACTGTAGAACTGAGAAAAAAAGAACGTCTCGATCGAGAACTAGAAATTGGTGCGGAAATCCAACAGCGATTGCTTCCTCGCCAATGTCCTCAAATTCCCGGTCTGGCGTTAGCTGCTCGCTGTAAACCGGCTAATCGGGTAGGCGGAGATTATTACGATTTTATCCCGACTTGCCATACTCCCCAAGCTAGTTTGTCTGGCGAAAAGCCCTCTTTATGCAACCGCTGGGGCATAGTGATCGGAGATGTGATGGGCAAAGGTGTTCCGGCTGGTTTAATTATGACCATGACCAGGGGAATGTTGAGGGCAGAAGTACTAAACGGTCATTCTCCAGGTCGAATTTGGCAGCATTTGAACCAAGTGATGTATGCCGATTTGGAAAACTCCCATCGCTTCGTGACTTTGTTTTATTCCGAGTACAATTTGGAAACTGGTATCCTTTGCTACAGCAATGCCGCTCACAATCCTCCTTTGTTATGGCAGGCATCTACGCGATCGGTCAAGCGTTTAGATACTTTGGGGATGCTAATTGGTTTGGATACCAATTCGCAGTACGAAGAAGCTCAGGTGGATTTAGCTCCAGGCGATACGTTAATTTATTACACGGATGGGTTTACCGAAGCATCCAATCCTAGTGGAGAGCGTTTTGATGAAGAAAACCTCACTCGTGCTTTCGAGCAAGCTTGTCAGCATTGCCAAGACGTGCAAGCTATTTTAGATTATTTATTCGGTCAAGTACAGCAATTTATCGGTCAGGGAAATCGCAACGGAGATGATATGACGTTAGTAGTAATGCAGATTGCACCGAATGTTTGAATGGAGAAGGGGTTATATATTTGTTTGGAAGGCCCGGTGATTTAATATTTTTTTGGCAATCAAGTTTAGAAAAATTTAGTCAATAATT
>CAZJJR010000400.1:0-4225 GCA_964546365.1 uncultured bacterium | reverse complement strand
TCCGTTGCTTCGATGATTTCTCGGACTTCCCAGGTGGGGTTTGGGTAAGATTTTTGATAGGTGGAGATCGCATTTAGCAAGCTTTCGGCATATTCGTTGGCGTGAGTCAAATTGCCATAAATAAAGTTGACGGGATTGTTGATTTCATGGGCGACGCCTGCTACCAGTTGACCTAAGCTGGACATTTTTTCGCTTTGCACTAGATGAGTTTGAGTTCGTTGGAGTTCGCGCAGGGCGTTTTCTAAGTCTTGTGTTTGTTGTCTGAGTTGAATTTCTGCTTGTTTGCGATCGGTAATATCGGTATGGGTACCCATCCATTCTCGAATCCTACCATCGGAATTTACTACGGGTACGCCCCGCGCGCTCATGTAGCGGTACTCGCCATCGAAACGGCGCAATCGATGTTCGATTCGGTATAAAGTTTGATTAGTAACGGCAGTTTGCCAAGCTAGGGCTGTATAGTTGCGATCGTCTGGATGAATGGCATTTAACCATTGCCAATCCTTACATTCATCATCGGTTTGTCCTGTGAAAGCGCACCAGCTAGGTTGTGGACTATTTACTTTGCCATTCGGATCGGTATTCCAAATAATTTGTGAAGTTGCTTCTACTAAACCACGGAATCTTTGTTCGCTTTGTTGTAATGCTTCTTCTGTTTGTTTGCGATGGGTGATGTTACTCATCGTCCCTACCATGCGGTAAAGTTCACCTTTTTCGTTTTTGAGAAATGCTCCATTATCTTCAACATATATATAGATGTCATTTTTTTGTTTAAGTCGGTATTCGGCATGATATTGAGTGCCGTTTTTCATGGATTCTGCGAGTAATCTTAAAGCTAATTGACGATCGTCTGGATGAATGTGCTGTTTCCATATTTCCAAATCGAATTGGCTAAATTCATGTGTGGTATAACCTGTAATTTTTTCTATGGCACCGCTCCAATTAACTTGCTCGCAAACCATGTCATAATCGTAAATTAACTGACCTGTTTGTTCGGCAACTAAACGGAAACGTTCTTCGCTAATTTGCAGGGCGGCTTCTGCTTGTTGGCGATCGGTAACGTCGATCAATAAACCATCCCAAATAATCGATTCATCTGGCTGTTTTTCAGGTTGAGAAATGCCCCGTATCCATTTGAGTTTGCCAGAAGGAGTAATCATTCGCCATTCCCAGGCAAATTTAGTTAAATTGCGAGCCGAAGTCATTAGCTTTTCTTCTACTTCCGGGCGATCGTCTGGATGAATTAATTCAAAACATTGTAAGAATCGATCGGGTTCTAATTCCAATAAGTTACGGCAACCAGCCGAAACGTAGAGAAATGACCTAGTACCATCAGGATCTAAACGAAACTGACAAACTATTCCCGGTACGTTACTAGCTACTTTTTGGAAACGGGCTTCACTTTCTTTTAGTAAAAAAGTGCGCTCTTCAACTCTTTCTTCTAACTGTTCGTTTAGTTTTAATAAAGCTGCTTCTGCTTGTTTGCGATCGCTAATATCGAGTAATAATCCGCAGAAAAACACATCTCCATTTTCGCTTTTAATCGGGGTTGATTTTCCCTGCCACCAACGAATTTCTCCATTGGGTTTAATTAAACGGCCTTCGTAGTGCCAAGGCATTGCATTTTCTAATACTTGCTTTACCGAGTTCAGCAAATCGTTTAAATCATCAGGATGCACTAGTTGAAAGAAATTGTTCAAGTCGTCAATCATCTCAGTAGCGGTAATGCCTGCTAAATCGTAAATTCCGTCGCTGATATAATCGACTTTCCAAGTTCCATTTCGGTTAGTAAATTGAAAAATAGCTCCGGGCAAATGGGCGGCAACATATTTGAGTCGCGTTTCCTGAATTGCCAAAGCGGTATCCACTTGTTGATAAACGAGGACTTGCTTTTCTAGTGTTTGATTGAGGTTAATTAGTTCGGATGTACGTTGTTTGATTTTTTGGTCTAGCTGCTGATTTATTAATTGCAGTTCGGTACTTTTTTGTTGAGTTTCATCTAATAAATATGCTTGTTGAATGGCGATATCTAAATGGGCGGCGATTTGCCGGGAAAAATCAATTTCTTCCTCTTGCCATTGGCGAATTGAAGAGCATTGATGAATACATAATAAACCCCATAATTTTTCTTTGTATACAAGCGGTACGATTAAATGGGCTTTGATTTGAAAACGGGCGAGAATTTGGACGTGACATTCACTCAAATGGGCATTATAAATATCTGTAATTGCTTGTACTCTTCCTTCTTGATAATAGGTGACATATTTTTCCCCAAAACAGCGATCGCTAACTTTAATCGCTAGCACTGAGTCGTATCCTTCCCGCACGTCTTCCGAGATAAATTCGCCGTCATTATAACCGGAATCTGGATAAAATTTAAATATGCCAACGCGATCGGCATCGAGTAGTTGACGAACTTCTCTTGCCGTTCCTTGAAAAATCGTATTTAAGTCGAGGCTGGCTCGAATAGTGCTGATTACATTAAATAAAGTTCTTTGGCGAGCCATCCCAAAAGGTTCTGTAAACTTTGCTTGTAGCAAACTCACGACTTGTTGGCGCAGTGCTTGTAATTCTTCTTGAAGAGATTGGTAAGTTTTAATATCTAAAGTTACAAAATTTTCTGCCATAATTTTTGTAATACCTAGTTAGTGCGATTTTAGATTTTAGATTGACCTCTTTTTTGTGGAGGTGGTTGCAGTTAGTTATTTTTCTGTTTTCCTAGTTGTTGTTTTTTCTGACGTTTTGCACCATTCTCAACAAGACTTGAGAAACCGGATTTCTTTACGAAAAATATAGACTTTCACGTTTAGCTATTGGCAATAAACCAGTTTCTATGTCAGGTGCAAGATCTGATTTTTCCCTCTGTTCCTCTTCAAAATAACTGCTTTGACGGAAATGGGATGCTTTTTCATCTAAATGCCGGGACTTGAGACACGACAATATTCTCCTTTTTTTGCTCCTTTGTGCTGAGAGCGGTTTGAGAATTAATACCTAAATGGAAAGAATCTAAATATGATGAACTTGCTCCCATGTACGCTGTAAAAATAATATTCTTTATTTGAACAGCTTTTAGGGTGAAGATAGTGATTTTAAAGAGTCGTTAACAATCAGTTACGTTAGTTTACCGATCGAATGCACCTAACGATCGCAAAGTACCCTTTTGTGCTTCTGTTAAGCCCGTGACGCCGGAAATGTTCATATCTTCGTAAATTCTCGCCGGTCTAAGAGTAGCGACGCACTTACCAGTCTCAGCCTTTATTTGCCAAAGTTTAATAGTTTCATCGTTACTCCCGCTCAGCAATAGTTGACCATCCGGACTAAAAGCAACCGACCAGACTGAACCGTGATGCCCTTCTAATACTTGAATGCACTGCCCCGTGATTATATCCCAAATCCGAATCGTTTGGTCGATGCTACTACTTGCTAATAGTTGATGTTGGGGGTTAAAAGTAACTGACCAAACTAAACTTTGATGTCCCGATAAATTGCGATCGCATTCGCCTGTCTGAATATTCCATAGTTTTACCGTGCAATCTTCACTGGCGCTAGCTAAACTTTTTCCATCCTTACTAAAACATATAGACCAAATTAAACCGCGATGTCCGACTAAGGTTTTTACGCATTCGCCAGTCACCGTATCCCAAAGCCGAATGGTTTGATCGGCGCTGCTACTGGCGAGTAATTTGCCATCTGGACTAAAGGCTACCGATAAAACCCAACTCTCATGTCCTAGCAAAGTTCTGCTAGTAGGATTTTCCGATAAATTCCAAAGGCGAATAGTTCGATCGGCACTAGCACTAGCTAATATTTTATTCTCCGGATCGAAGGCTACTGACCAAACACAACCTGTATGTCCGAACAGGGGAAAAATGCTTTTTTTAGTTTCTTTTTCCCACAACCAAATAGTTTTGTCTTCGCTGCTACTGGCCATCAATTTACCATCTGGACTGAAAGCGAGCGCGCGGATCGCTTTTTCGTGTCGCGTGGCGATAATTTGGCAGTTTTGGGTAGCGACATCCCACAGGCTAATGGTTTGGTTATTTCCCGCACAAGCAAAGGTTTTTCCATCCGGATTAAATGCGACGGCAAATACTGAATTGGTATAGCCTTGGATGGTTTTTAAGGGATAATAGGTTTGGTCTTGGCCGATTTGCCAAATTTTTAATATTTGCTTATCGCTGCCCGCGATCGCATTCCCATTGGCACTTAAAGCAATCGACCAAAC
>CAZJJR010000399.1:0-4256 GCA_964546365.1 uncultured bacterium | reverse complement strand
GCCGCGTCCTCCTGTCTATCCCTATTTACTTACCACCCCCTTTTTCTGCGGCAATGTTACTCCCGCTTCAATATTAATACTTAACGATGTCCTATGCCCCATACCCAAAATTACGTGAAATTACGTATTTTGATGGCAACTCGATCTCACATACTTTGTAACACTACGCTGCCAGTTCCTTGGAACATCAGCCAAGTTAAGAAGAAATTGGCAATGAAGATAGCTAGTAGTGAGGTGACAACTGCGGTAGTAGTTGATTGTCCTACCTTTTGCGCCCCCGGTAGTGGTTAAACCCCAGCTACAACCAATGACGGCAATCAATCCACCAAAACAAAAACCTTTGATAGCGGCGCTACAAATATCCCATACATCGAGGAAACTACGAGCGGAATCTAGAAATACGATTTGGGAAATGTCATATAAATTAGTGGCAATCAAAAATCCGCCTGCCATTCCCGTTACTAAGCACAAAATCGTCAAAATTGGCAGCATCAAGCAGCAGGCAATCACGCGAGGAGTAACTAGGTAATCGATGGGGTCAGTTCGTAGCATTAGCAAGGCATCGATTTGTTCGGTGACTCGCATGGTGCCGATTTCGGCGGCGAAAGCGGAACAGACTCGTCCGGCAATCACGACGGCGGTAAGGACTGGGGCAAGTTCGCGGGACAAAGCAAGGGCTAATACTCCTCCTACGGCAGTACCAGCACCTAAGTTAATAAACTCTCGCGCTACTTGAACTGTAAACACCATCCCGACAAAGGCGGCGGTGACTAGGGCAATCAAAAGGGATTCCGGGCCCACGGCTGCCATTTGGTCTAGGGTGTTGCGCCGATGGATTTTGCCTTTTAGTAGGTGGACTATTACCTGTCCGCCTAAAAAAACGGCTGCTAGTAAGCGCTGTCCCCAGATTCCCAAGCTGGATTTTGAAGTTATCTGACTCACCTATAGAAACTTCTCGCTGTATGAAGATTTTTATCTAACATCAACGATCCCCAGGTACTTTTTCTGTCTATTTTTAATGAAAACTTAAGATTCTTGAATTTCTTGGTAAGGCTTTGCATATTGCACTTATCTTAGAAGTTGGTAAGGGTCGGATTCTGACCTACCGCGATCGCTCTAACCGGATTTCATAGGTTTTCCATGAGTATCTTGCCTAATTTTATCCGTTCTCTAGTCCTCGCCAGCCTTTTTAGCTTTATCGCCCCCATCCTACTTATGGGGGGAACCCTAGCAGGACTATCCCTGATTAGTTATATTCCTGGCTTTCAAACGATCGGTCAATCTGGCGTCGAACCAATTTGGCAATTTTTAACTATTTTTGGCAGTGGTTGTCCTTTCCGAGGAATGTTGGTGATTGGGATGACTTGTAGCTTGGTAGGGTCTATCTTCGACACCTACGCTTTCTATAAGTATCAAACTTTACGGGGAAATTAATCTTAGATTGTTTCGCTCGTGTATGGTGAAATGGTTGGCTAGATTTAGCATCGGCAAAATAGTATTAGCCAAAATTGTGATTTGATGTTTACCATTTTCATTTGCTCTTGGGTAGCTGTAGAATTCGCTCTGCCGATCGAGCAAATAAATGAAATGGACAATAAAGCCTAGTTTTAGGATCGTTTAGCTGCTTGTTTTACTGTTTCAATATCTAATCTTAACGCTTCGGCTATTTGTTCCACAGTTAACCCCAATCCTAATAAACTAGGCACTGCTTCTAATTTGCCTTCTTGTTTAGCCTCTTGATAAAGCCGCGATTGTTTTAAGCTATTTAATTCAAACATTGTTTCGAGTTCCTGAATTTTTAATTGAGGGAATTTCCAGACTAAGATAGTCTCTATTAATTCCCAAACTTTCTGTTTAAGTGCTGGCTCTTTTAATTGCCGTACATTTTCAATTACTTGTTTAGCTTGCTGTTTGGCGGTTGCTTCATTTTCAACGATTAATTTGATAGTTCCCAATCCCACCGATTGATTTGCTGTTTCTCCTAATTCATCCAAATAAACTCGCTTAACGTGGGAACTTTCGATTAACCAATGATAGGGTCTTGGTACGGCTGGTTCGATACTGCGACGAATGTAAATTGCTACTGCTAGCCAGTCTCTGTTCGGTTTATTTTGACCTAAGTAAAGGAAAATATCAGTAAAAAAGCGGTAGTAGAAATTTTCGTCAAATCGATGCTCGACTTCGGCAAAGTAGATGGGGTGACGTGTTCTGGCGGCAGGCACGAATACCCCATCAATGCTATTAAGGGTTTCTTTAATTTCTACTGGCTTAAACTCATAACCTCTTGAGTCAAATGGAGGCTGTCCGATTAGTTCAAACAAAACGTTGGGCAACGTTTCAAATAGTTGATAGAAAATGCTGTCAGTTTTCATGATTTTAATTATGCTTTTTAATCAAACTGTTGTTGAGTAAACAGTTTGATTTTAATTTTAAAGTACGCTGACACCACCTGCTTCCAACTGAGCTAATAATTTAACGTTGTATTCGGTTTCAAAGCTTTCTCTTTTATAGTTTAAACTCCATAATTCTAATAAACAGTCATCATTTGACTGGGATGGAAAGAGGTGCAGGATAAATTCTCGTTCTGGCGCTCGATATTCGCATTTAAATTTGGCGATCGCACCAATTTGTCTTCGATCTAGGGCTACTGCTAGACGGAGCAAAGCACTCAATTGATTGACCATTTGGCGATGTTCTTTTGTGGGCAAGTTGCGATAGTTATCGTGCTTTTTCTTGGGGGCGCTTTTCCGATGGTAACGCGCTAAATTGGCGATCAATTCTACCTCGGTTTCCGTGTAGCCTAGTAACTCGCTGTTGCGGATTAAATAATAGGAATGTTTGTGGTGAGAGGAATGACTTACGAAGTGTCCGCTGTTATGTAGAATGGCTGCTGCCCACAAAAGCTCTCGTTCTGTTTCTCCCCAATTATGAAGAATATTTTGAGTTTGATCGAATAAGCTGAGGGCAAATTTGGCGACTCGTTCGCTATATGCCAATTTTACTTGATATTTTTGAGCGGTTTTAATGACGCTGCGTTCCCTGACCGAACTTTGATAGCGCAGTCGGTCTTCGATTAAACCGTGAGTCAGCATCCAGTCAACGATTACCCCTTCTCGCAAGCTGCGTTCGCAAATTGTAATGTTGTCGAGATTTAATAGGATCATCGCTTCTTGTAAGATTAAAGCACCGGCGAGGATAATTTCCGATCGCCGATCGGACATCCCCGGAATGGCTGCTCGTTCGGCATAGTTCATTTTCCGCAAGCGATTGACGAATTCGCGGATATATTTCAAACTGACTTGATAACCTGCTAATGGCGTGGGTACGATGCCTAAAGTTTCGCGTGCGTGAATGGTCACTAAGGTTTCGATCGTACCGGAAGTACCTACTAAGCGGGGAATTTCACCGGGTTTTAATTCGGCTGATAATTCTTCAACTGCCCGTTCTAACATTACCCGAATGTAAGCTTGTAGGTAATAAAATTCTTGGGTGCTGATGGGATCGGTTTTGACTAGTTCTGATGTGAGCCGCACTGCACCGATTTTGGTGCTGCTGAGAGAACGGGGTGCGTGACTATCTCCTAAGATTAATTCCGTAGAACCGCCACCAATGTCAATAATAATGTGGGGTTGGTTGTTGAATTCCATTCCGGATAGCACGCCTAAATAAATCCGTCGTGCTTCTTCTTGTCCGGAAATTAAGTCAACTCGCAGTCCGATTTCTGCTTCGATTTGTTGCAAGAAGTCTCGTCCGTTGGGTGCTTCCCGCACGGCGCTAGTTGCTACGGCAATGATTTGTTCGGCGTTTAAACTTTTGGCAACTTCTTGGCAGCGTCTCAAGGCGGCGATCGCTTTTTGCATTATCTCTGGTCTGAGGTTACCATTTTCCGGATCGCGATCGCCCAACCTGACCGTATCTTTTTCGCGATCGATAATGGTGAAAGCTGGTATATCAGCCATAATTCGCACGACTACCATATGTATAGAATTTGTCCCGATATCGATTGCCGCCAGAATACGATCTCGATCTCCAGCCTCAGCAGAAATACTCACCCGGTTTTCTGAAACAGAATTTACGAGCATAAGCCATTTCTAGGATTACATCCTAGCCTCTCCCTTCAGCATTAAAGATATCCTAAAGGGGAGCTTTCCGAGCAGGGAGATGGGGAGCGGGGGTGCGGGGGTGCGGAGGAGTAGGGGAGCGGGGTGCAGGGGTGCGGGAGTGCAGAGGAGAATAAGTTAAATTTTATCCTTCAT
>CAZJJR010000398.1:0-4262 GCA_964546365.1 uncultured bacterium | reverse complement strand
AGCTAGTTTAGCGATCGTTGTCAAGAATCAACCTCAAATTAATTTGAATAAAATCCCAAAAAGTTGGCTTCTCAATTCCCCAATTCCGCTCGTTTTATTGATGGGATTTTTAAGTGCGCTGACAGTTTCTTTTAATTTAGGATATCAAAAATATTATCGCCCAGATTTGTTAGTTTCTGTAATTCAAAATAATTCAAATTATCCGGTGCTAATTGCCACTACTCACAAAACTCACGTTCAAACTGGGGAAATGATGGGTTTAGGTTGGGAATTTAAACGGTTATCTAGTCCTAAAATGGCAAGGAAACCTCTATTTTTATTGGCCGAAAAAGGGAGCAAATATTCTAATTTGCCTACCAAAACATTACTAAATATAGCTAGTAAGCTACCTCGTCCTCTTGACTTGTGGTTAGTGAATTTTCAAGCAGCTAATCAAGTAGAATTAATAAATTGTTCGGCTAGTTCAAAATCTTTACCATTTGTAGATGGCTATGATTACCAACTTTATCATTGCCGTTAAGATGCAAAAAAAAATCTGCATTCTACTCTTAAATTCATAGGAAATTGAGATTAAGAATTGGTTTTATTTTCATTACGAGGGAAAAAAGATTGAACTGCATCGAGATCGATAATGTATGCTTCTTTTCCATCGCGAATAACTCGTTTATTCAAGCGGGGATAGTCTCCAATTTCTACGGATTGCCTTTCTCCTCCCATGAGGTAAACTAGGTCTGTGTCGAAGGGATTTCGCAGGTGATGGGCGACTGATGGTGCTGGAAAACCTAAAAAGTCACCGGGATTTACTTCAAATTCTTGATTATCTATTTCTGCAATACCCTTTCCAGAAATAATCAGAATAAACTCTTCTTCATGATGATGAGCGTGGTAAATAAAAGATTCTTTACCAGGAGGAATTCGTCCCATTCTGAGGATAACTCGCTGCATTCCTACTGCATCACTGAGGGAACGTAAATATATTTCGGAGTTAGGGTTGAAGGGATGTTGAAATTGAACTTCTGGCAATTGTTCAATTTCTGCGGATCGAATCAAGAAATTTTCTGGTTCGCTCATCAAATTCTCCCGATCTAGTTAATTATCACTCTGTACAATTGGAAATGCTATTGATTCTTAAGGGTATGGGGAACAGCGAAGTTAGAAAGACCTGCGATCGCTCTCAAGTTTTGGCAGCGCATTAATTCGATAAAATCTAAACTGGGACGATTTTCCAGTTTGGCGATGGCTTCAATTCCCGTTAGTAAATGTTGGGCTGCTTCGGTTTCTGAATAGCCGCGTCTTTGCGCTACTTTAATTGCAGCTTCATCTGCATCTAATTGAGATTGAGAATTGCGATTTGCACGCCAAATTTGAGCGGTAGCTAGTGCGGTTAATCCGCCAGCAACGACAATTCCCACTGCATCTTTTTGAAAGATTTCTACCATCGAGCCTAACAATCCAGCTATGGCTATTCCTTGATATAAATCGGGTTTAAACCATTTGATGCTAGTTAGCCAAGCAACTGTTCGCAAAAGAATTAAGTCTCTTTGAGGTCTGCTTAATCTTCCCCAGAAATCAAAATTAATCCAAATTGGTCTTTCGGTAGCCCAAGGTAAGGGAAATTGAATATCTATTACTTTTGGTTGCTCTGGTTTGCTGATGATTTTGGTCATCATCCGACCGGAAGCGGGCATGATATCTAAAAGGCGACGAATTTCTGAAGATGGCTCCATGAATCGATTTTAGATTTTTGATTGTCGATTTTAGATTGATTTTAGCGATTGAATTGAAAGACCGGGTTTATAAAGTTTATAGAAACCCGGTTTTTTTGGCTGATTTTACCAATGACCAATGACAAATGACTAATGACCAATGACCATTAACGTTGAGGGGTGGGAGTTGGTTTGGCAGGGTTAGCTGCGGGGGCGGGTGGTTTAGCAGCAGGCTTAGTAGTTGATGCGGGTTGAGAATTCGTATTCTTAGGTTGAGCCGCTGGGGTTGGTTTTGGTGGGGTGGGTGCGGGCGATTGGATGGAAGCTGGTGCGGTTTTGGCAGCTGGTGGTGTTTTTTGACCTAAAATGCTGGGGTTTCCGGTGTCAAATACGCCGGCGATACAAGCAATCATGATCGTGGCGAGAGTACCGACGAATAATGCTTTCCAACCTAATGCGGAAATGTCTTTGCGGCGGGAAGGGATGAGGGCTATGGTACCGCCAACGAAAATGCCGACGGAGGCGAGGTGCGCGAATCCAGAGAGGGCGTAACTGCCAATTAAGACGGCGCGATCGCTAATTTGTCCGGCGGCGGATGCTTCTGCTAATGATTGGTAAGGTGGGATTGCTGTTTCTAATAATCTGCGCCCGATAATTACGGAAGTTTGCCACACTTCGTTCCATTCGGTGGATACTCCCGTTAATATGGTCAGGGGTAAAAATAAAAGTCCTTGAATGTTTGCCAAATTAATTACTGCAAACACGCTACCGATTGGTTGAGGTAAAGTAGCTAGCCAACCGAAAAATTGATTTATTAAAGAAACTAAGCCCAGGATTAAAATTAATACGGCTGCGATCGCTACCGCCATTTTTACTCCATCCAATGCTCCCACGATCGCTGCATCTAAGGGGCTGACTCGTTCGATCGGTTCTCCTCCAACCATTTCTGGTTTGCCGTCATTTTCATCTTCATTAAGAGCTTCATCTAAAGCTTCATTCCCTAGTTCTGTACCGCTGAATTTTTTTTCCGCTTCGTCTTCTTGGGGAATACCGCCAGCAGTTAAGGGAATTTCTGTTTCGGGAACCAAAATTTTTGATAAAACGAAACAAGCCGGAATTGCCATGATCGAGGCAGATACTAAATGTCCCAAAATGTTGGGAAAAACTGGCTTGAGGAAACTTACATAAATTGCCAAGGTAGAGGAAGCTGCCGTACCGAAACAACAAGACAAAATCGCGCAGAGTTCGCTGCGCGTCATTTTGGGTAAATAAGGTTTAACGACTATTGCTGCTTCAATACCTACAAAAATATTGGCGGCTCCACTTAATGACTCAGCGCCGCTTAAGCGCATGGTTTGATAAAAGACTTTGGCAAAGAAATTGGTGATAATTTGAATGACACCAATGTTATATAGTAATGCCATCAATCCGGAGAAAAAGATGACGGTTGGTAATGCTCGAAAAGCAAAAATATAGCCTAAATTGACGGGTGGCGTTACGTCTGGTCTGGGTACGATGTTAGCGCCGAAGACAAATCTAGCTCCCGCATCTGCGGCGAGAAATACGCTGTCTAATAAGCCGGTAAACCATTGCAAGGCTTCTCTGGTGGGGGGAAATAGAAATACGAAAGCACCTAAAACTAATTGCAAGCCTATGCCGGATATGATAACTCGCCAAGGAATGACGCGACGGTTTTCAGAAAATAACCAGGCAATCAAACATAAGCCAAAAATGCCAAAAAACGACAGAATATTAAGGTAGATCGGATGGGTCATGAGTAGATTCCTTGGGGGAGCGATGGGAGAAGACGATCGAAAAGCTGAAGTTAAGCTTATCGAGAAGATTTCTATTTGAGAGTACGGCAGTATACACCCCAGACAATCATCTTATAATTGAGGCTATGCTGCACGACTGGTGATGCAAAATCAAGTAATAAGTTCCTCATCTAGAAGAAGCTTAAGGTTTTTATTCCGTGACCGAAGCGATTTTACATTTCTTATTTAGTTTCGTTAAAGTTGATAATGGGCGATAGAGCCTATGGAAATTTGAAGCATGGATGCTTTTGCCCCGATTCCGCCTGATTGGACACAAGCTGCGGTTCACGCCTTGCATGGAAGCAAAGCGAGTTTGGATTAATAGGCGATCGCCAGTTTACACTGAAGACTATCGCAAAAAATGGCAGGAGTTCTACGAATGCCAATGTGGTACTGTTTGGTGGGCGTGGAGTAACGAACGTCCGCCATCGGAGTTTGCTGGGAGGGAACCTCCCGTGGACGATCTTTTTTAATACCAGTTCATTCAAACACTGTCAAATTTACTATTTTGGCAGGTGGTTCTCCTATGAGGGGAAAGATAAGTGGCAAGCTTAAAGTGAATTGGTATGTTTGGTTTACTAAATACGATCGAGAGTCAACCATACTTAGCCATAAAGGTTTCGGTAATTTTGCGGAGTGGTTCATCTAAAATGTTTAGGGCTTGGATTGCGATCGTCTCCGGTATATTTCCGTAAAATGCTTGAGCAATCCCTCCTGTAATGCAAGCAATGGTGTCAGTATC
>CAZJJR010000397.1:0-4270 GCA_964546365.1 uncultured bacterium | reverse complement strand
ATTTTTCAACTGATGACTTCTTTGCCCTGATTCGCGCTTGCTATAATCGTCGAGCGGAACAACCAGAATATTGCCGTCTAACGTTTGCCTTATTCGGGGTAGCAACTCCTGGAGATTTAATTTCCGATACCAGCCGCACTCCTTTTAATATCGGAAAGGCGATCGAATTAAGGGGCTTTGAACTGTCGGAAGCAAAACCCCTACTTTCAGGCGGACTAGCCGAGATAATTTCCGATGCTCAAACCGCTTTGCAAAGCATTCTTTATTGGACGGGGGGACAGCCATTTCTGACTCAGAAATTATGCAAATTGATAGTTCAAAATAGTCAAGAAAATTTGCATTGTGGTTCTCATTTAAATTTAAAAAATCAACCTATAAAACTGAATGACAAAATAATAATTGAGAATATAGTTCAAACTAAAATCATCAATAATTGGGAAGAGCAAGACGAACCAGAACATTTGAAAACTGTACGCGATCGCATTTTGTATAACGAACAACGAGCGGGGAGATTGCTAGGCATTTACCAGCAGATCTTACAAGGTGTGGAAGTAGCAACCGATGACAGCAGCGAACAAATCGAACTGATTTTATCGGGGTTAGTTGTCAAACAGCAGGGATATTTGCAGGTAAAAAATCAGATTTACCGAGAAGTATTCAATCTCGACTGGGTAGAAAAACAATTAAGGGAACTGCGCCCCTACTCTCAACTATTCGATGCTTGGTTGGCATCAAAACAAACAGATTCTTCACGACTTTTGCGAGGACAAGCTTTAAAAGATGCTCAAATTTGGTCGCAGGGAAAAAGCTTAAGTGATTTGGATTATCAGTATATCGCTGCCAGCCAAGAACTCGATCGCCAAGAAGTTCAACTTGCTTTAGAGGCAGAACGCACCAAAGAAGTGGAAGCGCGACTAAAAGAAGAACAAAGACGATTAATTCAAGAAAAAGAAGCTGCCAAACGCCAAAAAATCTTGCTGTTTGGAGTCAGCGTGGCATTTTTTCTTGCCTGCGGATTAGGGGTGACAACTTATTTTCAGTATCGCCGCGCAACCGAAAGCGAACGGGAAGCAAGGATTAGTGAAATTCGAGCGCTAGTATCATCTTCTGAGGGATTATTTGCCTCAAATCAAAGATTAGACGCCCTGATAGAAGCGATTAAAGCTAAACGAAAATTACAAAGATTAGGATTGGCAGATGCCAGTATCGATCGCACAATTGAAAATGCGCTCAGACAAGCCGTTTATCAAGCAGATGAATACAATCGTTTTTCCGGGCATCAAGCGGCTGTGATGACAGTCGATATCAGTCCCGACAGCAAGTTAATTGCCTCGGCAAGCGTAGATAAAACAATTAAACTTTGGCGGCGAGATGGAACGGAAATTGCCACCCTCAAAGGTCATCAAGCGATCGTTCGCACAGTCAAATTTAGCCCAGACGGTCAGTTAATTGCTTCTGGCAGTGACGATAATACCGTCAAAATCTGGAAGTTGGATGGCACTTTGCTGAAAACTTTTCAGGGTCACAGTCTTGCGGTGTGGGGAGTTACTTTTAGTCCGCAAGGTAATACAATTGCCTCTGCAAGTCAAGATAACACCGTGAAACTTTGGAAGTTAGACGGTACTTTATTAAACACTTTCCCTGCTCGTACTGCTGGTGCCTTAACTTCAGTGGCATTTAGTCCAGATGGTGAAATAATTGCATCAACAAGTGGAGACAAAACTGTAAAACTCTGGAAGCTTGATGGTACTTTTTTGAGATCGCTTGTAGGTCATACTGCGATCGTATCTTCAGTGGCATTTAGTCCCGATGGCAAAATAATTGCATCAACAAGTGGAGACAAAACTGTAAAACTCTGGAAGCTGGACGGTACTTTGCTGAGGACGCTTGTCGGTCATACTGCTGTGGTATCTTCAGCGGTGTTTAGTCCCGACGGCCAAAAAATCGTCTCTGCAAGTCGGGATAAAACTATCAAAATTTGGCATATCGACGGTACAGAACTGACTACATTTAGAGGTCACAGCGCGTCGATTTGGGGTGTAGCTTTGAGTCCTGACGGCAGCTATATTGCTTCGGCGGGTGCAGAAAACACCGTCAGATTGTGGGAAAGTCAAAATCCCTTACAGACAACTATTACTGCCCATAAAGGTGCAATTTGGGGAATCGATATCAGTGCCGATAGTTCTACGATCGCTACTTGTAGTGAAGACGGTACAGTTAAACTTTGGAGTCGGGAAGGCAAATTGTTGGCGACTTTCACTGGAGAAAACGCGGCAATTTATAGTGTTGGTGTTGCTAGCGGTGCGAATGGCAACTTAATTGCGGCTACCAGAAACGATAATAAGGTGAGTATTTGGGAGCGAAATGGGAAAGCGATCGCAACTTTAACAGGTCATCAAGCTACCGTCTTGGCAGTAGTTTTCAGCCCTAATGTAAGGGCGGGTTTAGAAGATCGTCAAAGTATCCAAACCGATAAATTATCGTCAAAACCTGCCCCTACTATTGCTACGGGAAGTCTAGATAGCACAATTAAGCTTTGGCGGCGCGACGGTACATTATTGCATACCATGACCGGACATCACGCTCCTGTTTGGCAGGTAGCATTTAGTCCCGACGGTCAGTTAATTGCCTCCGCCGGGGGAGACGGTACTGTAAAGTTGTGGAAGCTTGACGGTAGTTTGGTGAGAACTTTCCGAGGTCACACTGCGGCAGTTTGGAGACTTGCTTTTAACCGTCAAGGTAATATCATCGCTTCTAGCAGTGGAGACAAAACCGTTAAGCTTTGGACAATTGACGGTAAATTACTCAGAACGCTTGTAGGTCACACAGCAGCAGTGTGGGGAGTGGCGTTTAGTCCCGACAGTCAAATTATCGCTTCTGGCGGTGTAGACAACACGGTGAAGTTGTGGAAACTTGACGGTACGGAATTAACCACGCTTAGGGGTCACGCGGCGGCGATTAGGGGAGTGGCGTACAGTCCTGACGGAACTTTTGTCGCTTCCGTCAGTGAGGATAACACCCTGAATCTGTGGAATGTAGAGGGAATTATCAACCTGGATTTGTTAAGTTATGGTTGCGATCGCGTGCGTGATTACCTGCGAACAAATGCTCAAGTGAAGGAGGAGGATAAACATTTGTGCGGTGGAATCGGCAATAATCTTTCAAACAAAAAGAGGTAATTATTTAACTGAATAACTTAAGGTTCTCGACCTTAAAATTACTATTAACTTGGTTGAAAAATTTAAGATAATCGATCGCATTTAACCCGGAAAACCCGTCAACCAATAAGTTAGCATTTCTCCCTTGCCTTTCACTGCGATCGTACCACGTTCTCCCATAACTTTATGCTGACTTCTTTTAGTTCTCAACCTAACTATCAAGTTGGTGGTTCTTTGCCAATTAATGCCCCAACCTACGTTAAACGACAGGCAGATGAAGAGTTATTTCAAGGACTATTGCGGGGGGAATTTTGCTATGTTTTTAACGCCCGACAAATGGGCAAATCGAGTTTGCGAGTCCAAACCACTTATCGCTTGCAAGCTGAAGGAATTCGTTGTGGAGTAATTGATATTACTACCATCGGTACTCAAGAAATCGTACCAGAACAGTGGTATGGTTCGATGGTGGGATTGTTAACAAAAACGTTTCAACTGAACGTGAATTTGCGTCTGTGGTGGACTGAACGCGCTCACCTTTCTTTTGTCAATCGTTTGAGTGAATTCTTCGATACCGTTCTGCTACCGCAAGTTCCGGAAAAAATCGTGATTTTTATTGATGAAATTGATAGCGTTTTAAGTTTGAATTTTTCAACTGATGACTTCTTTGCCCTGATTCGCGCTTGCTATAATCGTCGAGCGGAACAACCAGAATATTGCCGTCTAACGTTTGCCTTATTCGGGGTAGCAACTCCTGGAGATTTAATTTCCGATACCAGCCGCACTCCTTTTAATATCGGAAAGGCGATCGAATTAAGGGGCTTTGAACTGTCGGAAGCAAAACCCCTACTTTCAGGCGGGCTAACCGAGATAATTCCCGATGCTCAAACCGCTTTGCAAAGCATTCTTTCTTGGACGGGGGGACAGCCATTTCTCACCCAAAAGTTATGCAAATTGGTAGTTCAAAATAGTCAAGAAAATTTTCATTCAGTTCTTCATTTAAATTCAAAAAATCCCCATATAAAACTGAAAAATCAAAAATTAATTGAGGGTATCGTTCAATCTAAGATTATCTATGATTGGGAAGAGCAAGACGAACCAGAACATTTGAAAAC
>CAZJJR010000396.1:3081-4314 GCA_964546365.1 uncultured bacterium | reverse complement strand
GCTATTTAGAAGGTCAGGTTGAAAAATTGGTAAATACAAAAGAATTGGGGGTAAATTCGGGAATTTTATTAGCTCATACTCGTTTTATTATCGAACAGCTACAAATTGCTGGCAATATTATCTTAATCTTTAAGGTAGGTTCTTTCGAGGCGATGCTAAAAGCGATCGAACTAACTTTTGGGGGTCATGATGAACGAGATCCAGACTGCCCAGAAAGAGTTTGGTATTCTTGATCGGGTACCGGAAGGGGTTTGTGTACTGAGAAAAGATTTTAAGGTTCTTTTTTGGAACCGATGTCTGGAGGACTGGACGGGAATTTTAAGAACTGAAATTTTGGAAAAAGATATCAGCACTTATTATCCTCACTTGCGTCAAGCTAAATATGCTCATCGGCTGATGCAAATCTTTCTAGGTGGCCCACCAACAATTTTTTCTTCTCAATTACACAAATCAATTATTCCCTGTCAGCGACCGGATGAACGGTGGCGGATTCAGCATACCACCGTTACGGCTGTACCGGCGTTCGATGCTACTTCTGCTAACTCAGAAAACGCAGAAACAGCCCTATCAAAATCTCAAATTCCCTTACTTACTACGTCTGATTCATTAATTCAAAATAGAACATCTTTTTATGCTTTGTTGGTAATTCAAGATGTTACCGATCTGACCGATCGCATTCAAGATTATCGCCGAATGCGAGACCAGGCTTTAGAGGAAATCAAGGAACGCCAAAGAGTAGAAGCAGCCCTGCGACTGCAAGCAGAAAGAGAGCGAGTCATGGGGGTGATTACTCAACACATCCGCCGTTCCCTAGACCTCAACGAAGTCCTCAACACCACCGTAACAGAAGTGCGGCAGTTTCTTCAAACCGATCGCTCGATTATTTTTCGCTTTCAAACTTTAAATCATCACAATAGTAAGTTTAAAAAAGGGATAGTAGTAGTTGAATCTGCTACATCAAATTGCCCGTCTATTTTGGGAAAAACTATTCCTGATTGTTGCACTAATTCCCACCATACTAATTTTTATGAAGATGGCCATATTTTAAGCATAGAAGATGTCGAGCGAGCAAACTTGTCTGAATGCCATCAAAAATTACTAAAAAAATGGCGCGTTAAAGCAGATTTAGAAGTACCGATTTTGCAAGGAGAACAATTATGGGGATTGTTGATGGTGCATGAATGCCATCAAATCAGAAAATGGCAACCGTTGGAAGTCGATCTCATGAAACAC
>CAZJJR010000396.1:0-3062 GCA_964546365.1 uncultured bacterium | reverse complement strand
CACCTCGCTAATCAATTAGCGATCGCCATTCACCAAGCGGAACTTTATCAACAGTTACAAGCTGCCAACGAACAGCTATTGCGCTTAGCCAGTTCTGATGGCTTAACCCAACTAGCAAATCGACGAAGGTTTGACGAATATCTAGTTCAGCAATTTTGGGTTGCCGCCAGAGAAAAAGAACTGTTATCGCTGATTTTGTGCGATATTGATTTTTTTAAACTTTATAATGACACTTACGGTCATCAAGCAGGCGATGAATGTCTGCGGATGGTTGCCAAAGCAATTCAACGATCGGCAAAACGTCCAGCCGATTTAGTAGCTCGTTATGGAGGCGAAGAATTTGCCATAATTTTACCCCAAACTAATCTGAAAGGAGCTTTGCGGGTAGCGAAAGAAATTCAAATCAGAGTCAAAGACTTGCAAATTCCTCATATTGCCTCAGAAGTTAGCGAATACATTACTTTAAGCGTGGGAATAGCTAGTTTAGTTCCCACTCACGACTTATCCCCCACCGAGTTGGTGGCTGCTACCGATCGGGCACTTTATCAAGCCAAAAAAACCGGACGCGATCGCATAGAAGTATTCAGCGAATCGTACCTCAGCCAATCAATTTTAGATTTTAAATTTTAGATGAGGAAAGGATAAATTCAATCAAAGAGAATCAAATTCTATATCATCCCTCGTTTTCTCAGCTTGGCAAGTGCATCTTCAGCAGCAGACTTTTCGGCATCTTTCTTGCTGCGTCCCTTTCCTTCCCCATACTTTTCTTCACCTACAAACACTTTGGAAAGAAACTCTGGGGCGTGCGACTCTCCACCTGCTTGAACTGTCTCATATTTAGGCAATTGACTTGTACCGATATTCGCCATTACCCATTGCTGAAATTTATTTTTAGCATCTACATTCGAGCGAGACACTACTACACTTTCAGGCACGGAATTAAACAGCTTTTTGATAAAAGCGCGGACTGGCTCGATGTTACAATTATTATCCAGATAGTAAGCACCAATAAAAGCTTCAAAGGTGCTACTGACCAAATTTCGATTGGTGAAGCCTCCCTCTTTAATTGTACCTATACCCAGTCGCATTCTCAAGTCTAATCCTAGATCTTTGGCAAACCTTGCTAGCTGCTTTTCATCTACCAAAGCTGCACGCCGACGGGTCATTTGATCTTCTGACATTTCTGGATAAAGACGATAGAGATAATCCCCACTCAAAAAATTTAGCAACGCATCACCCAGAAACTCTAAACGTTCGTTATTTTCTTCCCCTTCGTCAGGGTTATCGTTTACGTAAGAACGGTGGGTAAGCGCTTGACGAAGTAGCTTTTCATTATTGAATGTGGGGATTTTCGGTTCCAATTGTATCTCTCCTTTTGGTAGGTTAATTAACTCCATATAATCCGTAGAAGTATTATCGCTTTCAGAGGGTATTGCTGTTAAGTTGGTAGTCATCAAAAAACGTCAAAAATAAAGGTCGTGTATAAACCCGGTTTCTCTGAGAAACCGAGTTTCTCAGAGGTGTAGTAAGGTGAAAAAAAACTTTAGTTAGCCAGTAGGCATTCCTCAATTAAAAACAATTCTTGATTTTTAATTCGCACTTTTCCATCATCTGCTACAGCCTTAACAAACTTTGTAAAAGTTGAAAATGTCTTTCCATCATATGTACGAATAGATTTAACTCCCTGATATTGGGAGAAAAGCTGACGCATCAAGTTGTCAATTATGGGAAATACTGTACGTTTCCCTTTGGTTAGGGCAGTCTTGGTAGCTTCCAGCAGACATTCTATAGCTTCATTGTAACTGATATGAGACGCAGCAGTATCTATTATTTGATGTTGATTTTTTTCGCCAACTAACTCAGGCAATTCATCTACAAAAAGGAATTTAATATTAAGCTCTTTCAGCTTTTCGTTGACACTACCTTTTCGAGCAATAACTATCACTTTTTTTCCTTGTTTTTGCAGTTCTTCAATCAATATTTCGCTGTAGGAGTCTCCAGTCACAATGATAAATATGTGTGAATAAAGGCTCCTAGACGCCTCACCAGAACAATTTATAACCAGCTTAAAATCAACAGCATTTTTCCTGCTACGGGATTCATTAATACATTCCCAGCCCGAAGTTTCTAAAATTTGCTTATCACTTTTTTTTGCTAATTCCCAGTTGTTGTAAACATTTTTGGTGATTACATATCCCAAAGAGCCTGCAAAAATCAGCAAATAGTTGGCTAGTTTTGGATCGGGGATATTTTGATAATCCCAGTGAATCGAAACTAAAGGTTTTTGCTGGGCTGTTTGTGCGTTTGCGGCTAGGTCGATATTTTTCATATTTGTCCTTCCAATTTAGATAGTGGAATTGGACAGCGTCAAGAAATCGCACATCTAGCTGCAACAATGCTTTGCACAAGGAACTTCTAAAAAAGAAGATATCCCTTATGGCAAAACTCGCAATCTACACATTAGTTTGGTCAAAGTCTCAGCTGTAAGGATGATGAGATCCGGCCAAGGGTCGGCTCAACCCATTGCGTGATTATTCATATCAAGTGGCGGAAAATTGATTGAAGCAACCTGGAGAGAGATGGTACTATCTGCGATCGCATCTTTATCGTCAAGCAAATAACAAAGCGCATAAGACACAGGTACTTTGACCCATGACCTATGCGCCTTGTTAAATTCTTGAAAATACGATGCAGCCGGAGATAATATCATCTCTCTTCAAGCTTCCTCAACTAATTTTCCGCAACTTGATATGAATAATCACGCAATGGGTTGAGCCGACCCTTGGCCGGATCTCACCATCCTTACAGCTGAGACCGCAACCAATATCAAATGTGTTTGTGGATCTTTTAGCTGTCTTTTACAGCTATAGCACAAACCCAGTTATATGTCAAGGATATAGTCAAATTTATTTTTTCGATCGCTGTTCCCAGAAACCCGGTTTCTTAGAGAAACCGGGTTTCTTTCCACTTTCCAGTTACTTTAAGCATTCAATTTGGGCGGAAATACTCTACTTAAATCCAAAGATAAATTGGGAAAACAAGGTAACGTTATCACCTGATTT